>NZ_BSTC01000002.1:0-350269 GCF_030269305.1 Kineosporia sp. NBRC 101731
CTCATGGAACCATCCTGGGCCACCGGCCCAGACACATCGACACTCAACGCAGGACTTCCGGATCTCGCCCCGTCAAGGGAAAGGGTTGTTCTGAGCCGCTGGCCTCAACTCACCCTGACAGACGGGGAAGTGCATCTTCAGTCACGTCAGCTCGGACCTTTAACACCGCAGTACTGGGAAGATCCCTAAGCTAGAACCTAGGTGCTACCGGCTCACGCCTGTGAGTGCTGCGTCAGAACTTTCTTTGGCCTCACCATCGACTGCCGGATCGCCTTTTGACATCAGCTTCCGGTCCGCGAGCCACCAGGCTACTAGTGCCATACCTGCCACTCTTCCCATAGATTGCAGGAGAGGGCCGCGAAGCAGGATGAACGAAAACCCTGCAAACATTGGCAATGACACCGCAATAACGGTCACGCGCCCGCTTGCTCGGGCAGCCATAAACATCTCGTCTGCCCGGCGTGCCAGCCAACCAACCGCAGCACCGATGATGATTACGCCGGGCATCCCGAAGTCGATCCACGCTTCAACCCAAGCGGGAGAGGACAGGTTTGTGGTGCCGACATAGATCTGTTCAGATGCAGCCTGACCTACCATCACGCCAGTGTCCAAAGGCTTTCCTGGCCAAAGGGTTCGAGGAACAGCGAATAGCACCGCGCCGAGGATCTGCCGACCGTGAGTGTGCCCGTACCGCTCGCCGTACCATATGCCGTTCGCCGTCATCGTCGACTGGTCGTAATCTTTGGTGCTGATCTTCTCGACTACACCGACAACCTGGATTTGACCCTCCTGGCCTCGGAAATAGTCACTGTAGGGAAAGAGCACTAAGGCCGTAATGATACCTGCGGGAATGATGAAGCGCATCGTCCGAGCCTTGAACCAGGGCATAGCAAAAGCAAATCCTATAAAGATCGTGAGCGCCCAGAACCTGGAACTGCTGATTGGGTTGTTCACAATCACGTTCAACGCAAGCAGCCAGAGTTTGAGTAGCTTCATCCCTGCGCTGCGCTTTTCGGGCTTTTTGTAAGTGATCACGATCCAGGTCACCAAGCAGATGAAGACCGGGACGGTCGCGCCCATACTAAAGAAAGCCGATGTCACCTGGGATCCACCGCCTCGGATCCCGGAATCGTTCATTGCTATAGCCAGGTCAGCGCGTGACTGAAAGAAAGATGCAGGTCCAAGCTTCGCAATATAGGCCAGCGTAATGATACTGGCAATGATAGTCAGAGATTTGAGTCGCGAAAGCGAAATTGGCTTCGCTTGTGTGACATCGAAGACGCGACGTTCGCGTGACCGCAAGTGCTGCCCAACCTCGAACGCGATGGCCCAGGCCAAGATCATGAGCTGCGCTTCGGGCAGAAATTCGATGTTAATCGTCACCGGCCACAAACTCGCGTGAGCCTGAGCGAGTGGAACAACCGCTCCAGAGATGTAAATCATCATCCAGCTGACGATGCTAACGATGCGCAGGTCACCGGTGTAGATGATGGTGGCTAGCCGGGAGACGGCGACGACCAGGATGATGAGTGTGATGGGGACTAGGCTTGGCGGTGCTCCAGGAGGGGAGCCTTCCAAAACCAGAAAACTGACTGGGATGCCCACGCCTGCCATGAACAACAGGCTCGCAATGCCAGGAGCGGTCGATTTTGGAGGTAGTACGAGACGGACGTCCTCCCGCTCAGTTAGTGAGTGCAGATCTCGTCCGCTTGCCCTGGTCAATGCAGTTGCACGCCCCTCCACTATCACCGGCCGTCTGACCGCAACTACCCAGAGTGCCGGATTTCGACTCGCCCATGACCCGCAAGCCCGAGGTTGGGACGTTCGACCGAGCGGAGAGTCGGGTCTTCGGTGGGGCCTGACAAGGCGGCTTGACCCAGCTGCATATCGGAGGCAGAACATGCCGCGCGAGCAGAACCAGATCGTGGTGCCTCAACGATGTCCGTCCCAGTAAGGCGGAGCCATCCCGGCCGTGACGCCATCCAGGATTCGGTCGATCTGGCCTCAACGAAGTCCGTCCCCGTAGGGCGGGAGCCAGCCCTCGTATTGCCGCCGAGTAGACCATCGGGCTCGGCGCCTCAACGAAGTCCGTCCCCGTAGGGCGGAGCCAGTCGCACGGGTTAGCGTCCTTAACATCTTCACACCTTTCCCTCAACGAAGTCCGTCCCCCGTAGGGCGGAGCCAGTGCCGCGCGCTGGTCACAGGTGCCCGGCTCGAGATCGCCTCAACGAAGTCCGTCCCCGTAGGGCGGAGCCAGCGGGCACCACGCTCGAGGCCGGCGCGATCGTCGTGCAGCCTCAACGAAGTCCGTCCCCGTAGGGCGGAGCCAGCGCGGCGGCGACGGCCACCGAGATCAAGCAACGCGAGCCTCAACGAAGTCCGTCCCCGTAGGGCGGAGCCAGCAAGACCGTGACGCAGCCCGTGGTCACCAGGAACGCGCCTCAACGAAGTCCGTCCCCGTAGGGCGGAGCCAGGTCTGGTCGCTGCGTTGACCAGGGCCCCCAGCAGCGCCTCAACGAAGTCCGTCCCCGTAGGGCGGAGCCAGGCGTATCGAGCTTCCTCCACATCGCCGTCTCACCGTGGCCTCAACGAAGTCCGTCCCCGTAGGGCGGAGCCAGCAGGCGCGTGGTGACCCAGGCACTTTCGGATTCCGGGCCTCAACGAAGTCCGTCCCCGTAGGGCGGAGCCAGGACCGAGTTCGTTCTCCGTGGGCGGTATCTCAATCCAGCCTCAACGAAGTCCGTCCCCGTAGGGCGGAGCCAGGGCTCGACCATTTTCACCCCGCTGACCTGCAGCGTCATCTCCATCTGCGAGCGCTCCTTTAATGTGGCTCAGCCTGAAGCTGTGTGTCCAGCTCGTCCATCGCAAAAAGGCCTCCTGACCTGGGCGCGAGCGCTCCAGCGTGAGGGCTTCGCCACCGGAGCGCTCGCGGGCACGGCGAACTGGTGCGGGCATCCGCTCGTCCATCTCCATCATCTTGGAAGGGGTCGGAACAACCCCATGCCGTAGTGGGAGAGCTGGCCGGCGACGAGCAGGCCTTGCTGGGCGGGTGTGATGTCGTCGGTGAACTCGACTCGCAGGTATTGCGCGTCGACGTGTGGCCCGCGTTGTCGTCGTTGGGGCAGTCGTTGGTATACGCCCATGACGGCGGGGCGCTCGTTGTCCGGCGTTGTGGTGGAGCGGCTGATGAGTGACACGTCTTTGATCGAGTCGCCCAGGCCGGGCGCTACGTAGTTCAGGTCGGTGCGCAGGCGTTTCAGGGCGTGGCGTACGGGGTCGTTCTTGCTGTGGCCGGTGGGGATGTACGGGGTGCTGCTGATCCAGGTTCGGCTGGTGCCGGTCCATTCCGGGGGGAGGAGTTCGTTGCCTCCTACGGCGGTCACGAGGACCTCGGTGGGGCGGCGTAGTCGGGCGTTCTGGTGGGAGAAGAGCTTGCGGATGCGGGTCAGGGCTTTCACCTCGTCGTCGGCCAGGCCGCCGGGTGACCAGACGATGATCTGGGCGATGCGACGGTGGGCGTCGGGGACGGTGAGGATATGGGCGTGCTGGTGGGTGCCCTTCAGCGGCTTGCCCTCCTTGTCCAGGCCAAGAAGATTGCTGGGATGGTCTTTTTCGCGGACGCCGTCGAGCTTCTTGGCGGCTGCGGCGTGCAGGAGGTCGGTGATCAGGGCGGTGTCCAGGTAGGCGGGCCGGCCTGGTTCGGCTACGTGGAAGCGCACGACGGTGATGGCCGGGTTGGTGGGGGCCGCGCCTGTCTGGGGCGCGGGGGCACGGGAGGTGTCCGGGGGCGCGTTGCGGTAGCTGATCTGGCGTGAGTCGGCCGGGTAGAGCAGGCCCTTGGTGCGGTGGTTGATGATTCTCGTGGTCAGGGAGTCGATATTGAGTGGTTGTTCCGGGGCCAGGAGGTGTTTCTCGTCGGTGTGGGTCAGGTCGGTGTCATGGGCCAGGGTCTCTTCGGGCACCCAGAGCTCTCCTTGCGCCTCGGCCGCTTTGTTCAGCACTTCCGCGGTGCAGAGGCTGTCGGCCCGCCCCAGGTAGGGCAACGACTCGCACAGGGTGACCAGCGCCTGGTGATGCTCGGGCTTTAGGTCGACGGGCCAGGTGATCAGCAGGGGTTCGCGGGGGTCGATCGCGGCGAAGGCGTCGAGGGTGCGGTCGGTCGACTTCTTGTCGCTGCTGGAGGCCCGGTCGGGGTAGTAGTGCCGGGTGTGGGCGATGAAGTGCTCGGGAACGAGGTACTCCGGCGGATCGGCCAGTTCGGCCAGCAGCTCGTGCACCACCTGCTCGTTCAGCTGGGGCTGGCGTTCCTTCCACACGGCATAGAGAGCCCGCAGGATTCTCCAGGGGGCCGGGGGCAGTTCGACCTGGCCCTCGTTCACGTGGGCGTTCCAAGGTGTGGCGTGGTAGCGGCCCAAGGTGAAGCGGACGGCGACGGTGGTGCTCACTTCTTACCGCTCCAGTGCACGACGATGGGGGCGCCGTCTCCGAGACTCGCTGCTGCGGCCGGGATGGCCTTGCGCAGTTGTGCGGTCAGCGTGTCCAGCGACGGTAGTTCGTTGTCGCGACGGTCGCGGATCTCGGTGTCGACCAGCTCGAGGTCGCAGGCGGTGCGCAGGCGCAGGCCGCCGTCCACCAGCGTCCGGATCTCCCACAGAGCCAGAGTCTCCAGCAGGTGAGTGGCTTCGGCCGGCAATCCGTAGGAACGCAGCAGTTCCACGTCGACCACGAACGAGGCCACGATGCTGGCCGCGGTGTACTCGACGCGGTGGAACGGGATCGAGCCGTATCCCTCGTTCGCGCCACCCAGCGACGACGCGGTCTCGTCGGAAAGGCTGTGCCGCACGAGGTCCGATTTACGGCCTCCCGAAGCCACCTCGGCCACATCGTGCGCCTCGATCACGGCGCCGATGGCCCGGGTGATGCGTGGCTGTGTCGGCCAGTTGGCCCGCCGGCTGACTTTGCCCTTGGAACTGCCGGCGAAGAAAACACCGTGCAGTAGGGAGAACGGGTCGATCGCCAGCACTGCGGCGGCCACAGCCCGGTAGTCCAGCGGAGTCTCGGCCTTGACGCCGATCTTCTCCAGCAGAACGGCGTCACCGCTGCGGCCGTCCCAGTCGCTGTCCCGCACATACGCGGAGAAGATGCGGTGGGCTTCCGTACGGCTGCTGGTGAGGTAGTCGGACTCGTCGGTGGCGGGTGCCCGGCGGATCTCGATGTAGGGCAGGCCATTCAGCAGCTCGACCGGCGCCTGGGCGGCATCGTCCCAGCCGGTTCCTTCGAGCCTGTTGGCCATCGACTGCACCGACTCCACGATCAGGCACTGTTGCGTCTTCAGCTCGGCGCCGATCCGGATCGGACGATCGAACGTCGCGGCACCGAGGTCGGGGAAGCCAGTGGGCTGGAAGGTCGAGCCCAGAACCGGGCGCAGCGCCACATCGAACACGTGACGCTTCACCGTTGAGGTGGTGCTCATTCCTGAGAATCCTCTCGTTTGAACGAAGGCACGATCTGTTGAAGGGCTTCTCGGTAGGCCCCGCTGGTCGCGGGAGCGAACAAAGCAGCGGCCAGACGCACGCCCCCCTTGCCATCAGCTGTGGGCGCGGCGAAGGCGTCTGTCTCCCGGGGCACACCCGCACCGGAGATCCGCAACCGCCGATGGGCTTCACGGCTCACGTCGTTCACCCGTCCCGCGCACAGGCGGGCCGGCCAGGTGTGATCCGGTCTCAGCAGCATCTCTTGAGGGCCGAAGGCATAGAACGGCAAGAGCAGTGCCAACGGACGCGGCCACCACCTCTGGTGTGCCTCTCGCGTGCGGTCACCCGACGCGTCCACCATTCGGGCTGTGTTTTCCCGATCTTCTGAGGTCCAGGCGAAGAGCAGCAGAGCGGTGAGGAGCTGCGCGAACAGATCGTCATCGAAATTGCCCTGTACGAAACGAATCAGTTCGTGCGGAGAGACCGGGGTACTTCCCTGCCACCGGGTGATCCGGCCCTGAACGGCCGGCCTGTCACTGTGGACGAGCGGGTCGGGGAGGGGTGTGTGCGCGAGCCGACGATGCACGTGGCCCAGCCTGGTCGGCATGTCCCGCGCTTCGATCAAGGGTGGACGATTCGACCAGGCCAGCCGCACCCGCGCTCGCGGTCCCTTCCCACTGCCCTGAGTCGGCTGGGTCGGCTCGATTGCCGAGAGGAGACAGCGCAGCGGCGATATCGCTGCCGACTTCGTCTCGTAGGTGGAGGCATAGGCGAGGGCCATCCGGAACTCTGCGCCGGCGGCCTGTTCGGGAGAGTTCTCGAACACTGCTGCGACCCACCCGGTGAGATCGCGCAGAATCAGCGGCCGCACCACTGCACGCACTGCTCCCGAGCGGGAGATCGTGGTGTGCAGCCGGGCAACGGTGCACAGCACGTCGATGATCGCGCCGGGTTTTCCTCGCGAGAAGGCGAGGATCGACGCGTCCACTGCTCGAAGGCCTCTCTGCACTTCTTGCGGCGCATGCGTCAGCGAGCGGAGCTGCTGCCGCCATCGGTCGAGGCCCTGCGTGAGCTGAACGCCGGAGCGGTGCTGCACGGGAACGGTGTCGACCACCACGGCGAAGGGGTTCTGCCCGAAGCGTTCCGCGACCACGACGCGGCGGAATCGGGTGAGGCCCTGGGCCACTCCCCGGCTGGACAGCGCTCGCGCCTGGTCGAGGCCGGTGCCGGCGGTGCGGCCGTTCCACTGGGAGCGTGCCTCACGGAAGATCTGGGTGATCTCTTCGATGCCGGCGGACTCGTCCCATTCGGGCAGCCACAGTTCGGCTTTCACGTCTTCCAGCGGAGCCGCGGTGCCGTAGCCGATGTTCGCCGGCCTCACCTGGAACGGCAGTGCGGTGCCGGTGTTGAGGGTGCCCTGCCGTCGTACGACGCCAGCGGTGAAGAACAGGGCGCCCTCGATGATGAACAGGAACGACCAGGGGTTGAGGAAGCCCTCCTTGTCGAGGTCTTCCCCGCCGCTGGAACTCACTCCCCCGGCCCGGCCGGGATCAAATTGGCCGACCGCCTCCCGCAGATACGGCAGCCCTTCGCGGCCGGTCAGCATCTGGAGCAGCCAGCCGGAGACCGGGCGCGGCGATCGGCCCTGGATGTCGCCGGCCAGAACGGTCAGGGCCCGGTCGATGTAGTTGGCCTGCAGTTCCTGGCGACCGAAGTTGCCGCCGGTGCCGAGAATCCGGCTGAACGCGAGCGCTGCTTCGCCGGAGCTGTTCTGGGCCGCTGCGGCAGTAGCGTCGAGCCAGGCGATGCTCTCGTCGGGAAGCAGGTTGCGGCACAGGGTCATGATCTCTGCCTTGTAGGCCTTGTCCCACAGGTCACCGTTGGCACCGGCCCACCCACGGGCATGACCGGCGCGGACGATGTCGAATCCGGTCTGCACCGCGCTCTTGAGCTGAGCCAGGCGGGGGTCGTCGCTGTCGAGCACCTTCTGCAGGCTGCGTTCGGCCTCGGCGCTCTTGCCGTTACGAGCGAATCCGGAGCCGGAGTTCCACGGCGAGACCAGGGGCAGGGGTTCGTAGACCGCTCCCAACCGTTCGGCGAGCTCTTCTGGTTCTTGCAGGGACTCGGTGAAGAGGGTGAACCGGCCATCGGGCCAGGCCGCCCGGGCCTGAGGATCGATGAGGCGAACGACGGCGCGCCAGACACCCAGAGCCTGCAGGTAGCCCCCGAGTGTGTCGCTGCGGCAGCCCTTGAGGATGGTGCTCACGTCACTCTCCTCCGGCTTCCGGCTTGTCGTATTCCTGGCTGGCCTGCCAGTCCGCGGCTCGGACCAGGGCTTCCAGAAAGGCCAGGCGGAAAGGGCCGAGGTCGGGGCGGTCGCGCAGCCGGCAGCTGCGCTGGGTCCAGGAATCACCGCCGATCTTGAGCGCGCTCGTGGAGATCTCGACCGGGTCGTGCGCGCGGCCATCAGGAGCGATCTGGGGAACCTGGTCGCCATGGTGAACGCTCTGCCGGGCGATGGGGTTGATGCCCAGCCGCACCTGGCCGTGGTGCGCGGCCACCAGGTAGGCGACCAGATCGGACTCCGGCCCGGTGTCATGCAGCATCAGGGCGCCCACCAGCTCGTGCCGCAGCCCGGCGCGACCGTCACGGAATCGGAGCCGGGCGCGGTTGCCGGACTTGGCCCAGAGCAAGGTGCGGTCTGCTTCTTCGGGGAGGTGCTCGCCCAGCGCTGCCTGGAACGCATCATGGGCCTTACCGATGTCGTGCTTCTCCCCCGCCAGCACGACTGCGGCCCAGTGGTCGGGCGACAGATCGGCGCCGGACTCGTAGATGGTTCTCAGCGCATCGGCCTTCCGGCGCACGTCAGCGCCGTGCTGGGCCAGGGTCACTCGCTCTGAGCAGGTTCGTTCAGGGGGCGTCGGTGGGGTGGTGGGCACCAAGGGCACAAGAATGAGGGACGCGGCATCCCACCCGGTCTCGGCGGTGTACCCGCCGTACCTGGTGTCCAGTACGAGGGTGGCTCCGGGCCTGATCTGGTCATCGGTGGCCCGGCGCCATTCGCCGATCGCCTGATCACGCACCCACGCGGAAACCCCCTTGATGCGCCCGGCCTTGCGCAGACCGGCAAGCAGCGACCGCAGCTGCCCGACCGGAACCTGACAGATCTCGTTGCGGTGCATCGCGCGTTCATCATTCGACAACGGCTGCGCCTCGAGATCCCGCCAGGCAACTCCCACCGTGCGCTCGTCCGCGTCCCGCACCCACCGGGAAACGTCGATGTCGTTGCCGTCCAGGTCAGGGCTGGTGTCGAACAGATCGATCAGGTCTTGCCGGCGGAGCACCGAGTACAGCGGCAGGTGCTCATCGACCTGGGCCTCTTGAAGCTGCGTCGAGGTGAGGTGCTGGTCTTCGTGGCTCCGCAGAAACTCGGCGCTGGCCTTGAGATCGGCCTCTTCGTAGGGGTGATGCCCGGCCCTACCCGGTGGCGTGACCCACCACAGCGCGGCCCCGTCGTCGTCACCTGCGCGATTGCAGCGCCCGGCCCGCTGCACCACCGACGACCAGGGCGCTGCCTCGGTGATGAGGGTCTGGCTGGTGACGTCGACGCCGGCTTCGAGTACCTGCGTGGCCACCACGACGGTGCCCTGCTCTCCGGGGTCTTGCAGCAGCTCTGCTGTCTTCTGCGCCCGGTCGAGCGGGCGGAAGCGGGAATGCACGAGGACCAGTCCCGGCTGCTCCTGGTGGGGAAGTTCCCCTATCCGCCTCTGAAGCTCGGCATGCACCTGCCGTGCCCGCTCCACCGTGTTGAGCAGCACGATGGTGCGCGTGGCCCTGACCTGGTGCCGGAGAACATGCCCGGCCAGCGCCTCGGGATACTTCTTAGCCTCCGTGGCCGTGAGCACCAGCTCTCTCACGTGCCGCGTTGCCTCAAGACGCTTCTTCAGTGGCCCTTTCCGATCGGCCGGCGACAGCTCGACGCGCCGGGCGCTGCTCAGCAGGTCGGGGTAGTCCGGCAACCCCGCCATCCGGTCGGAGCGCAGCGTCGCGGACATCCACATCGTGGTCGACGGAAGCGCCGAGCCCAGCTTGCGCCGCAGGCCTTCCAACTGGATCGATGTGCCCAGCCCAGGCCCCATCAACTGCACCTCGTCGAACACGAACTGCGCATCTGTGTGCAGCAATCCGAACGACATCGGCCAGGCCGTGCGCCCTTCCCCATATCCGCGCATCAGCAGCCTGGAGAGAACCATGTCTTGCGTGCCCACGAAGACGGCATCCGCGGCCGGATCAACCTTCCACGCCCGATCGTCGCTTGACTCTCCGCCCATGAGCTGGTGCAACGCCACAGGCGCCCAGCCCAGCTGATCGTGCAGGTTGTTCAGCCAGCGGTCGACAACGCCATGCGTCTGATTCACCAGGGACCGCTGGGGCAGGACAAGAATCAGCTTGCGCGGGGTGGCATCGCGCACCGCCGCCTCCGGATGCAAACGCTTGCGGTAGAGCCAGGGCAGCACCGAGGCCAGCGTCTTGCCCGTTCCCGTCGGAACCGAAAGCAGTTCTGGTAGGCCTTCTTCTGCAAGTCGACACTGGTAATCGTAGGGAACTGCATCCTCGTTGCACTCAGCGCGTTGCACGAAGGACGTGAAGTCCAGGGCCACGCCAACCTCCCGAGCCAAGATCCGGAATCTGATTCCACCGACTGTGCCGACGGAAAAGAGCGCCTGAACAGCGGTTTCGCAGTCCGCGTTACCGTCACTCAGCAAGCTGGATGCAACGTACACGGGCCCACCGACAATCTCGCCGGCTCACTCAAAACCGCCGATGCGAGGACATCTCGACAGACCATGGCACATCCGGGACCACCCCCAAGCTTTGTCCCTGGGGCATCGGGTCTTGGGGATGCCTCCACGTCCTGGCTATCCCGGTAAGGCCAAGCCAGGAGGTACCAGCTGTCTTTAGACCGACGACTGTCATCGTCTCAACGAAGTCCGTCCCCGAAGGGCGGAGCGAGTCGGGTGGGCATCGCGCATCTCGTGCAGGTGAAGCTCCCCTTAACGAAATCCGTCCCCGAAGGGCGGAGCGAGTGGTTTTCGCTGGCCGACGCAGCAGCGCCGAGGTAATCCCTCAACGAAGTCCGTCCCCGAAGAGCGGAGCGAGCAAGACCCTCGCCCTCACCTGGAACGTCCGCAACGCCCCTCAACGAAGTCCGGCCCCGAAGGACGGAGCGAGCCGGTACGCCCAGCAACGTGATGAGCGTGGTCGCCCCCCTCAACGAAGTCCGTCCCCGAAGGGCGGAGCGAGGAGTGCTCGACCCCCGAGATGTGGGTGAGGCTCTGGTCCCTCAACGAAGTCCGTCCCCGAAGGGCGGAGCGAGGGCTCGACCGATATCACCCTGCTGACCTGCAGCATTCCACCCCTGTGCGAGCGCTCCTCGCCGCGGACTCTGCATGAACCTGTCCTCCCAGCACTTCTAGAGCCAAAAAACCTCCTGAGCTGCATGCGAGCGCTCCAGCGTGAAGGTCTCCGCACCGGAGCGCTCGCATACACCACAACCTGATGTGGGCGTCCGCTGCCATCATCTCGCAGCGGGCCGGAACAGCCCCCATGCCGTAATCAATGGTCGACGGCCCGGTTCACGGGACGGCAGTTGGAGGATATGCCCGGACTGAGGCGACGAAAAGGTTTCTGACCTGGGAAGTGTCGATGGCTCGAGCAGATTCGCTCTGGAGCCCCGCAACGGGTCACTGCTCATTCGAGGGTGTCGACTTCCCCATACAACAAAGGACGCGAATCTCAATTGTGCGAACTTGTCATGCCACGTTCGTGCAACTGTCATCAAAAGTTTCACGCGCTGGATGCATCGGAAAACGGGGGGTTCGACGCGAACTTACGCGATAGCACCACCGTTCGCGCTGGGATAGCGATGTCAGCCGAAGATTGCGAATTTCACAAAACCCCAAGACCCTATGACTCGCCTGTGTAGACCAGTAATGTCCATTTTCGCCGGGTGGTTCCATTTCGCCCAACGTTCGTCGGCTCGATCATGGGGAGTTGTTGCTGGATATGCGTAGGCTTATTGCTGGTGCGGCCGTGAGTGTTCTTGGCGTGGGGCTGACCATCGGGGCTGGTGGTTCGGCCCATGCTGATGTCCTCGAAGAGCCGGGTGATACCGCAGGCGGGATTAGTGAGCCCAACACCTGGCCAGACCTTTCGGAGCCCGGTGCGAAGGAAGATCGAGCACAGGCGGAAGCAAAGCTAGCGCTGTCTGAGGCCATTTTCGTGTCTGCGACGGGGACCGGTTCCCAGGCGAGGGTGTCAAAGAGCGTTGCGCAGATGCTGGCCGACTATCAGGCTACCTTCGGCACCAAAGCGTTGAGCGAAGATACGGAGTCGGCACTACTTGAGGCAGCCCGGCCCGGTGGTTCCAGCACCAACTCCGACGGGGTTTCTACCAGAGCTGTGGACGCGCCCGAGCGCACTATATCGATGGCTCAGTATCCTCAGGCCAAGAACTACTATTGCGGACCGGCCGCTGCCCAGGCGCTACTCAAGGCCAAGAACTTTGGTGACAGTGCCGATAGCGGTCTGGCGCTCACGCAGGCCAACCTGGCACGAGATGAATACTTGACCACGGAGAAGAACGATGCGACGACTTGGGCCAGTTTCAGGATGCGCAAGGGCATGAATCGTTGGAGGGGTGACACATTCTTCGTCGAACTACCCAGTCCGTCAGGTTCTCGTTTTCAGTCAGCGGTTCTTACCGCTGTCAGCGGCGGGCACGGCGGTACAGTCGATGCTGTTGAGTATGCGGGCGGTTTGCACTACAACAACCATCCGTCCGATCGCACGATCGGACACTGGACCGCTATCTATGGCCACACCGCGGACGTGGTCAGTGTGAAGCTCGTTGATCCGTCAGCCTCCGATTCCGTTTCCTGGGGCCATCTGCCGGCCGAAAAGTTCCGATACAACACGAAGCAGTTCGCTGACAATTTCCTCGAGGCTAACGGAATGGTCTATTGATCCACGTTCGGCATCTCGCCAGTGCCATTTTGTGCTGCACAGTCGGGCTTGCAGGCTGCTCGGGGGCGTCGTCGGTAGCGGCGCAACCCCCGAGCAATTCTGCGTCGACGGCTGCGCCAAGTCCTGAGACATCGCCTGACCGGCCCCAGATTCAGATCGACCGAGAAATTGCCTTCATGATCGGAGTTTCGGATGCGGCTGCCGCTCAGTTCAGAGGGCCTCAGCGGACCCTGCATCCCAAGGCAGAAACGGCTGACCGAGTTGTTGTACCTACAGGGATCCCTTCAGAAACGACTTTTCTGACGACCGAGACAAAAGTGAACGCAATGAACGGCGCAGGTACTGCCCTCAGTTCATTCAGTCGGGTCGGCCTCTGGAGCGATGGCAAGGGATTCGTCGCCGTAGCCAAGACGGGAAAAGAGACAGCTGGTCCGATGGCGGGGGCAGAACGCCAGGTTATGGGGGCGACTCAGGCCGGCGACGATCTCGTGTGGATAGAAACCCCCAGCACGGATCTTGCATTCCTGGACTGGAGTCTGCGAACCGCCAAGTCCGATGGATCGAAGACCCGTGAACTGGCGCACAGCCAGATCCTCAAGGGCGATGCGCGTCCCCTGACCGTGACAGGTGGCACGTATCCCGTAGTCATCGGGGAATGGGTGTACTGGGCGGCATCGGTCGCCATCACAGCGGATCCCGATCCGGGAACCGCGGAGGATTGGGAGTTCAACATCCTCCGTACGAAGCTGTCAGAGAAGTCCAAGGTGGAGACCGTGGCAAGGAATGCGGTTATGCCGGCCGTGGCCGGTAGGGATCTGGTGTATGCGGCCCGCCAGAGTGAGACGTCGGACTCCTACGAAATTCATCGGATGGCGGTGTCTGGTGATGGATCAGATGAAATCCTCATTCGTGGAACTGTTTCCGGGACGTCGGACATTGTCGACTTGGCGGCATCGGAATCCTACGTTGCCTGGGGAGTTCGCTCGCCTGAGGTAGGCGAGGAGGGGTGGAGCAGAAAGTCTCTGCCCGGTCAGATCTTTGCCATGGATCTGGCCACCGAGGAAGTGAGCACTGTGGTTACGGCCGACGAGGTAGGCAGTGCGAATCTCTCCCTCACCAAGACGGGCGTTCTCTGGGGCAACGGTTCTGGCAACGGCGATCCCACCGAGTACTACCTGAACATGCCTACGCACAAGCTGTTCTCATTGGCCAAGAACCAAGGACACAGCGCCGTCGCAGGTGATCCTGCACATGACACCGTGATGTGGGCTAAGGGCACTGACGCCAAGACGCACCGAAGTCTTTGGCATGTGGCCGAGTTGGAAACCTCGAGCTGAAGCCCCCCGCCGGGCAGGCAATGGCCGGCAGGGACATCTGGAGGCCATGGTCGGCAGAGTGCTTCGAGGGAGTGATTAATGGCCTCTGCCGTCAAGGACGACGTCGGCCAGGCCGATCGTGCCCGGCGGCCGCCTGGTCAGGGCTCGCCGTAGCAGATCGCCCTGACCAGGGCCGTGGCCCGGATCTGACCCCCTCCGTCAGACCCGGGCCTCGTTCAGTAGTCCCGCCTTTCGCAGTTCTGCCAATCCTCGGGCGGCGTTGCTGCGCACGCTCGCATGAGCCATGCCGAGCGTCGCGGCAATTTCGTGGTCGTTCAGGCCCTCGTAGTACCTCAACACCAGCACGGCCCGATGTTTCGGTTTCAACCGGCCCAAAGCTGCCAGCAGTGAATCCCGTTCAGCCAGAACTCCGCTCTCGTCGGGCACCGGACGTTCCCCGATCAGGGCACTGTCAGACAGCGACTCGCGGTGAAACCCCCGACGCCAGAACGACGTCGCCGCGTTGACCAGCATCTGCTTCACATAGGCCTGCGGGTTGAGGGCAGCACTGACCGTGTCCCACTTCAGCAGCACCTTCGCCAGCACGTCCTGCAGCAGATCTTCCGCATCGGCGTTCGACCGCGTCAGACCCCGGGCCATCGACAGCAGCCGCGGCGAGTTGTCCCGCACGAATTCCTCGAAGCCAGGAGCTCGGTCAATCGACGGCTCCTGCCAGGGGCGCCTCACTGGACGGCCCCGGTCGCGCTCGGGAGATCGCTCGTTCCATCACCAGACAGGCGATGCAGTGGCCCCTCTTTTCCAGGTTCTGGCACCTCACCCACCAGCCGGGTGACCGCCGGGAAGAGCCAGGAGAACGTGTTGACAGACGTTCGACTGGCCAGGTCGCCCGCCGCCGAACCAACGTTCAGGATCACCACGGCGTCCCCCACCACCACGACATCGCTCGCCAGCGTCAGTCCCTCGGAGTTGGTTCCCGCCGTCTCGAGTGTCGGTAGATTGACTTCGCCGGACCAGGTCACCCTCTTGGGAGCCTCTCCCGGGGCATTGGCATCGCAACCGACCGATGCTGCCCGTAGTTGGTCGTGGACCTCGGTCGCCAGGTCTGGCCGGCCGGGCCACTGCAACACCGTCTCGGAGACCATCCAGGCCGGTACCTCGGCCTCCCCCTGCGAGACGTAAGTCTGCCTCCACCCCGTCTCTGGAGCCTCGACATCCAGCACCTCGGCATCACCGCAGACGTCCTGCGGGACCTTCTGACCGGAGACGTCTTCAGGATCGTCAAGACCGTCAAGATCGGCCAGGCCGAACGTTTCCCCGTCGAGGTATGGTGCACCGCCCTCAGCGGGCTGGGCGAGATCTTCCGGCCGTAGTAGAGACGCCTTGGTCAGCGGGGGAACGGTCAAGGCCTTGGTAGCGGACGGCGTCGGCCGGGTCGGCACGGTATGGCCTTCGGCTTTCGTCCACCACGGCGAGACCACCATGGTCACTGCGGCAGCCGCGGCCATGGTGACCGCGCCGGACACCAGCGCCTGACGCCGACGATGCTGCCTTCGGGCCCGGCGCTCAATCGCCCCCAGGTCCGGAACCGAGCCATGGGACGACCGCAGCCCGTCCCGAAAGAGGGCTATCACCGGGGCATCGCCCGCAGCAGGATGATCCAGGTCGAGGTCGGGCGGTTCGTCGCCCTGCCATCCACCGTCGTTTGCGCTCATGCCCCTTAGACGCGTCCATAGGCGACTTTTGTGGCAACTTTCTCAGACGATTCACAGGATGGGGCGCACCTCAGTCCGCCGGCACAGGCACCCCGTGGCCGGGCGAGCAGGTGGCATGAGCACCATCAGGGTCGCCCGCTGCTTCGCTCCCGGCATCCTTCATCGGAGGACCACGAACCGCATCACCGCATCGGGGAGCACCGCTCACGTGGGGACGCGCAGCCGATGCGGGGCGCTGGAGCGTTCAGTAGCCGGCGGTCTCCGTCTTTGACGGTCGGTTGTCCGGACCCTCGTGGAGATGGCAGGCGCCCTCGACAAAGAATGTCGTGTTACCGCCCTCCATCAAGGTAATGTTGCCACCCTGACCGTTTTTGATGACCAGATAACGGTTCTGAGGCTCGTCGTCTATGACGACGATCTTGGTGAAGCCGTACTGTGCGGCAACCTCGATGATCTTCTGCCATACCTGTGGCCAGACTGCATCCGGAGCACTTCCCGTAGCGAGGCCAGCGTCGTACCAAGCATGCTCAGCATCATCAATCTGAGCGAACGGCGACAGACATCCGCCGGTCTCGATCTCTCTGGCCTTGGCTACGTCCCATGTCAGCTCGGGCGCCAGGTCGTCGAAGACCTTACGAAGTTCCTTCGCCAGCGCCAGATAGTCCTTCTCCGCCTGTTCGAAGGTGGGGCGCTTCTCGAGCTCAGCCCTGGCCTCTGGTTGCGTCATGGGCGCGCCCACGAGTTTTCTCACCGTTCCTGAGCATCCGGCGCCCGTGAGCGCTAAACCCACTACGAGGAACACCGCACCTACGCGCCGGGTCAGCTGGCCGAGGGGGTTCGCGGAAGTCCACCTTTCATCGGCATCTTGGGTCAGCTGCTCGAAGATGTTATCCATACCCGCTTTGACGCTCTGTTGCGGCTGCGCCGTGATCCCATCAGCGCATAGTCTCGGAGCGTGAAGAAGCTCCGTCTTGCCGCTCGCACATTTGCCCTGCTCTTCACTCGGCTCCGTCTGTTCGTTCAGCCAGTCGGCAATGATGGCTTGACCGCTTGGGAACGTCGACGGCTGGCGAAGCGCTATCTTGCCCGTGCCGGCCGCTTACGATCGCAGTCAAGCATGGATGCTCTAGAGACCCGGATCCGGGTGCGCCGCGCTGCGGGAGAAATTCGCCAATAGAGAGCACCCCAGCAGTGCAGGGCAATTGGAGGCACAGTTGAGCGTCTCCGCCTGACCGGCGGTTCCCACCACTCCAGCTCTCTTCGCCGCGGTGGGCGAACAAGCGTCTCGGCAGCCCTGCGGAACTCGTGCTGCACCGCTGTGCGGACGACCGCTATGCAGGCCCTTTAGGGCCGATATCTCAGCTGCCTGAGCCGAGAGTTCACTCTGTGTGCCGTGTCACCGTATCAACCGTTGTCCCCCTCTACTCAGTGGTAGATAGCGTGTGGTCTTGGATCAGCGGAGGTGGGGAGCATGACCGAAAACTTCGAGGTCTCTGTGAGCGACCTACGCGTCTGCGCGCGTCAGGCCGAAACGGCCGCCAGTGTTGTGGGAAAGCTCGACCCAGGTGCCGATCTCACCTCGGCCTCACACGAGATCCCGGGAGCCGACAGCGTTGCCGCTCTGACACAGGTCGCGTCCAAATGGGACAGCGATCTCAAGCTGTGGCGCGACACCATGCAAGAGTTCAGTGAAGGGCTCGACAGCGCTGCGACCGGATACGAGAGCAGCGACGAGGCGGGCGCCCAGGCGTATGCAGCGCTGAGCCCGGAATACGGTCTCGTGCCGGAGGGCTCAGCTGCCCTGGATCTGAATAGCCGCCCGCCCAGCGCATACGGCTTGAACCCCGATGTTCCCGACCTAGACCTCTCGGTGCTCAAGAGGGGCAATGAGTGAGCGCGGACTGGGCGCAGGTCAGCCTCTGGAGGTCAGCTCCGCTTGAGGAGAAGGCCGAGAGCCTGCACACGACGGAGAACACCCTGGTCCAGCTCGGATACGACATGTTCGGTTCCGGTCTCGGAGTGTGGACCGGCGCAGCCGCACTGTTCGCCGGGATCCAGCGGAACCTTCTGAAGGAAAGCCTGGAAGACCGCATCACTGAGGTATCAGCCGTCCGCCGGGCCTTGCACGATGCATCAGACTCTGTCGCCTCGGTGGAACACGCGGTGAAGGTGGCCACGGAGTACGCGGCGGACAACGGCCTGTGGATCGCCGGCGACGGAACGGTCAACGACGAGCGCGGTGTGACCGTCATGGGCGACAGCTCGGATCAGGACGTCGACTCAGCGCTGGCCGACCGCCAGAGCACCATCAACGAGTGTCTGATGCTCGTGGAGGAAGCAGTACGTCGCGCTTACTACGTCGACCAGGACCTGTTCGCGGTGCTGAACGATGGGGTGCTGAGCGGCAGCCTGGCCCAGCGAGACGCGGCCGACTTCAGGCAAGCGGAGCGCGATGGGGCCGGAGCAGGAAAGCTCGGTCCCTACAAGCCTCCCCAAGACAGCGCGACGCCCGCGCAGAACGCCGCCTGGTGGGCAGCTCTCACCCAAACCGAGCAGGACGGGATTCGGCGGGACCACCCCGAATGGATAGCCAACCGCGACGGCCTCAGCGCCAAGCTACGCAACGAAGCGAATGAAACACTGTTGAAGCGCTACACCGACCAATACACCGCCGAGTACAACGAACTCGACGCGTATTTCAAGGCCAAGATTGCTGAACATCCAGATGCAGAGAGGGTTATCGAGGAAACGGACGACAAGAGTGCCCGTTACCTATGGCTTCGGGAAGAGGTGATGCCAGCACTGAAAACACTGAACAAGATCGCGAGCACCTCGGATGAAACCTCACCGCTCCTCGAACGCCAGATTCTCGGACTGAAAATCCTTCCTGGCGAACGTGTTCAAGCTATCATTGCGGCCGGTGACGTAGACTCTGCCGACAACGTATCCGTCTTCACGCCGGGCTTCACCACGACTACATCGAAGCTCGACGGCTACGACCAGAAGATGCTCGAGCTGAAACGGCGGGCCGAATTCATTGCGGCGAGCAGTGATGACAGCGACGATCAGCCGACCGTGGCAACGGTGACCTGGCTCGATTACCAGGCCCCGCAGTGGAGCACCGTGGCATCGAGCAACTCCGTGCTGTCGGCGCACACCGCTCGTTCCGCGGGTGTCGATCTCGCCGATTTCTACGAGGGCCTCAATGTCTCGCGCGCCGACGATCCTCATCTCGTCGCGCTCGGACACTCGTACGGATCCGCCGTGACCGGTGCAGCCCTGACGAAGGAGTCAGGAATCGATGACGCGGTAGTGTTCGGCTCTCCAGGCCTCCCCATCGAGAACGTTGACCAGTTAAAGCTTCATGGCACTCTCTACAACGAGCAAGCCCAAGGTGACCGGTTCGTAGGAGAATCGTGGGCCACGGGCTTCGACCCGAACTACATGGCCGACACGGTGCAGCTGGACACCGGAGCCAGCACCGGTGCGGACAAGACACCGCTGGCAGCTTCGCACGGCCACAGCGAATACCTCAATAATCGCACCACGAGCCAGAACAACCTGGCTGCCGTGATCGCCGGCCACCCCGAACAGACGGTCGAGAAGAAATGATCTCAGGAGTCGCCGCGATGGAACGGAATCCGACCGAAAACCATCATGGATCAAAGACACCCCGCGCTCTTCGGCGGCTGGCTGGGGTTTCCGTTCTGGTCGCCTTGGCGATCACCGGATGCGGATCAACAGGAAGTTCTGCGAGGTCGGACATGGATCTTCAAAAACAGCTACAGGCGCGCCCCTCCTTCGCCCAGGCCGGCGCGGACTACAAGGCGCTGCTGGAAGAGGTGCGCGATCTGCTCTCAGACGTTGAGCCAGATCTCACCTGGGACAACGACGGCGCACGCCAGAGCGGCGAGAGCTTCTGCAGTGAGCCGTTCACCGACGTTCCGGATGCCCGTTATGCGATCTATGACGTCGGTACCGGCAAGGGAGCATTGCCGGAAGACCGCTGGTCGGAAGTTCAGAACAAGGTAGCCACCGTGGCTGCTCAGTACGGGTTCACCGAGATCGCCCTGGAGAACCACACCCCCGGCAACCTCATATTGGTCATCGCCGGCCCGTGGGACAACACCCTGGAACTGCGCAGCGCCAAGAACACCACCCTCGCCGTCTTTGGAGGATGCTTCATCAAGTCCGAACCCTCGGAAAACCCCTCGGGGTCCTGATTATCCGCACAGCTCATCGACTCGGAACACGGGCCGTGGGTCTCACGATGGTCGAGAAAAACCCTCCACTGCAAAACTTCCTGCAGTTCGCGGAACACACCATCACCGCCTGGCGAAGCCACCTGCCGGCACCCAGGACCTTACCCGAGGCAACCGCGCTCTAAGCAAGACCCACGAATCCCGGCGGGGCCCAGGGCTTTTCCCTTTGCCCCCGGACAAAGACCAGCGCCCACCTCAACGTCCAAGGTGGGCGCTTCTGCCCGTCTGATGCCAGTGCTCGTCGCGTCCGGTGCGGGTGGAACCTATCTACGCCCCAGTTGACTCACTGCCAAATCCGCGCGGCCCAAGTCACCGAAGGCTCTGGGTCGAAGCTGACAGCCCACGACTTGGCCTTCTTTAAAGAGATTTCGTTCAGCGAAGGCGTGACCTGCGATTCCTCGCAAGGGATCGTGAATTCAGCCGTGGGCTCTACCGAAACTTTCACGGTCCCAGCACCAAGACAATTCACCGCCACCCAGACCGAACCCTTCTTGACGTCGATCTGCCAAGACTTCGGAGAGATGCCCACTCCCGACGCCTCGACAAGACTGACAGCGCCAGGATCCGGCTCCGGTATCTCGACTTTTTCGATGGACTGAGTCGGGGTCGTAGCCGCGACGCTTCCCGCAGGGCTTTCGCTACTTTCAGCACCGCCGTGACTGGTCGCGCTTCCCTGCGTACACCCACCGAGAGCGACAGCGAGGCCAATTAGTACGGCCATGCTTCTTATAGGCAAGTTCATGGAAACGGATTCTCGCATCAATGATTTCATTCTTCCCAAACGTGCAATCCGGCCGTTGCCGGAATGCTAGCGGTGGCGCTGGACGACTGACCCTTGTCGCAGTTTGAATAGATGCAGTACTGGTTTCCGGAGGTTTTCCGCCGCCACACGCCGTATGCGACATACGTATCCCCTCCCTAAGTTTTGCGACCAAGCCCCGGCCACTCTCAAACGTAAGATTCTAAATGGGAAAATTAGCTCTAACGAATTTCTGAAGGATTCATTACCCTGTTCATGAAGGGCCTCCAATCGGATACCGAATCCAGGTCGGCTTGCATCAAGGTCTGGACCTCCCCCAAGGACGATAGATCGGCAGGTTCCAAATCATCGGAGTCATGGCCGTCACGAAGATCGGTAGCCGAACGAGCGGTCGCCAGGAGATAGGACATCCTGTTGTGTCGCTCTTCCCAATACGGCACAACGACGAGATACGTCACCCCATCCAATTCCTCATCAGTGAACCACTTCATCCGCTTGGTCAAGACGCTCGACTTCGTGACGCGTGCATACTGCACCGGCCCACGAATCGGCGACCACAGCAACTCTTCCCCAGCCACCGAAGACAGGACATCGCTCGGCGCCTTCTGCACCGCTTCGCTGGCCCCAGCGAGAATCTCATCCGCCGGAGCACCGGTCCGGGCGTAAACAGTGACGGTTGGCGATGCGTCCCCCGCCTCGCCGCCACCCTTGGTCGCTGACGGAGCCTCTGTCGGCACAGGTGAAACTGCTGTGGTCGCTAGGGCAGACGCACTAGCCTCGGCGTTGCCGACCGATCCTCCCCCGCACGCCGTGAGGCCTAATGACACCGCCGCCAACACTGCCGCAAGCCCCAACACCCCCCGGTGACGATCTGATCCTGCAGCCACTACGTGATCCGCACGACCGACGCTAGGCACGTCGCCACCGCTCCGAGCCGACGTCAATCCTGACGCTCATGACTCTCCCCTCCCAGGACATGACGTCCGCACTACAAGCCCCACCCTTTCAACACTACCCAAATCACCTGTACCAGGTGATACGTCTTTCATCACTCCGCCAGCAGCAGCCAAGCCAGTTACACCAGCTCGGTACCCCTTTTTCCGAACGCCGCCGCGCGGCATTACCGTACCCCGGAGGCGAGTCATTACCGTATACGGGACGGCCTTATAGATCTATTCATAAAGGGCCTCCAATCAGACACTGATTCCAGGTCCGCCTGAGTTAGCGAATGAACTTCCCCCACGGAGGACAGATCGGCCGGGACCAGGTCCGAGATAAAATTGGCGTAACCAAGGTCGGTAGCTGCGCGAGAAGTAATAAGGAAGTAAGACATCCTGTCGTTCCGCTCCTCCCAAGTCGGTACCACGACAAGATAAGTAGCCCCGTCCAGTTCCTTGTCGGTGAACCACTCGATCCGTCCGGTCAGGACACTCGACTTGGTAACCTGCGCATACTTCACAGGTCCGCGCATTGACCGAAAGAGCAATATCTCCCCGGCCAACGATGACATCACATCGCTCGGCGTCTTCTGTATGGCCTCGCTCGCACCAGCGAGAACCTCGTCTGCCGGCTCGTCGATACGGGCGAAAACCGTGACAGTCGGCGACGCCCCCTGGGGCTCATCAGCAGCCGAAGTTCCGGAGGCTCCGCTGCTCGAGGGCACAGGGGTCGCTGTCGCCGAGTTGGGCGCCCCCGTTGCGGTACCCGCCCCTGACGAACCCCCACAAGCTGAGCCCCCCAGCACCACGATCACCGCCGCTACAGCCGCCTTCAACGCCGCCCGGTGCTTGTTCACCCGACGCGCGGTCACCGGCTGGACATGACGACCGACGCTAAGCACATCGCCACCGCCCCGAGATGACGTCACCCCTGGCCCTCATGACTTTCTCCTCTCAGACCGTCGCGCCCGCACCAATGGGCACCCGAATATGCAGTGATCCTCGAGGTGTGTCTCTCCCCCTCTGCATGCTCTGCCGCACGAGCTTTAACTACCTTCGCGAACATGGTCAGCGAGGGCGGATCGACCTGAACTCTGTCATCCATGAAAATTCCCCTCCCAAGGTTTGTGGCTATCTTCCCAACCCGTTATACCGCCACACCTTCAAACGTTTCCGTCAGACGACGATGCCGAGCCCGCTTCCGAACAGTTCGCTATTTTGGCCTCGCTTCAAGGTCCTTCGCCCGACCGCAACTCGGAGGGATTTACAACCCTGTCCATAAAAGGACGCCAATCAGACACTGAGTCAATATCGTCTTGAGTCAGCGTCTGAACCTTACCCAGAGACGACAGATCGGCAGGCACCTGGTGTGATGTTTCATTAGCTTCACGGAGGTCGGTGGCCTTACGCGCTGTCACAAGAAGGTACGAAATTCTGTCGTTCCAGTCCTGCCAGTAGGGCGCCACAACGAGGTAACTCACACCATCCAGCTCCTCGTCAGTGAACCACTTCATTCGCTTGGTCAAGACACTCGACTTTGTCACGCGCGCATACCGCACTGGCCCACGTACAGACCTGTACACCAATATTTCGTCGGCAAGCGAGGACAGCACATCTCTCGGTGCTCTTTGCATCGCTTCGCTCGCATCGGCGAGAACCTGGTCCGCTGGAACGTCGGTATGGGCGTAAGGCGTGACAGTCGGCGATGCCCCTTCAACGCCGCCAGGGGATGATGTCGCCGAGGCGGCTCTGGTGGCAGAAGAGGAAGAAGTTGCCGTCGTCGACGTCCTGTTTCCAGCTCCGCCCTCCGACACACCCCCACACGCAGAAACTGCCAGAATCACCACGGCCGCCAACGACGCAGCCCTCAAACCTCTCCAGCGACGGTCCGCTCTTGCCGTGAGCTCGAATTTTTCACGAATGACCGAGAGTTTGGTGAATCCGTAGTCGGCTGCGATCCGGGTGATGTCGGCCTTGATCTGGGGCCAGGTCTTCTCAGGGAAAGGGGCCAGGGCCACGACGTCCCGATCGCCGGTGGGGCCAGCACTCTGGATACCCCGGTCGCCAGAACACTGCCGGCAACCGGTCAGTGAGCTAGACAGGACACTTCCCTGATTCGGCATTCGGCTGTCAGAGCACGGCGCGTGTCGATAGGCGCGATCCCCACTCTCTCAAGCACTCGGTGCACCCGGATTCCGGTTCTCCGCCGCCAGGGCACGCCCCCGATGCTGTGCTGCCTCCTCCTGGGCCGCGACGATCCGATCAGGAACATCCACCTGCCACTGCTCCGACTCGGGACTCACGTTCTCACCACGTCGCACAGCACGACGAGCACCCTCGGGCGCCACCACCTCAGGAGCAGCGTGGCCGCCCTTGAGCAGCTCAGGCAGACCCACCGCGGCCGCCTTCTCGATCTCAAGACCCCCGAACGCCCGCCGCCCGGTCAGGTCGGGCTTGCTCTCCATCGGAACGATGAGCAGCTCTTCGTCGTGCTGCGGACGCGAACGACGCCCTTCGAGCTCTTCCTCCACCCGGCGCTTCTTACTCAACCGACCAAGACTGAACCCCGTACGACGACCAGGCTCCACCCTCGGACGAGCCGGACCCAGCAACTGCTGAGGCATCTCCGGCATGTCACCCAGATACTCCGCACTGTCCTCGCGATAACTCGGACCCTTCTTGGCATCCTCATCATCCTCAAGCCGCCGGCCATCCTTACGCCCGGCACCGAAACCGTTGTTCCCCTTGCCATTCTGGCCAGGGCCACCAGGCATGCCACGACCGTTCGGACCGCCACCCGAGCCCGACATCCCACGGCCGGCACCGCCACCAGCGCCGGGAACCCCGCTGGCACCACCACCCGGGCTACCACCGGAACCGATGCCACCGCGCATCGAATTGATCCCCCGCGTACCCCCGCCACCGGACGGGAATGATGACGTACCACCACCACCGCCGCCACCTAAGCGTCCCAGCAATGAGTTACGCATACCGGCGCCACCCGGCAGTCCAGACCGGCCACCCGGACCACCGGGAAAACCACTGCTAGTCCCCCCACCTCGACCGATCGGCGAACCAGGCACACCACTGGCCGGATTCGACGGGAACGCGGACGGACGTCCGGCAGCACCGTCCGGATCGAAGGTCGTAGGCGTACCGAAACGAGTAGTGGGATTGCTGCTGGAGGGCGTGGAACCCGGACCCGTCGGGGTACCCGGAGACGCTGGATTACCTCGAATCACCGTGGGATGAGAGGTCTGCGGCGTGCCGGACCCAGTACCCGTGCCGGTGCTGTTCCCGGTACCCGTACCGGTTCCAGTACCCGTGTCGGTGCCAGTCCCGGTCCCCGTACCGGTTCCGTCGCCAGTAGCGCCCGGGCGACCGACGACAGTTCCGGGAGTTGTGGTTCCGTCCGTACCGCCGGTCCCGTCGGATCCACCATTGCCACCCGTGTTGCCCGAATCTCCGGTGCTCCCAGTGTCGCCCGTCCCACCGGTACCCCCAGTGCCCCCAGTATCTTTCGGGTCACCCTTCGAGGTATCAGTGCCGTCATCAGTGGACGGCCGGGGTCGGTCAGTCGGGTCCGAATTACGGGTCTTGGTGTCGTTCGGGGTTTTGCTCAAAGTACGACGGGTGTTGGTGCCACCGTTGTTGCCGCCGTTATTACGGCTACTACCGCCGCCGTTCCCGTTACCACCGGATCCGTTGTTGTTCGACGAACCGGAGTTGTTCGCGGATGAGTTCGGTACCGTCTTGGACGTGGTGGGGCCTTGGTACTTATGGCCTTCATTCAGTTGATGAGCGTTGGCGATATAACTATCGCCAAGCTCGTTCATGGCAACTGCAGCCTGCTTCGTATAGCTATCGACAATATTTCTCAGCTGGCCTTCTAGCGCATTGACCTGATCCTGGCTATCAGCAGGATCGCCACCACCCGAACCATTGGCGCTGGCGGGTCCTCCATCAAGAAGAGCGCTGACCCGCTGGATCTCCGTCCGCTTGCTTTGAATATCTCGAAGATAATTTTTATAGATCGTATTGATGCGCTGCTTCGTCGTGCTTACTTCCTCGGCCATGGCCTCCAGCGCCGTCTGATTGCCGCGGGCATAAGTTGCCCAGTCATCCATAGACCACGTGCTGGCACCGACATGATTAAAGAAGCTGGCCGCAGCTTTAGTGACCGACGGGTCCCAGCCCTCTTCCATATCAGTGCCGGCTGCACGCAGGCTGGCACCTAATCCCTCTAGCATATTTACGATCAGGCCCCACGAGGCAGCTGCCTGAGCATGAGTGGCAGAGTTCTGTACGTCAGCGGCGGCCTTGATCTCATCAATGGTCGAATAGGACCAATCAGTACGCCCCCAGTCCAGTCCAGCGAGAGAAGTAGAGTTGCTGTAAAATTGCCCTCTCCTCTGGACATCATCCTTTTCCAGTTGCTGCAGTCTGTAGCCCCAGTTATCGCTCTGGTCCGGCACGTTTCACCTGTCTCAGTCGCCGGAGGAAGGGTCAGGTTCGGGTGCTACGTCGATCGTCCTGCCGCTACTGGTCGTCAGTTCGAAGCCATCATCGCCGTAGCCGGAGTTTTTCGTCGCCGGCATCAGATGTTGCCTATTGTAAATATCTTCCTTGCGAATAAGAACTTCCTCGGGACTATTTCCGGGGGCAACGTAATTATTTTCTTGAACCGGCCCCAAGGCGCTATCCACTCTACGCTGCACTGCAGCATTCCCTTGGTCGCTGTTCAAGTAGTTTACGGCGCAATATTCCGCACCGTTTCCCAGGCTTTCCAATCCAGCAATTGCATCACCCAGCATTGCCTGTATTGATCTCGACAATTCATTATGATAGTCCGCAAAAGTGAGCGCCTCACGGAAATTAGAGGCCTCAACGAACATAGCACCCGAGTACGCGCCAAGGTCTTCCGGATGAGTCACCGCCGCCTCAGCATGATCCGCGGCCAGTGCACTGACAACCTTTGCGAACTTGTTCAGCGAGGCCGGATCGACCTCAACTCTGTCACCCACAGTAATCCCCTCCCAGAAATTAAAGCCCGCGATAAGCCGCTTTCGATATAACCACCAGAATCAGGGCCAAGCTATTTGTGGGGCCGCATCTCGGAGTGGCTCATGATCCTGTCCATGAAGGGCCGCCAGTCAGAAACCGAATCCAGGTCAGCTTGCGTCAGCGTCTGAACCGTTCCCAGGGAAGATAAGTCGGCAGCCTTTGACCACGAGAAGTCATGCGCCTCACGAAGATCGGTGGCGGCGCGCGCCGTTGCCATCAGATAAATTAACCTGGAGTTTGATTCTGACCAGTAAGGGACCACAACAAAGTATGTGACTCCGTCCAACTCGTCGTCCGTGAACAACTTCATCTGCTTGGTCAAGACGCTCGACTTCGTGACGCGTGCATACTGCACCGGCCCGCGAATCGGCGCCCACAGCAATACTTCCCCCGCCACCGTCGACAGGACATCGCTCGGCGCCTTCTGCACCGCTTCGCTGGCCCCAGCGAGAATCTCATCCGCCGGCGCACCGGTCCGGGCATAAACAGTGACGGTCGGCGAAGCGTCCCCCACCTCGCCGACACCCTTGGTCGCCGACGGAATCCCAGTGGGCGCGGGCGAAACTGCTGTGGTCGCTATGGCAGACGCACTCGCCTCCCCGCTGCCGGCCGATCCTCCCCCGCACGCCGTGAGGCCTAACGACACCGCCACCACCACTGCCGCCAGCCTCAACGCCCCCCGGCGACGATCTGATCCTTCAGCCACTACGTGATCCGCACGACCGACGCTAGGCACGTCGCCACCGCTCCGAGCCGACGTCAATCCTGACGCTCATGACTCTCCCCTTCCAGGACATCGCGACCGCACTACAAGCCCCACCCTTTCAACCCTACCCAAATCACCTGTACCAGGTAATACGTCTTTCATCACTCCGCCAGCAGCAGCCAAGCCAGTTACACCAGCTCGGTGCCCCTTTTGCCGATCTATCAACCAGCCCCACTCCCGGCTGCTGCGCCAACAGGCGGCTCCCACCGCGACCTGCAGCCCGACGTCGTCCGGAGCGCTCCGGCGTTTGACCGGACCAACCCCTGCAGCAGATCGTTCTCCGGCATGGCAGTTCTCCTTGCTCGACGGACGGTGGGGACCGTCAGAGACAAGACGCGGCGGGCCGCTGCTGAGTTGCACAGGTTCTTCACTTCCGCGGACAACGTTAAAAGCGAGTGTCATCGCGGACTCCAAGTTTGCGCCAACGCCGCAGGCCAGGGCCTAAAATGATTTTCGATATTGCCTATACATGTTCACCGCAGAAGTATCGGCCCCGAGCATGACCACACCCTGACATGTAGACATTCACGTGGTGGTGTGAAGTGTTGACATTCAGGTATTTCCGGTGATGAGCGATTCAACCGAATCGCGGCCGCCTTTTCTACGTAACTGCTGATATCTGAATCAAAATTTGAGGACAGAACTACCGGGATGGGCGCACGCACCGACTTTGCTTGACCTCATGAAAAGACGCCTCCGCCGAAGTTGCTCATCCGTCCGACCGTAACTCGGATGGGTTCACGACTCGATCCATGAAGGGTCGCCAATCAGACACTGAGTCCAGATCTTCTTGTGCCAACGTCTCAAATTTTCCCAAGGACGAGAGATCGGCAGGGACCTGATCCGCGGTGAAACGGGCCTCCCGAAAATCGGTGGCCGCGCGAGCCGTCATGAGGAAATAGTCCACTCGATTGTTCCGGTCCTGCCAATACGGCACTACGACGAGATAGGTCGCCCCATCCAGCTCATCGTCGGCAAACCACTTCATCCGTTTGGTCAAGGCACTTGACTTCGTGACCCGTGCATATTGCACTGGCCCACGCATCGACCGGAAGAGCAATATTTCCCCTGCCAACGAGGACAGGACATCTCTCGGTGTCCTTCGGATTGCCTCGCTCGCTCCAGCGAGAACCTCGTCTCCCGGAGCATCGGTGCGTGCATAAACCGTGACGGTCGGCGATGCATCCTCCGCCGAGGTGGCTCCCCCAGTAGCCGACGGTTCCCCCGTAGCAGCAGGCGTAGGTGCAGTGGTTGATGTAACGGATGCATTCGTCTCCGCGGAGTCTCCCGATGCACCCCCGCACGCCGAGAGCCCCAACGACACCACCACCGCAACGGCGGCAACCCTCAATGCCACCCAGCGAAGGTCCGGTCGTCTAGCAATCACGGACTCCGCACGACTGACGCAAGGCACATCGCCACCGTCCGAGCCGACGTCACCCCTGGCCCTCATGACTCTCCCCTCCCAGGACGTCGCGACCGCACTACAAGCCCCACCCTTTCAACGCTACCCAAATCACCTGTGCCAGGTGATACGTCTTTAATCACTCCACCGGCGGCAGCCAGGCCAGTTGCACCAGCTCGGTATACTCTTTACAAGCCCTAACGTATGTCCGAGGTTCTGATGGATCGATTCATGAACGGTCGCCAATCCGAAACCGAGTCAAGATCATCTTGTGTCAATGTATGAACTTCCCCCACGGAAGACAGGTCTGCTGGCTCCAAATCCGGGGTAAAATTGGCATAACCAAGGTCAGTGAGCGAGCGAGCAGTGATCAGGAAGTAGGACATTCTGTTGTTCTCTTCTTCCCAAGTCGGTATGACGACAAGGTAGGTCACCCCGTCCAGTTCCTCGTCGGTGAACCACTTGATCCGCTTGGTCAGGACACTCGACTTCGTGACCTTCGCATACTGCACAGGCCCGCGCATGGACCGGAAAAGTAGAATTTCCCCGGCCAACGATGACATGACATCACTAGGCGTCTTCTGTATTGCCGCGCTCGCCCCAGCGAGGACCTCATCCGCCGGAGCACCAGTACGGGCGAAAACAGTGACAGTCGGCGATGCACCCTCGGAATCAACAGCAGCCGAAGTTCCTGAGGCCTCGGTGGTGGACGGCGCAGCAGTCGCCGTCGCCAAGCTCGGCGCTTTCGTCTCGACGCCTGTCCCCGAAGAACCCCCACAGGCCGAAGCTCCCAGCACCACGATCACCCCCACTGTGGCAACCTTCAACGCCCCCCGAATCGCGGTCACGGTCTCCAACCGACCAGCGCTAATCACCTCGTCGCCCACCCGAGTCAACCCTGGTCTCACCCCTGGCCCTCATGACTCTCCCCTCCCAGGACGTCGCGACCGCACTACAGGCCCCACCCTTTCAACACTACCCAAATCACCTGTGCCAGGTGATACGTCTTTAATCACTCCGCCGGCGACAGCCAGGCCAGTTGCACCAGCTCAGGACCCCTTTCCCGGTCCACCAGCCATCCGTGGAACACCTTGATGGCCTCCGGGACTGCCCACAGCCCGAACATCACGAGCCCGAACATCGCCGCCACCGCCACAGTGATCAGACACGCCGTGGCCGCCACCCCCACAGCGACCTGCCGCCCGACGTCGTCCGGGGCGTTCTCCGGCGTTGACCGGCCCAGCCCTTGCAGCAGATCGTTCTCCGGCATGTAGGCGGTACCCGGCTGCCGCGCGTTCCGGTGCGCGCCGGTAGCAAATCTTCTTCCCCTCGACCCCGATGGTGCCGACGCCAGATGACCGCGGTCTGACTCGTCTCGGCCCTGAAACCGGAGGCGGCGGCTGGACGACCTGAATCACCGGAGAACCCGCTATCCGTGGAACACCCTGATGAACTCCGGGACAGCCCACAGCCCGAACACCACGAGCCCGAACATCGCCGTCACTGCCACCGCGATCAGACCCACCGTGGCCGCCACTCCCACGGCGACCTGCCGTCCGACATCGTCCGGGGTGCTCTCCGGCGTCGACTGTCCCAGCCCCTGCAGCAGGTCGTTCTCCGGCATGGCAGTTCTCCTTGCTCGATCGACGGCGGGCGCCGTCAGGGACAGGACGCTACTGGCCGGTGCAGAGTTGCACGGATTCTCTGCCCAGCCATGGGCAGCGTTATAAGCGAGGGTCATCACGGACTCAAAGTTTGCGCCAACGCTGCTGGTCAGGCCCCTCAAAGGGTTTTCGTACATTGACTTTACATATGGGCGGCAGAAGGATCGGCCCCGAGCATGGCCATACCCTGACATGGCCATTCGGTGTTGAGGAGAACTGAATGTCGCGCAAGTCCCTGACAGCCATCCGGCGGCGCCGCACCGTGGCCATCGTGGCCGGCACCGCCATCGTGCTGGCACTGGGAGTCTCGAGTTCGTTCGCCATCGGTAGGAACCACGGCGGGCCTCGTCCGCATCACGGTTCCGGGCACTCCCGGCCCCACCCGAGTGCGACGGCTACGACGGCCCCGACCCCCACGGTGGCACCCACCACTGAGACGCCCGGCACCGATGAGCCGACATCGACGTCCCCGGGCGACGAAACCCCGGGCGACGAGACCGCAACGGCCACCACCGCACCCAGCTCGAGCACAACCACGACCACGTCGCCCGCGGGCGACGCCTCTTTCTGGGGCAGCACCAGCGACATCCCGGCGGCCCAGAACGTACTCCAGGTCAAGGTTCTCAACAAGACCAACGGTAAGTACCCGGACAGCCAGGTCTACTGGACCTTCAACGGCCAGACGCACTCCATCGCCGAGCAGCCCTACGTGGACATGCCGGCCAACGCCGCCGGGCGCATGACGTTCCACCTCGGTTCGCCCGACAGCAAGTACAACGACTTCATCGAGTTCACCGTCGGCGACAACGTGTTCAACGGGAACACCACCCGGGTCGACGCTTTCGGTCTCAAACTGGCCATGCTGCTGCACAACGACGACGGCAGCGAGCAGGAGGTCGGCGAGAACCGGGCCACCTTCGCCGAGAGCCGCGAAGCCACGTTCGGGCGCTTCGCCGCCGCCGTTCCGGCCGAGTTCAAGCACCTGGCTTCGGGAACCGACCGGATCGTCTCCCCCGGTGGTGACTCCGCATTCGCGGCCGGCGGCCAGTACGCCGACTACATGAACAGTTACGCCTCGTCGGTGGGCTCGAACGCGACCACCCAGCAGATCTTCGGCTGCTCCGGGCCGCTCGCCAACGACGCCGCCGGGTGCGCCAACCTGAACCGCCACGTGGCCGACCTTCCCCAGACCGACTGGTCCACGCCCAGCTCGTACTACAAGAAGGCCCCGGCGAACTACTACGCCGAGTTCTGGCACGACAACGCGATCGACGCCAAGGCCTACGGTTTCCCCTACGACGACTACGCCAGCCAGTCGTCGTACATCTCGCACACCGACCCGAAGTACCTGCTCGTCGCGGTCGGCTGGTAGTTCATGGCCGCTGGGCCGTGGCCTACGCCGACAGTACGCTCACACAATGCGACCACTTCGGTACTCCATCAACGTCACGCTGGACGGATGCTGTGATCACGAGGCGATCGTTCCGGACGAGGAACTGCATCAGCGCGCGAACGACAACCTGGCGCGGGCCGATGCGCTGCTCTTCGGCCGGACGACCTACGAGCTGATGGAGGCCGGCTGGCGGTATCCCGCGGAGCCGGGCAGCCGGCCCGCGTGGACGGAACCCTTTGCCCGGACCATTGATGCCGCCCAGAAATACGTGGTGTCAAGCACTCTGAGCAGTGTCGACTGGAACTCGCAGCTGCTGTCGGGCGACCTCGAGACAGCTGTTCGGGAGCTCAAGGATCAGCCGGGACGAGGGTTGCTCACCGGGGGCGTGATGCTTCCGATGGCGCTGGCCGAACTGGGGTTGATCGACGAGTACGAGTTCGTGGTGCAGCCCCGGCTGGCCGGCCACGGGCCGACCTTGTTCCACGGGCTTTCGCAGTATGTCGACCTGACCCTCGTCGACCGGATCGAATACGGTTCGGGAGCCGTTGCTCTGCGCTACGTGCCGCAGTAAGCCTTTCCCTGAAGATGCGTCCATAACCTTCGATTGAGGTTCGGCGCGCGGTCGATGGGTAGGTTGCGGATCGCAATTCGCCGTACCAGCTTGGGAGCCCTGTGTTCACTCACCGTCGGTCGCGAATCACACCGCGCCGCGTCACCCTGTTCGCCGTCCCGATCGCCCTGCTCGTCGCCTCGGGTCTCTTCCTGGGCAAGTCGGTCGCGACCGCCTCCCCGGCGACCACCGAGTCGTCCTCGAGTACGTCGTCCGCAAGCACCTCGTCCTCAGTGACCACTGCCGCCACCACCACCGCGGCAGCGACGAAGAGGGCCAAGCGGCAGCTGAAGCTCGAGAACAAGGTGATCGCGTACACCAACAAGTCGCGCAAGAAGGCCGGGTGCAAGGCCGTCAAGAAGAGCAAGGCCCTCACGAAGGCCGCTCGCAAGCACTCGAAGCTCGAGGCCAAGAACCAGGCCCAGGGCCACCAGTTCCCGGGTGAGGACGACCTGGGCACCCGGATCACGAAGGCCGGCTACAAGGGGTGGACCGGTGCGGGTGAGAACGCCGCCGGCGGCACCGGCGGCGTGTGGTTCGTGAACGCCCACGACGTGATGTACGGCGGCACGTACACCAAGAAGGGCGTCGGTTACACGTCCAGCGGCTGGATGCAGGACAAGGCCCACAAGGACAACATCATTAACTGCTCGTTCACGAGCATCGGTGTCGGCGCCGTCATCGACAGCAAGGGCGCCGTCTGGTGGACGCAGGACTTCGCCAGCAAGAAGTGACCTGAATCAGGTTCGGTGCGGTGACCACGGAGGGTGACCACCTTCGTATGCGTGGAACGTTCGTGGCCACCGCACTACGTGTTCCAGATCCCCGTGGCAGCGGTGAGCCGGGCGTACTCGGTGAAATCGCGTGGGGGCCTGCCGGTCGCTGTCTGAACACCGTCGCAGAGGTAGGCATTTCGTCCGTCGGTGATGCTGGTGAACAGATCTGCGAAGTCTTCGGGCAGGCCCTGCGCGGCCAGAGCCGCCCGGTACTCGTCTCCCGTCACCTGGACGTAGGTGATGGTGCGCCCGGTAGCCGCGGAAAGCTCCTCGGCCACCTGGGCGAACGTGAGAAGCCTCGGGCCCGTCACCTCATAGATCTGACCGGTACGGGGTCCGGTCAGTGCCACCACTGCGGTGTCTGCGATGTCGTCGGCGTCGACGAAGGGTTCCGCGGCCTGCCCCGTGGGTAGCACGATCTCTCCCTCCAGAACTGATTCGAGAAAGAAGCTTTCGCTGAAGTTCTGGTCGAAGAACGCTGAGCGCACGATGTTCCACTCGACCCCGGCTGCAGCCACGGACCGTTCGGCCGCCCTGGCCGCCTCTTCCCCCCGCCCGGACAGCAGAACCAGGCGCTGAACCCCGGATGCCGCTGCACGGGCTGCGAAGTCCTGCACCGTTGCGGTGGCGCCGGGAAACGCGAGATCGGGGAAATAGCTGATGTACACGGCCTGCACGCCGCTCACCGCCGCCTCCCAGGTCTCGCGGCGATCCCAGTCGAAGGGCGTTGCGGCAGAACGAGAACCGCGCCGAACCGGAACGCCCTGGGCACGCAGTCGCTCGGCCACCCGGCGACCGGTCTTCCCGGTGGCTCCGAGCACGAGCACCGGACGAGAAATGGACATCCGGCCGACCGCCGAATCACTCTGAAGCTCATTCATAGTGCTATGGAATCGTGTGCGGCCAGCCGCCGGCCATCGTCCAGACTCTCATCCGGATACGTCAGCGTCTCAGCCCGCAGTAGGCACGTGCTTGCCCGGCACCGTAGATCTTCGGTGCCGGGCCGGATGATGCACGAGCTACGCACCGTGGTGATCGTCGCGCAGGGAATGGATCATGCTCTGCAGAATCCGGAACGCCCCCGCCTGCTCGGCCTCGGTCATGCCACCCAGCATCCGGACCTCGACAGACCGCACGGCCACGGTCGCCTTCTCCAGATTGGCCCGACCCAGCGGCGTGAGCTGCGCGGGAAGAACCTTCCCGACGGGCGCCTCAGCCGGCCGGGTCACGAAGCCCTCCCGCTCCAGGGCCTGGAGCAGCACATTCATCGACTGCCGGGTCACGAACGCACCCCGGGCGAGCTCAGAGCTCGACAGACCCGGCCGCTGGGCCAGCAGCTCGAGGCAGGAGTAGCGCGTCACGTTCATCCCGAGCGGCCGCAGCACCTCTTCCATGGCGGTGCGCAGGGCACTCGAGGCCTCTTTCAGCAGATAGCCCAGTGAGGTCTCCAGGTCGATGCCACCTTGACTCATGTCAGCAGTCTGACACGAGCCACTCTCCAGCACCTGGCCGACTGTCGCAGCCTGCGGTCAGCTCTTCGTGAGGTCCGGATCGGCCATGAGTTCCCGCACCTTCTGTGCGCAGCGACAGGAAACCGCGATCCGGCCCGCCCAGACCAGAGCCTCGTCGAGGGACGACACGTCGACGATCGAGAAACCACCGAGAGTGCCTTCGCCCAGCGCGTAGTCGGCAACCGACCCATCGGTGGAAACGACCTTCGCCCCCTGACCGATCACCCCTCCCCCGAAGACCCAGACCCCCGCAGCGCGAGCCTCTTCGACCACGGCCATCGAGGCTCTGGCCACGTCAGGCAGTTCCTCGGCGGGGAAGGTCATCGCCCCGTCGTCGAACGAGATCAAGTAGCGCGTCATTGGTTGCTCCCGGTTGTTGTCAGGTTTGGCGGTAAGACCGGTCCGGGCCGAAAAAATCATCGGTCGATTTACGTTGCACTTTGAACTGAGCAGGAAGACTGCCGGCGGATGCGTCTTCTACAAGGTCCGCCCGGTCATGACCTCGATGCAGGAACTGCCGGAGATCAACAGGAATATCGCCCGTATCCAGAAGGCCGGTACGAAGCATTACGGCAGCAGAACCCTGAGCAAGGGAAAGCACCCGCTGACCAGGATGACGAACAGCCCCGCCATGAAGACGAACCGCGACGAAGCCTGCCCCAGTTCACCCAGGGAGGCAGCCCCTGAGGGCTTCCAGTGCGACGACTATCCCTTCGCTTCCACCAGCCAGGGAGCGGCGAATGTCCCTGACACAGAATGGGGCTGGTCCTACGTCCCGGAAGGGGAAACAATCGGCAGGGCGGCCTCATCATCCAGTTCTTCGCTCGCAATCGCGTTCTCCGGGGCGATGCCTTCTGGGTACAGCGATCCGGATTATTCGTGATGGACTGCGGTCAGGGCTTCTTCAGCTCCTGGGCCAGCATCACGATGATGCCGCTGGGGCCGCGGACATAGGTCAGCTTGTACACGTCTTCGTAGGTCGCCACGCCACGCAGCGGGTAGCAGCCGTGCCTGGCCGCGATCTCCAAAGCCTCGTCGATGTCGTCGACGGAGAAGGCGACCCGATGCATGCCGATCTCGTTGGGCAGCGTCGGATGCGTCTCGATGGCGTCGGGGTGGATGTACTCGAAGAGCTCGAGACGACCGTTGCCGTCGGGCGTCTGGAGCATGGCGATCTTGGCGTGGTTGCCGTCGAGGCCGACGGCGGTGTCGGCCCACTCCCCACTGACCGTGTCCCGGCCGAGCACAGTCAGACCGAGGTCGGTGAAGAAGGCGATCGTCGCATCGAGGTCCACGACCGCGATGCCTACGTTCTCAAGCTTGATGGGCATACACAGCACGGTATCGGCTCGTTCTCACTTGGTCAGTCGCCGATCTGCTCGGACGGGGTCGGAGCCGCCATTTCCTGCGTCGAACTGGGCAATGCGGCGTTCTCCGCCCCCGCCACGAGCTTCTGGTTACCGGTGCATCGGCGGCGCCGGGAAGGTGTCCGCTCCGGCCGGGGCCAGGGCAGGCATCTGTGACCGGGTTGCCTGGGCCTTGCGGGAACCGGCGTCGATGATCAGGTCGTCCGGCAGCGGTTTGCCGTACATGGCGCAGATCGATGTGAAGACGGCTGCACCAGTGGCAATCTCGAAGACATCGGGAGTCGGGTCTTCGTCTTCTGCGTAGGCGATATGGGTGTTGCGGTCGTAGGCGACCGACCGCCTCCCGTCCAGGCTCACCGCCGTGGTGCTGCGGTGACCGAAGACCAAGCCGGAATGGCCCCACAGTTCGCCGCAGGGCGTTTTCCAGTACTGCAGCCCGAGGCCGTAGCCGGTCGGGTCCTGGCCCGGGGCCGTCGTGTCCACCGCCGTCATCATCTGCTTGAGCTGTACGTCCGGGATAAGTTTTCCGCCGATGAGCGCCGAGTAGAACTTGCTCAGATCACGTGCGGTGGAGACCAGTGCGCCTGCGGTACCGGCCGAGGACAGCGACCACTCGGTGACGTCGTAGTAGTCGTACGGCGTGGTGCTGAGGTCGACCCCGTAGCCGTGCGCGTAATCGGCCGCGGCGGAACGGTCGCGGGCATCATCGGCGAGGAAGGTTTCGCTCAGGTTCGCAGGACGCGCGATCTTCTGTTCGATCAGATCACGCACCGGTTTTCCAGTCAGCTTCCGGAGCATCTCCCCCAGGACGATGTAGTTGGTGTTCGAGTACGACCAGTCGGTTCCCGGCGCGAAGAGGGGATCGAGAGTGAACGCCCCCTCCAGCAAACGCTGCGCGTCGAAGATCGTGGTCGGGTCTTCGAAGAACTCCTCGTTCAGGCCAGGGTCGTCGAGGTAGTCGCCCAGGCCACTGGTGTGCTGCAGCAACATGCGCACGGTGATGTTCGCGCCGTTCGGCACGACTCCCGGCAGATAGGTCTCGACCGGTGTGTCCAGGTCGACGCGGTGATCGGCCACCAGCTGCATCACCAGAACGGCGACGAAGGTCTTGGTCTGGCTGCCGACCTCGTACTGAGACTTGTTCTTCATGCGCTGCCCCGTGTCCCGGTTGGCCAGCCCCGCGGTCGCGGTGCTGATCCGACTGCCGTCGTATACCCGGGTGAGGAAGCCGGACGAGCCCGCGTTCACCACCCCCTGGGCAGTGCGCTGAAGGTCATTCGGTGCAGACTGGGCCGGGCCACCGGTGAGAGCGATCCCGGCAAGTGCACCGACCGCCCCGAAGACGACGAGACGTTTGAGAAGAAGAAGCTTTCCGGGAGGAGTCATCGGATCATCCTTCGTGCCGCGAGGAATCGAGCTGATTGACTACAGAGTTCCCCAGCGCAGCTTTCCCACATAAATATTCGGGTCGACGACTCTCGGGTCCCGCCTCAAGGTGCGGAGTTGGCGCGGCGCGTTGTGGACACGGAGCTGTCCAGCGACCCAGGAGATATGACGCTGGCAATATCGACAAAGACACTTATCTACTTACTTCAGGGATAATGTTTCCCCTCCGAGGTAGCGCCGGGGAGGATGCATGTCGTCGCGCAGTAAGTTCCGTGGTCCCAGATCTCCGCGTCCGTCCTCGGCGCGCACCGAAGAGCCGGCCGATCCCTCCGCCGAGGCGGCTACCACCATTGCCAGTCTGTACCGCTGGTTCCTCACGACATCGCTTGCGGCGTTGCCATTTCTGTTCCTGGTGCTGAAGTCGCTCGCGCTGGCTCGGGGTGATTCCTTCGTCGCCCGGCTGATCGTGCTCCACACCTCGTTGCCCGAGTTCTACGTGGCCCTGATGCTCCACTTCCTCGCCACCGGGGCCGCCCTGAGCATGCTCGGCGTCGCCGCCTTCGTTCACTTCCGGCTGGCCCCGCCCACGCCGGAACGGACCGCCCTCGTCCGACGCCGCTGGATGGCCGCCATATTCGGTTGCCTGGCCGTATCGGTCCTGCTCTCGTACAGCAACCGGCTCTCCGTCATCCTGATCGGCGTCGCGCTGTTCTCCGTGGGCAACATCTCGCAGACCCCTCACCCCGAGAAGAACCCCCGGGCGTTCACCCTGGCACAGGACGCCGGCACCGCGATCTCCGTCATCATCCTGATCGTGCTGGCGTTCTCCACCTTCTCCTGGCTGCCCTGGGAGAGGATCACCATCTCCGAGAGCCAGACCCAACCGCCCTCGGTGCAGGTGGTGCAGGTTCTCACCATGGACGATCACGACCTCACCTACCTGAGCCCGAAAGGCGTACCGGTGATGGTGAACCTCGATCAGGTGAAGAGCCGGGTGCCGTGCTCCGCCCTGGACCTGGGCAAGACCGCCTACGGCTCCAGTGACTCGATCACCGCGCCCCTGTTGACCCGGCTGCTGGGGGCCACACCCCAGAACTCCGGCTGCTCCTGATCCACGGTCCGATACCGCGCAGGGCAGTGCTGAACCCGACAGAAACGCCGCACGCACCGACAAGCGCCTCACCGAATTTCCCCGTGCGCGAACCAGGAACACCGACGGGCGCTGATCAGCGTCGGCTCCAGGCCGGCGGTCGAGGTGATTCGCCGGCGCCGAGAATCCGGGTGGCCGTCAGCGCGGCAGCCCGCATCAGGGGTTCCACCTGCGAAATCGGCATGCCGTCACGAGCCATGAGAATCCCGATGGCCGCCACCACCCGCCGGTTCGCATCGCGCACCGGCACCCCGACGGAGACCACCGGCGAGGTCGGGCGGCGCAGCACTGCCAGGTCGGCGCCGCGGACCGCTGCGATCTGGGCCCTGATGATTTTTGCCGTGGGACGGTCACATTCGAAAGTCGGCCAGCCGTAGTCGTTGCGATGCAGCATGTCTTCCAGCAGATCCGGGGGCGCTGCGGCCAGAAGAATCTGCCCGGTAGCCGTCGGGGCCAGTGGAATACGCCCACCGACATGGTAGTGAAGGGGAAGATCGGCGTGCCCGTCCCGGCGATCCAGGACCACCCCCTCCTCACCGTCCCGGATCACCAGTTGCAGGTGCTGACGAGTGACCGCCAGCAGGTCGTCCAGCAAGGGTGAGAGCGCCGAGCGGAGGGTGATCGGCGAATCTGCTAGCGCAGCGATCTCCCACAGTTGAAGTCCCACGCTGAACTCACCGTTCTCGTTCCGCTCGAGCAGGCCCAGCTCGACCATTTCGAGGGCCAGCCGGCTGGCGGTGCTCGTGGGCAACGCGGCCCGGCGGGCCAGAGGTCCCAGAGCGAGATGGCAGTGGTCGCTGTCGAAGGCGCGCAGGATGCGCGATACCCGTTGCAGCACGGATTCGCCCGCTACACCAGCTTTCATGACGTCCGACCGGCCACGGCCTCCACCTCCTGGTTCGTCATGCTGGCAGGTTTCCCGCTGAGTGGGAATGACGTTCACCCCGGCAGCCTCCGGGAGGCAAGCTGCCGGAAGGCAGAGGGCGAGTTGATGATCCCTCACCTGTTGTGATTCGACGAAGGAGTCGTCATGCACGGTACGGACCCACAGGAGATGGCCGGTCCGGGAACGGCCATGTTGGATCGGCGATCCGGCGATCCGGGCGTATTGTTCCATTTGCTCCTGGCGGCAGTGATGTTCACCGTGAACGGCGCGCTGCTGTCAGTGAGCGTTCTGACCCTTTCGTTGAAGGCGGCCCAGATCGACTCCGGTCGGGCGACGACCGTCCTGTCGCTCGTCGCGTCTGTCGGAGCGGTTGCGACCGTTGTTCTCTATCCTCTCGTCGGGCGGCTCTCCGACCGGACTCCTGGCCGATTCGGCCGACGGCGTCCGTACCTGTTGTTCGGAGCGGTGCTCATCGCTCTGGGAGGCGCGTGTCTGGCCGCTGCCGGAACCATCGCGATGCTCGTCGTCGGATATGTCCTGCTCAGCATCGGCTACGTGAGCACCCTGGTGGTCGCGTCCGCGTTGGTGCCCGACCAGGTGCCGGAGGACCGTCGGGGCCCTTCCTCGGCCATCGTGGGTCTGGGGACGCCTGTGGGCGCAGTTCTCGGGCTGTTCCTGGCCCAGCTGGTCGCATCCGATCTGACCGCCATGATCCTCCTGCCGAGTGGCCTGGCCGCGGCGGCCTGTCTGGCCATGGTTGTCCTGGTGAGCGATCGTCCGTCGCACCGGGTTGAGGCACCGTTGCTCGGCCTGGCCGATGTGCTGTCCACCTACTGGGTAAACCCTCTGCGATATCCGGCCTTTGCGTTCGCGTGGGTCAGCCGGTTGCTGCTCTTCCTCGGCGTTTCAGCGGTCAATGCCTACCAGGCGTTCTACTTGATCATGGTTCTGCACGTCTCCCCTGCAGCGGTCGCCGGCAAGATCTTCCTGGCCACGGTCGTCCTGACGGCCGCCTCGATGGTCACCGCCCCGGTGGCCACTCGCCTCTCGGAGAGAATGGGCCTGCGCAAGCCTTTCGTCATCTCTGCGGCCGTGGTCTTCGCCGTCGGACTCGGGCTGGTCTCCTCCGCGCACTCGTTCGGCATGTTTCTTCTGGCGATGCTGGTGCTGGGAGCCGGTCAGGGTGTCTACCTGGCAGTGGATTTCGCGCTGGTCACCCAGGTGCTGCCCGACCCGGAGAACCCGGCCAAAGACCTCGGGATCATGAACCTGGCCAACACCTTGCCGTCCAGCCTCGTGCCGGCCGTGGCCCCGGCCCTGCTGGCGATCGGTTCGAGCGGGCAGAACTTCACTGCCCTGTTCGTCGCCGGAACCGTCGCCGCCCTCCTCGGGGCCGTCGCCGTCGTCCCCATCCGAGGCATCCGGTAAGTCCTTTCCTCCCAAATACATTCGCTGAAGGAGCATCATGCCCATCCGCTATCCCCGAACATTCCTCTGGGGCGCCTCCACTGCCGGGCACCAGGTCGACGGTGGCGACGACGCCAGTGACACCACCTATCTGGAGCACGTCACCCCGACGGTCTTCGCCGAGCCGGCCGGCGCGGCCTGCCGCAGCTGGGAGCTGTGGCCCCGGGACCTGGACCTGGTGGCCGCCATGGGGATGAACGCTTATCGGTTCTCGACCGAATGGGCGCGTATCGAGCCGGAGCTCGGGCAGATTGATCCCGCGGGCCTGGACCACTACGACGCCATGGTGGACGGGTGTCTGAGCCGGGGTCTGGCACCGATCGTGACCCTGAACCATTTCACCTCGCCGCAGTGGTTCGCCCGTCAGAGCGGCTGGCTGTGGGCCGATGCCCCGGCCCGCTTCGCCGAGCACTGCTCCCGTGTGTTGGAGCGCCTGGGCGACCGGGTGGCGACGGTCGTCACCCTGAACGAGCCGAATCTGCCGGCCACCCTGATGTGGGCGGGTCTGCCCGACTTCGTCGTGGACCTCCAGCGCAAGACGTTGCAGGCAGCCTCCGAAGCTGCCGGGGTGCGTGCCTTCCGGGCGTCCAACGTCGTCGTGCCGGAGGAGCGCAAGGCCATCGAGGATGGTCTCGCGCTGGGCCACGTCGCTGCCCGCGAAGCCGTGCGGGCAGCCGCGCCCGGTGCTCAGGTGGGCCTTTCCCTGGCCGTGACGGACGACCTCGCCTTCGACCTCGCCGGTGAGGAACTGCGTGACCGTAAGCGCAGCGACTGCTACGGGCGCTGGTTCGAGGTCGTCGCCGATGATGACTTCATCGGCGTGCAGAACTACGAGCAGATCGGCCATGACCACAGCGGGGTGGTCCACAGCCCGAACGGCAGCACGCTGAACCAGATGGGAACGCCGGTGGTACCCGAGTCGCTGGCCGGGAGCGTGCGGTACGTGTACGGAGCCACCGCGCTGCCCGTCCTGATCTCCGAACACGGGGTCGCCAGCGACGACGACCAGGTGCGGGCCCAGTTCATCCCGGCCGCTCTGGCCGGCCTCGACGAGGTGATCGCCGAGGGGGTGCCCGTGCTCGGGTACCTGCACTGGACGCTGCTGGACAACTTCGAGTGGGTCTTCGGATACGGCTATCAGCTCGGGCTGCACACGGTCGACAGAGCCACCGGCGAGCGGACGCCGAAGCCCAGTGCCGGAGTTCTCGCCGAGAGCATTGCCCAACGCCGGGTGGAACGGGACTGATCCTTCAGGCGTCGGCCCTGACAGACGTCGACAGGCCCTCGACAGACCTCGACAGACACTGACAGCGGCCCGTGCGCGGGCTGACAGCCCTCGTGGCGATCCTCGATGTCGAGCGCACCTGCACCTCAGGACTGCGCAGCATCTGCCGATTCTCGAACGTCTACCTTCTGCCGGGCCCGGTTCACCGAAGAGCCGGGCGGGCAGAAGCAGCGTTCGCCACGAAAGGGGCGACCGTGACCACCACACCGCCTGAGATCACCACCCCCACGGGCCAGTCGTCGCACACCTACACATCGTTGGGTGCCGCCTGGATCCCTCTGGCCGCCCTCTGCCTGGCCTTCTTCGTCGAGATGGTCGACAACACGCTGCTGTCGATCGCCCTTCCGACCATCGGCCGAGACCTCGGCAGCGGCACCACCGCGCTGCAGTGGGTCACCGGCGCCTACTCCCTGACCTTCGGCGGTCTGCTGCTCACCGCCGGCTCGATGGCCGACCGGCTCGGACGGCGCCGTGTGCTCCTGGTCGGTCTCTCGGTGTTCGGGCTGCTGAGCCTGGGCGTCATCTTCGTCACGAATGCCGGGCAGCTCATCACCCTGCGGGCCCTGCTCGGCATCGCCGCCGCGGCCATGGCACCCATCACCAACTCGCTGGTCTTCCGGCTGTTCGACGACAAGACCCTGCGCATGCGGGCCATGACCATCATGATCATCGTCGGTATGTCCGGGTTCGTGCTGGGCCCGCTGCTGGGTGGCACGGCGCTGGCCCACTTCGAATGGCAGTGGCTGCTGATCGTCAACGCCCCGATCGCGCTGATCGCCTGCATCGGGGTCCGGCTCGGGGTTCCGGCCGACCGCCCCGAAGACCTCACCCAGGACAAGCTCGACCTGCCCGGTGCCCTGCTCAGCGTCACCACCATCGGGCTCGCCTGCTACACGCTGACCAGCGGGGTCGAGCACGGCTGGACCTCTGCCGTCACCCTCGGCTCGATCATCGGAGCCATCGCCGCCGGTATCGGCTTCGTGTGGCACGAGCGCCGCACACCGGCCCCCATGCTCGACCTGAAGCTGTTCTCGAACGGCACCGTCCGGGGTGCGGCCATCGCCCAGATCGGTACGTCGATCGCCATGGCCAGCATCATGTTCGGGCTGATCCTGCACTTCCAGTACGCCTACGGCTGGAGCCCCGTCCGCGCCGGCCTGGCGAACCTGCCGATCATCGTGACCATGCTCGGCGCGACCCCTCTGTCCGAGTGGCTCGCCAAGCAGTACGGCCACCGCATCGCCTGCCTGGTCGGCGCGGTCTTCCTGTCCGGCTCACTGGCCGGGCTCTCCTGGGGCGTCGACCACGGCTACCTGGCCATCGCGGTCTGCATGGTCGCGATGACCATCGGCCTGCGCACCGTCATGACCATCTGCGCCATCGCGCTCGTCGACGCCATGCCGGCCAACCGCACCTCGATCGGCGCGGCCCTCAACGACACCGCTCAGGAAGTCGGCTCGAGCATCGGAACGTCGCTGATCGGAACCCTGATCGCCGCCCTGGTCACCACGCAGCTGCCCGCCGGCACCTGGAGCGCCGACCTCGTGGCCTCGTTCTTCCACGGCGAACGCATCACTTACGCGGTCGTGGCCGTGATCGTCGGCCTGGTGGCAGGAGGCGGCGCGCTCACACTCACCAACTCCCACTCGGTCGAGGAGCCGGTCTGACCTGAGCCACTTCATTCGTGATCATGCAAAACCTCCCCGGGGAGGTTTTGCATGATCACGAAAGGGGTTCAGTGGCTGGAATGGGCCTCCAGGTAGGCCGCGATCAGCTCCTTGGGCAGCGCCCCCCGCACCGAGACCGGATGACCGTTCGCCCTCGCCCAGGCCCGCACCTCGGCCGTCTTCGGCGGGGCGACCGGGGCTTCCGCTGAGTCCGTCACGGGATTCGGGGCGGCCTTCGCGCGCGAGGCCGCCGTCTTCCTCGGAGCCGCCTTCTTCGCAACCACGACGTCGAGCTGTTCCTCCACGAGCGTGAGCTGCGGTTCCACGACCTCGGGCTTGGGAGCAGCCTTGGCCCTGGAGGCCCGGGGCTTCGTCACCGCCTTCGGCGCCGGGGCCACCTCGGTCACTACCCCGGGCTCGGGAACAGCCTCGGGCTCCACCGCAACGGGTTTCACGGCAACGGGTTCCACGGCAACGGGTTCCACGGCAGCAGCGTTCGGCCCGTCGATCTTCGGGATCGACGCCCGCGGCTTACGCGGCGCCCGCGGCTTACGGGCCGGGGCCGTCACCTCAGAAGCCACCATGGTGGACGCGCCAACTGACGACTCCTCGTCAGTCACCTTCGGTTCCACCGGCTCAGCAGCCGGTGCGGGATCCAGCGCCGGCTCGACAACAGACGCTTCAGGAGCCGCCGGTTCCTCGACAACAACCGTCGTCTTCGGCTCCGGAACCGCAGGCTTCTCGTCCTCGGCCACCGCGATAACCGACTCTGTCTCGGGAACCGTAGTTTCCGCGTCCTCCAGCACCGGTGCACCACCGGGAGCCACCGGCTCCGTGACCACGGTTTCCCCGGCCACGGCGGTCGGCTCCGGCTCGGAAACCTCGGGCTTCTCGTGCTCGAGCACCGGTTCTTCGGCCACGACAGCCGACTCGGCGTCGGCGACCACGGGCTCGGGCTCGGGCTCGACCACGGGCTTGGGCTTGGGCTTGGGCTCGGGCTCGGGCTCCGCAGCCACGGGCTCGGCGGCGACAGCCTCCGTGGCCGCGATCTCCGACTCGGAAGTCGCTGCCTTCGGCGCCGGAGCCTCCGGCGTCGTCAGCGTCGGCTCGGTAGCGGGCTCGCGGGAGGCGGCGGGCTGGAGATGGTCGAGCAGGAGGGCGTATTCGTCGGGGGTCACGGTGCGGGTGCCCAGCTCACGGGCTCGGGCGGCACGGGTTCCGTCGACCGAGTCGTCTGAGATCAGCAGGGCGGTGGTCTCCGAGACCGTGCCGACGACGCGGACGCCCAGACCCTGCGACCTGGTCTCCAGCTGCTCACGGGTCTCGGGGTCGCAGCCGGTGAAGACGACCCGGTCGCCGACGCGCAGGGGTTCACCGAGGGCCCAGTTCTCGGGCAGGTCTTGATGGCCGGCCGCCTCACGCGCCCGGCGGGCCTTCTCGGCGGTGGCGACGATATCCTCGACCAGCGGCCGGCCCACCCCGAGAAGGTCGGTGACGGTCAGAAGTTCGGTGTGCTCGTCGGTGGAGACCGTGCCGTCGTCGAGCGCGGCGTAGGTCAGTGCCCGCACGAAGGCCTCGTTCGCCCGCGCGACATCGTCAGATGTGAGCTCCTCGGCGGAGGCGACCCGGGCCAGGTCAGAGGTCTCCTGGGTGGTGACCGATCCGTCTTCCAGCACCTGCGCGAGCTTTTCCAGATAAGCGAAGGTGCCGGCGGGCGCACCCTCGTCCAGCGCGTCGAGCAGAGAGAAGCGCTCGACCAGCGTGAGGCCCGGGGTCGAGTCCGAAGTCGTGTCCGGAGTCGTGTCCGGGCCGGCCTCGGTCGGCGTGGTGTGCTGCGGCTCCAGGGTGGGCCCGTCCGGCCAGGTTACCTTCTGCGCGCGGTCCGGAAGGCCGTCGAGATGAGCGGGCAGCGGCGGTTTTCCGGGCTTGGGGCTGATGAACTCGGCCAGCAGCACCGCGGTGGCACGGGCGTCTTCCAGCGTGGACCCCGGCGTGGACCCGTCGCTGACCGCTGCGGTGTCCAGGGCCGCCGAGACGTCGGCCAGGCGACGACGCCGCAGAGAAGGCAGGTAGTAGGCCGACGCCTCCAGGGTGCTCAGGGTCGGCACCTGCGGCAGCTTCCATCCCGCACGCCGGTACTCGGCCCGCACGAAGGCCAGGTCGTACTCCGCGTTGTGCGCGACGATCGCCGCACCGGCCAGCCGCTGGTTCAGGTCGGGAACGACGTCGGCGAAGGCCGGAGCCTCGGTGTCGAACCGGGTCTCCCACTCGTCGACGACCTGGCCCCAGAGATCGGTGGTGACGACCGCCATCTCCACGATGCGGTGCCGATTCGTGCTCGAACCGGACGTTTTGACAGCGATCACCGCGAACCTGGGCTGATCGGTCGGCGTCCCGCTGTCGGAGGCTCCCGGTTCGACGGAGCGTGCAGGCTGACCTGCGCGGCGTATACGAAATCTGTCAAGAAAACCCATGATGCTCTCCGGATCGCGGTAAAAACGCCGTAGTTGCATCCTGTGATACCACGTTTTAGCAGGTCATCCTGTGCCTAAAGGGGTTCGGGGAAGGTCTCGGGAAAGCCACGATTCACGGGGTCGTCATTCCCCGGACCGCGGGGCGGCGAGCAGCGCGGCCAGGCGGGCGGGATGCGCCAGGTGCGGAAAATGGCCGCTGTCCGGCCAAACCGTCACCACGACATCGGGCCGAATCGCTTCCAGCCAGCTCAGGTATTCCGGCGCCGGGTCACTGCCGCTGATGAAGTGGTAGCCGACCGAGGCGGCGCGCAGGGTCTCCAGGTCGCGGCGCATCCCGGCGTTCAGCTCGGCCGGTACGTCGGATCCCAGGAGCTCCTGCCAGTAGCCGAGGATCAGGTCTTGCCGCGGGGTGGTCTGCGTGCGCACCATCTCCTGCGCCGACGCGGGCAAGAGGTCGATGTGCATACCGGCCAGCAGGGAGTTCCACACCTGTAGATAGTCGGGGCCCCGCAGGGTCGGCTCGACCGAGCGCAGAAACTCGGCGAAAGGCCCGACCAGGAGCGGCTGATCAATATTGATGACGCCGCGGGTGGGATGGGTGGTGGCGTAGCGGGTGGCCAGCACCCCACCCATCGAGTGCCCGACGACCACCGGATCGACGAGACCCGCGTCTTCAATCGTCTCGTGCAGGAGAGCCGTGAGAGTGGCCGAGGCGAAGGAATCCGGGGTGGGCGACTCACCGTGGCCGGGGGCGTCGACCACCAGGACCCGGCGACCGGGATCGATCTGGGCGAGCTCCTTCAGCGTCGGCTCCCACTGCCGCCGGTCGTAGGTGAGGCCGTGCAGGAGCACCAGCGGGGGGCGATGGTCGGACGTCCCGTACAGATCTGCGGCAAGCATGTTCGTCTCCTTCGTGAATGCGTTCATTCAGCGTCGATCGGCGTCGATCAGGAGGCGTAAATCCGGGCCGTACATCTCGTACAGAACGAGGGCTCAGGTGTTCCAACGGGCCGGGCCACCCGGCGCCGCCGCGTAGCGCAGGTACCGGCCCGTGCGCAGGGACGCCCTGAGATGGGCTCCGGCGAGAGGCGCCAGCACCTCCACCCGCTCGACCGTGGCCCACAGGGTGCGGGTGGCGTTCACCCGGGCGCGTTCGGTCTCGGTCGTGACCCGGCGAGAGCCTCCGCCCACGCCGGTAGCGCTCCTCAACTCGCTCAGGACGGCAGCCCGTTCGTGGTGCAACGCGGCGGCGCGGTCCTGGTCGCCGGCCCGGTCAGCGCTCTCGAGCTGCTCGTCGATCGACTGCAGATGTCTCTGGAAGACCTTGCGGGCCGTCTCGTCCAGTACCGGATCTCCATCAGGCACGCGGATCCCGGAACCACCGGCGACCAGGTCCAGCGCCGCGATCTCCTGACCGGGCGCCGACAGCAGCGCCCGCAGATAGTGCAGCCCCCGCCCGTCCCGCAGCCGGGCGCTCTCGCCTCCGGCCTCGAGCAGCCAGGTGTCGCCGTCCCGCGTCAGTCGCCATTCGTTGTCGGTCGGCTTCAGATGTTTGAGGACGCGCGTCAGCCCCAGTCTCTGCGCGGTCGACCGGGCCCGCTCCAGATCGGCGCGGGCCGCCGCCGCGTCGCCGTCCCGGCCACGGGCAGACAGCGCCCGGGCCCGTACCGGCAGGGTGTGCGCGAGCCAGGGCAACGCCCCGATGCGCTGCTGCAGCTCGATCGCGCTGGTCAGGTGATCGACGGCGGCCGAGGTGCGACCGAGGCGAGCGGCCAGGCCGCCCAGTTGCTCGTCGACCGTTCCGGTGATCGTGTTGGCCCCGCCCCAGACCACCAGCCGTCCTTGATACGGAAGCAGCACCTGGTAGAGCGTTTCGGCCTGGTCCTGATCACCGACGCGGGAGGCCACGTGGGCCAGGTCGGCCACCGCCCCCAGCCAGCGCGGACCGGAACCGTTCAGCACCGCCGGCAGCAGGCGATCCAGCTCCAGACCGGCCTCGACGTCACGACCGGCCTCGGCCAGGGCCCAGGCCACGCCGGCCTCGAAGAAGTGCCCCGGTCGCCGCCGCGCCTGTTCCCGCAAAGGCTCGACCACGTCGGCGCCGTCACCGCGCAGGGCGAACACGCTGTAGCGCAGGGTGCCGACCAGGCTGTCGGTGTCGCTCAGACCCATCTGACGACCCCGGACGGCGACCTCGGCGGTGAGGGTCGCGGCCTCGTCGAAGCGTCCGCGGACGACGGCCAGCATGGCCCGCCGGGACGTCACCACCACCGCGGCCTCGGCGTTCCCGGCCAGCTCGGCGGCGCGGCCGTAGGCGGTCAACGCGGCCTGCGCCGAATCCAGGTCACCCAGCTCGGCCAGAGCGGTGAAACGCCAGAACAGTCCGCGCAGCTCCAGCTGGTCGTCGCCGGCCCGGCGGGCCTGGTCGACGATCTCGGAGCCGCAGCTCAGCCGTTCCTGCGCCGCGATCGGGTTCCAGAGAGCATGCAGGCGGCTGTCGAGCACCTCGGCGATCGGGCCAGGGTCACCGCTGGCGCGGGCCAGACCCAGCGCCTCGTCGATCAGCTCCCGCCGCCGCGCGCCGCTGGACGGATCGCTGAGCTGCTCGCGGGCGAGCCGGGCCAGAATACGGGCGCGCTCGGTGGCCGACAGCGGACGCTCGGTCGCCGACTCCAGCAGCCGGATCAGCCCGAAGTCGAGCTCGAGGAACCCCGACCGCGACGGCGCGGTGAGAGCCAGATGCACGAGGGCATCGGTGGATTCGTCGAGTGCGCTCAACTCGTCGAGCAAGCCGATCGCGATCCCGGGAAGGCCCCCGGACACCAGCCGGATGGCATGTACGGCCTCCGCCGTCAGCCCGGGTGCCAGCCGGGCCAGGTCTTGCGCACCCAGGCCCCCCGACGGGTAGCTCCGGCCCGGCCTTGACCGAATACCGGGAGGCCACCAGCACCCCGGTCGCAGCGCCGAGTTCCGGAGGCGGCTGAGGCTCGGCCTCGTCGCCATGATCGATCAGAACCAGGCCGGGCTCGTCACCCACCTCGTCGCGGAAGACACGAACCCCCCTGTCCCGAGCCATTTCAGCCGCCGCGTCGAGCAGAGCCGTCTTCCCGGCCCCCGGCGGCCCGACCAGGAACAACCGCCCGCCCCTCCCCCGCGCCACCCCGTCGACCACCCGCGCCACGGCAGCCAGCTCGTCACGACGTCCGATCAGGTCCACTCCACCCAGCCTAATGTCCGGTGCAGTGGCCAGAGGCTGGAGAAACCGCCCGATCACCCACGAACCCGTTCGCAGGAGACCCATAAGGCTTCGGACGATGCGTAAGGAAATCTGGATTCCGCGTTATGGATCGTACCGGTCCGGGGTCGCAGCATAGGTGTCATGAACAGCACGCAGCAGACAGCGCTCGTCACGGGCGGCAACAAGGGCATCGGGTTCGAGACCGCTCGCCAGCTCGCCCAGCAGGGGTTTACGGTCTGGCTGGGGTGCCGGGATCAGGGGCGGGGCGAGGCTGCGGTCCGGGAACTGGCTCCGGACGGGGACGTTCGGTTCGTCCGCCTCGACGTGACCGATGAGGCGAGCGTCCGGGCCGCCGCCGCGCACATCGGCGACACCAGCGGAGCGCTCGATGTCCTGATCAACAACGCGGGCATCGTGGTCGGTGAGGGCGAAGGCCATGTCAGCACGGTCCGGGCGGAGACGATCCAGCAGATCTTCGACGTGAATTTCTACGGCACCCTGCGGGTCACCCAGGCCTTCCTGCCACTCGTGCAGAAGGCCCGGGCCGGGCGCATCATGAACGTGAGCAGCAGCATGGGGTCACTCACCACCATCACCGACCCCACCCAGCCATGGGGGCAGATGCCGGCCTTCGGCTACTCCTCGTCGAAATCCTTGCTCAACGCGCTCACCGGCTGGCTCGGCAACGAACTCGCCGGATCTTCGGTCAAAGTGAACTCGGTGTGCCCGGGGTACAACTCCACCGACCTGAACGGCCATCAGGGCACGCAGCATCCCTCGCAGGGGGCGAAGGTCGTCGTGCACGCCGCCACACTGCCGGACGACGGCCCTAGCGGCCGCTTCTTCGACGTCAACGGCACGGTGGGCTGGTAGTGCTCACCGCGATCGGGGCGGCTTTCTGATCAGGTGCTCGTACCCGGTGGCGGTGAGCCGGGCCAGGGCGTCGGCGACATGGACGCCGGGGCCTACGGCGACGTCCCTCGCCAGATCTGTGCCGACCAGACCTGTTCGCTGGGGTTCCATTTCTTATCAATAACTTCGGAACCCAAAGCAGGATCAGAGAACCGCACGACCGCGTCCACCACCGAAGCGAAGTCACGGGGTAACCGGTCGTCGAGTCTTTGTTTCCTCACCCAGGCCGCCCAGCGAACCTGCCCCAGCGCCCCGTACCCAGCCAGGACCCGGCTCAGCGATTCCACTTCCACAGAACGATACTCGGCAACGATCTGCATCGACCGCGTGAATTCGGCCCCGTCCACTTCCCGGCTCCCCGTGAGCAGGTAGATGTCTGCGAAGTCGCGCCACCGGGTATTCACCGTTCCCCGTTGCAGCGCGGTCACGACCTTTTCAGCCAGGACCATGCTCAACGGATACCCCGTCACCATGATCACACCACCCAGCAGGCGTGGGACCTCCACCAGACCAGGCTTCGGCCACACCGGATCACCGACGTTCACATCGACGTGAAAGCGCAACCGGGCCGTTGCCAGCGCGCACCCCATCGTCACCCGGACCCCCGCGTACTGATCTTCGTCTCGAATCAGCTCCGCCTCGGCGCCGGTTGCGTCGTAGTGCAGTCCATCGTCGATCTCGATCTCGGCGATCTCACGGATCAGATCGAGAACGGTCTCGGTGTCATTCCCGATCCTGTCCGCGCGGAGATCCACATCCCGGGTCGGCCGACGAGCACCGTAGGCAGCCAGCAACGCACCGCCCTTCAACACCAATCATCAGCCCGCTTCGACGCGGCGATTCGAGCAAGGAAACCTTCCAGCGCATACAGCGCCATGAGCTCTTCGGTGGAACGTTTCTCGCGGCGCCCCAGATTCTGCAGATCCAGGTAGGCGCGCCCGGCGACACTGGCGCGGGTCGGTCCAGTCATAACAGCACCTCCAGAGCATGACGGACTGAGGGCAGGACCCTTGGCCAATTACCGGCTACGACCAACAACTTCTGTGGTTGGGCATCCGCTCGACGCACCCATCGGCGTAGCGCCTCGTACCCCAATTCCGGCCCCTCGGTGCCGCGTAGCCGAAACGCATCAACGATGCTGCGCTCAGCGCTGTACAAGCCGATAGACGTCGTCGCATCGACAGATATCATTTCCCGCCCCACATCAAACGTTGCTCGGTCGAAGTGGTGCCAGGCCACTGGGGAATATACAACCGGTGATCTGACCCCCCGAGGCAGAGCCACATCCGGCGCAGCCGGAATCGCGTCTGACAGTCCGTGCCGGACCAGCGCCGTACTCAAGCACAACGTCGCCAATGGGGCTTTCACCGCAATGGCGATCAGCCCGAGGTCAGCCATTTCACCACCGGCCTGCCGGTACAGGCCCCGGCCCAGCGCCTCGATCTGGCCGGCCTCGCGCAAGCGAGACAGACCACGCTTGCTCAGCCCTCCCGATCGCGCCTGGGCATAGGTGAACGTTGCAGGCAATGTGCCCAGCACCCGGCGCCATTCACCGGACGCTTGAGCTTGCTGACGCCCACCATCAGCCCCGCCCTCGACGTTGTGACCTAAGCGCATACAGGAAGCTTATCCTGTCAACGCTTAGGCCCGCGCGTACTCTCCAGAGCTGCACAAAAACCTTGCATGATCCTGGACGATATGTAAGAAATTGTGAATCTATCCTTATGAATCGTACGATTACACGGGCTGCATGGATGCCAAGAACAGCACGCAGCAGACAGCGCTCGTCACGGGCGGCAACAAGGGCATCGGGTTCGAGACCGCTCGCCAGCTCGCCCAGCGGGGGTTCACGGTCTGGCTGGGTGCCGGGATCAAGGGCGGGGCGAGGCTGCGGCCCGGGCTGAGACGATTCAGCAGATCTTCGACGTGAACTTCTACGGCACCCTGCGCGTCATCCAGGTCTTCCTGCCGCTCGTACAGAAGGCCACGGTCGGGCGCATCGCGAACGTGAGTAGCAGCATGGGTTCGCTCACCAACGCGGTCGGGGCGGCTTTCTGATCAGGTGCTCGTACCCTGTGGCGGTGAGCCGGGCCAGGGCGTCGGCGACATAGGCGTCCGGGCCCACCAGTACGCGGCTGCGCCGGGCGGCCACCGCCCGAATGATGGTGTCGGCCGCCCGGTCCGGGTCGGTGCGGGCCACATGCCGGTCGAAGAACTCCCGTCGGCGTCGGGCGTCGTCGGGACCGGCCGCGCTGGTGGCGTTCCGCATGATCGGGGTGCGGATCCCGCCCGGATAGACCGCGGTCACAGCCACTCCCGTTCCGGTGGAATGCATTTCCTGGCGCAGTGCGTCGCTCCAGCCGCGGACGGCGGCTTTCGCGGCGTTGTACCCGCTGTAACCGGGTGCGCTGATCAGGCCGAAGGCGCTGGAGACATTGACGACGTGCCCTCCTCCGGCGCCGATGAGGTGCGGGAGGAAGGCTTTGGTGACGTGGACGACGCCCCAGAAGTCGACGTCCATCAGCAATGCGAGGTCTTCGACGGTGGAGTCGACCACGCTGCCGGCGTTGATGATACCGGCGACGTTCCAGACCATGGTCACCGTGCCGAACGACGCAACGGATTCGTCCGCCCACGCGTTCACCTCGGCGGCCCGACGTACATCAACCGTGCGATGCTCCACCTTTCCTCCGGCGGAACGGATCTCGGCGGCCACCGCGTTCAGGCCGGGCCCGTCGGTATCGGCGAGGGTGAGAGCGACGCCGGAAGCGGCCAGGCGCAGGGCGATCGCCCGGCCGATACCCGATGCCGCCCCCGTGACCGCGGCCACCTGGCCGCTCGGGAACCTCGTCCTCTGTTGCCTCCCGAAAAGGCCTGTCATGCTTTCTTTTCCTGGGCACGCGGCGCCGAGGTAACCGCAGGCGTCGACAGGGTCGACAGCAGGGCGAGTGCCTGCTCGGCCGGACTGCCCGGGCTGGGGAAGAAGACGTGCAGGGACTGCCCCTCGGCTCCGTTGACGGTGAAGCTGACGTAGGACAGGTCCAGGGGGCCGACCATGGGGTTGCCGAAACGCTTCGTGCCGGAGGTTTTCTCGTGGACGTCGTGGCGGGCCCACAGCCGGCGGAAGTCGTCGCTCTTGAGGGAGAGCTCGCCGACCAGGGCGGTGAGGCGGGGGTCGTCCAGGTCGAGACCGGCGCTGGCGCGCAGGCCGGCGACCGATCCGGCGGCCACGGTCTCCCAGTCGGGGTAGACATCGCGGGCGCCGGGATCGAGGAAGGTGCTGCGCAGCAGGTTCTGCCCGACGGCGAATCCCGGGTTCAGCAGGGTGGCCAGCTGGGTGGCGGCGAGCACGTCGCGAAAGCGACCGACGATCACCGCCGCGTGGCTCGTCCACCCGTCCATCATCGACCCCAGCTCCGGGGAGATGGTCTCCGGCTTCACCCGGCGCCGCCGGGACGGCACGGGGCCGGTCAGGCCGTGGAGATGGAGGGACGCCTGTTCGTCGAGCTGGAGCACGCGGGCGAGGGCGTCGAGCACGGCGGAGGAGGGGTTGCGGTCGCGGCCCTGTTCCAGGCGCGCGTAGTAGTAGCTGCTCACGCCGGCCAGGAAGGCCAGTTCGTCGCGCCGCAGGCCGGGTGTGCGACGCCGGCCGGCGCGGGGCAGCCCGACCGCCCCCGGGTCGACCTGCTCGCGCCGGGCCCGCAGGAACTCGCCGAGTCGGTTGTCGTCCACGCAGTCAGCGTAGGTGGCCCGGGCCGAAGTTGCCTGGCCCTGTCAGGGTGCGCCCGGGCACGGCCTTCTTCCTTCCCGGGGTCGCTCCTAGCGTGAATCGGACCGATCGACGAGAGGACGTGCGCCATGAAGTACCGCCGACTGGGTGACTCCGCGCTGGAGGTCTCCGAGGTTGCCCTGGGGTCGTGGCTGACCTTCGCGGGTGGCATCGAGAAGGACCGGGTGGTCGCCACGACCGAGGCCGCGTTCGACGCCGGCATAACATTTTTCGATACCGCCAACATGTACGGACGCGGTGCGGCCGAAGAGACCTGGGGCGAGATCCTGTCGAAGCACCCCCGGGACTCGTACGTGCTGGCCACGAAGGTGTGGGGACGGATGTCCGACACCGATGCGGGGCTGTCGGGGGCGCAGATCGCCCGGCAGATCGACGCGTCGCTGAGCCGTTTGCGCACCGACCACGTGGATCTGTACCAGGCACATCGCTTCGACACGAGCGTGCCGATCGAGGAGACCGTCGAGGCCCTGCAACTCGTGGTGCAGCAGGGCAAGGCCCGTTACCTGGGTTTCAGCGAATGGACGCCCGCACAGATCCGGGCGGCGATCGACCTGGCCGGTCCCGAGCTGTTCGTGTCGTCGCAGCCGCAGTACTCGATGCTGTGGCGCTCCCCCGAGGCCGAGGTGTTCGGCGTGTGCGAAGCGGCGGGGATCGGGCAGATCGTCTGGTCGCCCCTGGCCCAGGGGCTTCTCACGGGCAAATACCTTCCGGGACGCCCGGTGCCCGCCGGTTCCCGGTTCGCCAGCGAGTCGATGAGTTTCGCCCAGGACATCGTCTGGAGCGAGCAGGCCCTGGAGGCGGTGCAGAGACTGGTGCCCGTGGCTCACGAGGCCGGGCTGAGCCTGCCCGAGATGGCCCTGGCCTGGGCCCTGCGCAGGTCCGAGCTGTCCGCCGTGATCATCGGCGCCTCCCGCCCCGAGCAGGTGCACGCCAACGCCGCGGCCTCGGGCATCGAGCTCACCCCCGAGACCCTCGACCAGATCGACGCCGCGCTCGGCGACGTGCCGGTCACAGGGCCGCGCCTGGCGATGTACGCCCAGGAGGGTGTGCTGCACCGCTGATGAGCGAGTAGAGGCCAGAACGTGACCGCTACCCCTGCGATGGTCTCGTCATCGGCCGGGACGACCGGCCGGAACGAGCATCTGAGGAGATCCCGTGAGCGTCACCACCACCGTGCACCTGAACTTCCGCGGCCAGGCCCGGGAGGCGCTGGAGTTCTACCGGTCCGTCTTCGGGGGCCAGCTGGTTCTGGTCACCCACGCCCAGTCGTACGGCACGACCGACCCGCAGGAGGCCGACCTGATCGGCTGGGGCCAAGTGCAGTCCGAGGACGGCTTCCACGTCATGGCTTTCGACGTGCCCGCGGCCCGGCCGTACGACGCCGGCATCGACCCGCTGTTCGTGTCGATCCGGGGCACCGACGAGGACGAGCTGCGCCGCCACTGGGACGCCCTGGCCCAGGACGCCACGATCAAGGCTCCGCTGGAGCCCTCCGCCTGGGCGCCGCTGTACGGGATGCTCACCGACCGGTTCGGCGTGACCTGGGTGTTCGACATCACCGTGGCGTACCAGGGCTGACCGTGCCCCCTGCTCTCTCATACCCCTGACGACTGGCTCGCCGTCACCGGAGGTTGCCTGGGCGCCCGCCCATTTCACCGGCCCCGGGCCGCCATCGCCTCCCGCGTCAGAGCCATCACCTCCAGCATCAGGCACGAAGGCGCCTCCCCGCCCACTCGACCGGGACGGCGGACCGGGACCACCGCGTCCTCAAGGAGGCCTCGACGATGTGGTCGTGAGAATCGGAGCGCTCACGACGTGTACACCTGGTACATCCGGTACCGGATGTACCAGGTGTACACATTGCTCGGGGTGCCCTGGACAGATCATGGGAGGAACGTCGCCGACGCACGTCCTCGAAGCCGACGCACGTCCCGTCAGCCCACGTATCTCCCGCAAGCCGACGTATCTCCCGCAAGCCGGCGCACAACTCGTCAGCCGACGGCCGCCCGGCGAGTCGGCACCCGTCCGGTCAGCCGATCTTGTCCAGCTCGGCCAGGTCGTCGGCGGTGAACGAAAGTCCCGCGCCGGAGATGTTCTCGTGCAGGTGGGCCACCGACTTGGTGCCGGGGATCAGCAGGATGTTCGGCGAACGCTGCAGCAGCCAGGCCAGGGCGACGGACATGGGCGTCGCGTCGAGGCGGGTGGCCACGGCCGAGAGGGCTTCCGACTGCAGGGGGCTGAAGCCGCCGAGCGGGAAGAAGGGCACGTAGGCGATGTTCTCGGCGGCGAGCCGGTCGATCAGTTCGTCGTCCTGGCGGTAGGCGAGGTTGTACATGTTCTGCACGCAGACGATGGGGGCGATCGACTGGGCCTGCGCCACCTGTTCGGGCCGGGCGTTGCTGATGCCGAGGTGCCGGATCAGGCCCTGCTGCTGGAGTTCGACGAGGGTCTCGAAGGGCTCGGCGATGGAGCCGGGCAGGGTGCCCTCGGCGTTGCCGAGCCGGAGGTTGACGAGGTCGAGGGTTTCCAGGCCGAGCCGGTCGAGGTTGTCGTGCACGGCCTTGCGCAGCTGGTCGGGCTTTCGGGCCGGGGGCCAGCCGCCCTTCTCGTCGCGGTCGGCGCCGACCTTGGTGACGATGTGCAGGAAATCGGCGTAGGGGTGCAGGGCCTCGCGGATCAGGCTGTTGGTGATGTGCGGTCCGTAGGCGTCGGCGGTGTCGATGTGGGTGATGCCTGCCTCGACGACCTCGCGCAGCACGGCGAGCGCGCCGTCGTGGTCGGCGGGCGGTCCCATGACCCAGGGTCCGGTGAGTTGCATGGCGCCGTAGCCGAAACGGGTGACGGTGAGGTCGCCCAGGGTCCAGGTGCCGCCGGGAAGTGAAGTGGGGGACATGTTCATACCTCTGGCTTTCGTGGTGCCTGTCAGATGCCTGCTTCACTATGGGTAGGTAACTTCCTGTCGGGAAGTAGGCACTTGAGGGTGCGTAGGTCACCCCGGAGTTCGTGAGGAGTAGTGCGATGGCCACGACGACGGCGGCTCAGAAGAAGGCGGATGCCAAGGCCGAGTACGACGCCTTCCTGGCGACCTGCCCCAGTCAGAAGCTGCTGGACCGGATCTCCGACAAGTGGGTCACGCTGGTGCTGAGTGCGCTGGCCAACAACGGCTGGCACGATCCGGGTGACGCCTGCGGGGGTGGGTCGCGGGTGATGCGGTACTCGGAACTGTCGCGCACGCTGGCGGGTGTCAGCCAGAAGATGCTCACCCAGACGCTGCGCAATCTGGAGCGCGACGGTCTGGTGACGCGCACCGTGACACCGACCGTGCCGGTCACGGTCTCCTACGAGCTGACGGAGCTCGGCCTGTCGTTGCAGCAGATGATCCGGGGTCTGAAGCGCTGGGCTGAGGTGCACATGGACGATGTGGTCGCCAACCGTGAGTCGTACGACCACGCGAAGTAAGAGAGGTAAGAAACGACGAGCTCGCCCGCCGATGCGTTCGGGGACAGGCCGTAGACCTGTCCCCGAACACCCCGAACCCGCCATTGAGGTGAGGTCAGGACTTGAAGCGCCCCATCAGGTTCTGCAGGTTCGTGGACATGTTCGCCAGTTCCGAGGCGGCCTGCCGGGCGTCGGCGATGCTGTGACCGGACGACACGGTGGCCTCGGCGACCGCGCGGACGTCATCGGCGATGCGGGCCGATCCACCGGCGGCCTCGCTGACCGTGCGGGAGATCTCGTTCGTGGTGGCGGTCTGTTCCTCCACCGCCGAGGCGATGGTGGTCTGGAAGGCATTGATGTCTTCGATGATCTCGGTGATGTGGTGAATGGCGGTGACCGCGTCCTGGGTGTCGCTCTGGATCGCGTTGACCCGGCTGGAGATGTCCTCGGTGGCCCGGGCGGTCTCGTGGGCCAGTTGCTTGACCTCCTCGGCGACGACGGCGAAGCCCTTACCGGCCTCACCGGCCCGGGCGGCCTCGATCGTCGCGTTCAGGGCGAGCAGGTTGGTCTGCTCGGCGATCGACGTGATCACCTTGACCACGTTGCCGATCTCGATGCTCGACGCACCCAGTTTGCCGACGGTCTCGCCGGCCATGGCGGCCTTGGACACGGCGGACCCGGCCACGCGCACCGCCTCGGAGGACGACTGCGCGATCTCGCGGATGCTGGCCGACATCTCCTCGGTGCCGGCTGCGACGGTCTGCACGTTGCTGGACACCTGCGCCGAGGTGGCGCCCAGGGCGGTCGCCTGGGCGGTGGCAGCGTCGGCGTTGACGGCGAGCTGCGCGGAGACGGCCGACAGTTCCTCGGCGCTACCGGCCAGCGTGGTGGAGGTGCTGGTGATCTCCTGCATGGCCTGGCGTAACGACACCTGTGCGGTGTTGAGCGAGCGGGCCATCTGGCCGATCTCGTCGCGGCTGTCGACCGTGACGCTGTGGGTCAGGTCGCCGGTGGCGAGGGCGTCGACGGCGTCGCGGATCAGGGCCACGGAACCGACGATCCGGCGGGCCATCCAGTAGCCGAACGACACCAGCAGCAGGGCTCCGAGACCAGCGCAGATCAGGACGTTACGTGTGGCGGATTTCGCGGTGGCCTGCCCGTGGGCCACGGCTGCCTTCATCTCGTCGCCGTAGTTCGCCGCGAGGCTGGTGGTCTGGGCGAGCGCCTCGTCGGCAGCGGTGCCGAACTCTCCGTTCACGAGATCGCCGAGCTTGCGGTATTGAGCCCCGGAAAGGAGATCCGTGCTCTCGGACAGCGGCGCGATCTGAGCCTGGTAGATCGTGTCGAGCTGCTTCGTCAGGTCCAGGATGTCGTTGATCAGCTGTTGCTGGGCGGGGGTGGGATCCTGGTCGTTCAGCGTGTTCAGCGCCGTGACGACGCCGGCGGCGTTCTTCTCCATGCCGGCTTTGGCCGCGTCGGTGTTCTCCTGCGTGTAGGCGAGCCCCATCTGCAGGACGAACCGCCGGTACCGGGCCTGGTAGGTAGTTGCGTCCTTCGCCAGATTCACCTGGTTGGCGGTGTCCACACCGGCGACGCGGGCCTCGTCCTGCACGTTCGTCACGGCCGTCGAGCCGATGAAACCGACCGCCAAAGTCAGGATCAGGGCCACCCCGACCAGGGCGAGAATCTTGGTCCGCAGCTGCAGGTCCCCGAACCACCGGCCGGGCGAGAACCCACGGCCTCCCGGGGAGTGACCTTCAACCGGTGCCGTGGTGAATGTGGACAACCTGCGCCTCCTATGACGAGCCGAGTATCGGCGCCGGACCACTACTTGATCTCGGCATCGACGCCGACTGGAACGGTCATCGGCACCTTCAATCTTCAACTGAGTGTCCGAGGGAAATGATCGTCCGCTTGCCGCGACCCGCGTTCCGGGCCGTTGCATCGCCGCAGGTGGGAATGGGTGGAACGTTCCGCCGTCCCAGGTTCGGACCGGGCCCTGGACGGTGGGACGACGCGGAGCCGATGGTGGCGGCTCCCCCACCGGAAGGACCCCCTGATGACTGCCGAGACCACCGAGACCACCACGAGAGTGGCGCCGATCCGGATGAGCGAGCGCTGGCCGCGGATCCGCCCGGTGGCCGTGACGTACTTCCGGATGCGCCGGCACTGGCAATGGCTCACCGGCGGGCAGACGTTCGCCCGGACGTTCGGCACCGAGCCGCTTCCGGTCACCGTGAAGAAGCACCGGTCTCTGCTGCTGCGTCAGCTCGGCGATGCCGACATGTGGCTCCAGCACAACAAGGTGACGAACCTGCGGATCGCCGTCGCGCAGCTGGACGGCCTGGTGATCAGGCCGGGTGAGACCTTCTCGTTCGCCCGGCTGGTCGGCCGGGCCACGGAGAAGAAGGGGTATGTGGTCGGGATGTTCCTCTCCGGCGGGGAGGTGAAGCCCGATGTGGGCGGTGGCATCTGCCAGGCCGCGAACCTGCTGCACTGGATGGTGCTGCACAGTCCACTGACGGTGGTGGAGCGCTCGGAGCACAGCTTCGACCCGTTCCCCGACTCCGGCCGGGTGATTCCCTGGGGCACGGGCTGCTCGATCTTCTACAACTACATCGACCTCCAGGTGCGTAACGACACCGAGGTGCCCTACCAGCTGCGGATCCGGGTCGGCGAGACCCACCTCGAAGGGGCGCTGCTGTCCACGGCGATGCCGGCCCACAGCTATCACGTGGAGGCCCGGGACGAACGGTTCGAGCAGCACGAGGGCATCTGGTGGCGCAGCAACCAGGTCTGGCGGCGGGTCGTGGACCGGCGCAGCGGCAATCACGTGGGTGAGGAGCTGCTGAAGGTCAACCGCGCCCGGGTGATGTACGACCCCACGATGGCCTACGACGACCGCACACCCGGCGGACGGCTGTGACCCGGTCAGGATGGTGAACCGGCTGGACTCGGCCAGGACCGGCAGGACAGGATGCGACATCCCGGGAGAAAACGTTCCGGGATGTCGAACTGTCCGGAGGAACGATGGAAGAGCAGGACGGCCTGGCCGCCTTGCTCCTGGAGCTGAAGGATCGCTCCGGTCTCAGCTACGGGGTGCTCGCCCGGCGTCTGCACCTGAGCACCTCGACCCTGCATCGCTACTGCAACGGCGAGACGGTGCCGCTGGAATACGCGCCCCTCGAACGGTTCGCGAAGCTCTGCAAGGTCACTCCGGACGAACTGACCGAGCTGCACCGCCGGTGGGTCGTGGCCGGCGAGCAGCGGGTACGGCGGGAACAGCAACCGGCGGTCGTCCGCGTGCCACCGGTTGAGGCAGCGCCGCTCCCGGAACCGGAACCGGAACGCGCACCGGAGGCCGGGCCTTCACCCGTCCGCCCCCGGTGGCGCCGGCACCCCGTGCTCCTCGCCGGCCTGGCGCTCGCCGTGCTGGTTCCGCTGACCGTCGCCTACCAGATGGGGGACGCGCACCAGCCCTGGGAATCACCTCTCCCCTCCCAGCCCACCCGACAGGAGGCGGTTGCCTCCGGAGGCGGGGCGTCGTCCTCAAGCAGTGCGGTTCCCGCACCCCTGACCGTGACCGTCACGCCGTACACCCTCTGCGGCCGGGACATCCTGGTGGACCGGCCACCGAACCAGGTGCCGCCCACCGTCGATCTCCAGGACACCCCGGCCTGGGTCAGCGCTCTCGACGGGATCACGACCCGCAACCACGAAATGTCGGTGATGGTGCAGGGCACCGACGACCGCACCGTGGTACTGGAGGCCCTGCACGTGCGCACCGTGTCCAGCCAGGCCCCGCCGACCACGGGCAACGTGTACGAACTGGGCACCGGATGCGGTGGCCCGGTCGACACGACAATCTTCGACGTGGACCTGGACCAGCCCCATCCCGACCCGAAATCACCGTCGAAGCACCACCTCCCGCTGAAGGTCAGCGAGAACGACCCGGAGGAGCTCCAGGTCGCGGCCCAGGCCCTGACCCACGACGTGAGCTGGTACCTGGAGCTCGACTGGTCGTCCGGCCGCCGGCACGGCACGCTGCGCATCGACGACCACGGAAAACCGTTCCGCACCACCGGCGCCGACGACCGGCCGCACTACTGGTTCGACTACGACAACCGGCAGTGGGCGCCGGAGCCGTGAACCCGCCGGGCGGCGACTCACACCCCTAGGGGTGAAGGAATCCCCGTGCCTCTAGGGAATCATGGGAAAGGTGCCCCTCTCCCCGTACCGCTCCCTCGCCGACCGGATCGCGGCACGCATCCTGGCGGGCCAGTACCCGCCCGGCCAACGCCTTCCCCGGCCGGGCGACCTCGAGCAGGAGGGACATCCGCCCGAGACCGTCCGCGAGGCCCTGCGCTGGCTCGTCGAGCAGGGCTGGGCAGAGATCGGGCCCCATGGCGGCTACTTCGTCACCGACAACGGCCCCAGCAGCGGCCTCGACTGGGACACCCTCCAGGCCGGCGTCGAGGCGCACCTGCGCCGAGCCACTCAGTAACCGCACTACTCAGTAACCGCACTACGCTGCCCGACGTGCCGCAGACACGTCTCGACACCGCCCGGATCCGGGCGGCCCGGCAGGTGATCGACCCGGTCTTCCTCGACACGCCGCTGTACCGCTGCGAGGCCCTGGCGGCCGAACTCGGGTGCGGGGTACGCATCAAACTCGAAACAGCCAATCCGGTGAGGAGCTTCAAAGGGCGCGGAACCGAATGGGTGACGAGCCGGCTGTCGGGTGCGGTCGTGTGTGCCAGCGCGGGGAACCTTGGTCAGGCCCTGGCCTGGTCCGGCCGCCGACGGGGACTGCCGGTCACCGTGGTGGCCTCGCACCTCGCCTCCACCTACAAGCTCGACCGGATCCGGGCCCTGGGCGCCACGCTCGAACTGGTCGACGGTGACTTCGAGGCGGCCCGCGAGCGGGCCGTGTCCATCGCCCGGAGGGACGGCATCCGGCTGCTCGAAGACAGCCTGGACGTCGAGACCTGCGAGGGCGCCGCCACCATCGGCCTCGAACTGGCCGACCGGGCCGCCGAGTTCGACACTGTTCTGCTCGCCCTGGGCGGTGGGGCTCTGGCCACCGGGGTGGGTCATGTGCTGAAGGACCTGGCGCCCGAGGTCGAGGTGATCTGCGTTCAGCCCCTGGGCGCTCCGGCGCTGACCCGCTCGTGGCACGAACGGCGCGTGGTCACCACCGACTCGACCGACACCATCGCCGACGGGGTCGCCGGGCGCTTCCCCATCCCCGACGTCCTGGATGATCTGCTCCTGGTGGCCGACGACGCCGTCCTGGTGCGGGAGTCGTCCATCATCGCCGCGATGCGGATGTTCCTCGAGCACGCCGGTCTGGTCGCCGAGCCCTCGGCCGCGCTCGGTGTCGCGGCGATCCTCGAAGACCGCGAGCGCTTCGCCGGGCGGCAGGTGGTGACGGTCGTGTGCGGTAGCAACGTGGACATGGACGCCTACCGCCGCTGGACGTCAGAAGGCCTCGTCGAACAGCGCCCGTAGTTCCGGGGACGTGACACCGCTGTAGCCGCACTGCCGCACCCGGCCGTCCTGCACCGCCACCAGGTAGGTCTGGCCGACCTCGAAAGATGTTCCGCCGAGCAGGACTTCCGTGGCGCCGCTGGTCTGGGCCACCTCGAGGACGTCGACCGGGTCACCCGTCCAGACCTGGGACACATCCATCGTGACGATACCGTCGCTGACGCTGCGCACCATGCCCTCGACCGCCAGATCGGCCGTCCGCAGCAGCTCGGCGGTGGGGGGTGCGCACTTGGCGGCCGCTCCGCTCATGTCCATCGTGACCCGTTCTGTCGAGGGGGGTGTCACCGGATCCTGGCCGGTGCCGGTCCCGAGACCGGCGAAGAGACCGGCGGCGGCCGCGGCCAACAGTGCGGCGGCGGCGATCGGCCGGGCCTTGCGGTCCCAGAAACTCCGGCTCGGTCGGGCGTCCATGCTCTGCCTCACTGTCTGTCCCACTGCCTGTCTCACAAGGTGGGAAACGTCATCATCGGGGAGCGGCGCGAGAGCGGCCGCCGGGTCGGCGTCACGTAGCTGGGCCCTCAGCTGCGCCCAGGGGTCGTCGGTCACCGCTGTCCCCTTCCCTTCGCTTCGTCCGCACCCGTTCGCTGAAGCTCCACCCGCAGCCGTTCGCGCGCCCGGTGCAGCCGGATGGTGGCCGCATTGGCCGAGATGCCCAGCACCTGGGCGATCTGGGCCGGGGTCAGCTCTTCCCAGGCCCACAGCCGCAGCAGTTCGGCATCCGGTGGACGCAGCCGGGCCAGCACGGCGGTCAGATCAGGGGACGATTCGGTCGCCCCGGCCGTCCCGGTCACGTCGGCCGTCCCGGTCACGTCGGCCGGGCGGTCGATCGTCGCGATCCGGGCCACCAGCCGGTCTTGCCGCCGCCGGGTGCGCTCGGCGTTGGCCAGGCAGTTACGGGCCACCCCGTAGGTCCAGGGCAGTGGCTCACCGGGCACCTCGTCGAGCCGGCGCCAGAGGGTCAGCAGGGTCTCGGCCAGCACGTCGTCGGCCGTCGCGGGGTCGGTGCGCCGTACCAGGAACCGGCGCAACGGCTCGATCAGCCCGGGCGCCAGGCTCTCAAAACGCGCCGATCGAGACAGCCGCTCGTCAGGCATCACGTCCTCCACGCCCCCACATGTCCGGCCGGGCCGGGATCCTTTCAGGTCCCGAAGGCCTCTTCGTCACTGTTCTTCAGCGATGTGTCGTCGGCCGTGGCGATCAGCGAGCACCGGACACCGGCGTGGCGCCTGGCTTCCTCCTGGGCGGTAACCCTGATGATGATCAACGTTCGCCCACTCATGTCCGCCGGGACCGACCGTCTTTCACCGGCGTCCCAAATTTTCTTCTGTCAGCTCTGTGGGGGGCATCAGGTATGGACCGTGAGGACACCGGTGAGCACGCGTGCCTGCGCCGGGCCCGCCTGGTCGAGCGGATCGGGTCCGAGTTGCTGCGTACCGCCGCCACCGACGCCTCGCGGATCCGGCTCGCCGGCTGGGAGACCACACGCGACCTGGTCGAGATGACCCCGGGCCTGCGGGCGGTGCGCCTGGCGAAGACCGCCGACGGCTTCGGTCTGGGCCCGTGGCTGGGAGAGTTCCCGCAGAACCCGCCCGCGGTCACCACACCTCCCGACGCGGGGGCCGACGTTCCCGCCGTTCACGACGTGCTGAACGCGGCCGCCGGCGAACCCTGTGACTGGACGATGATCACGTACGAGTCCGTGGCCCCCGAGGTCACACTGGCGCTGGGCGCCCCGGGTCGGCTCGACCCCGAAGTGCTGGTGACGGCCCGCAGCATCCTGAACCACGTGATGCTCGCGTACCGCAACAGCCGACTGCACGAGGAACTGCGCGAGAGCGTGCGCACCGACGCCCTGACCCGGCTGGCCACCCGCTGGGTGTTCACCGAGGTTCTCGCCACGATCCTGGAAGTGCCAAGCCCCGGGCACCTCTCGTTGCTCCTCATCGACATTGACGACTTCGTCGCGGTGAACGAGGCGTACGGCCACGCCGGGGGCGACGACCTGCTGGTCAGCGTGGCCGAGATGCTGCGCCGGGTGGTGCCGGACAACGACATCATCGCCCGCATGGGGGCCGACGAGTTCGCGGTGCTGCTGCCCGGCATCGACCTGACCTCGGCCGAGAAGTTCGCCCGGCAGATCGTTTCTGCCTTCTCGACCCTGCTGGTCGACGGGGCGGGCACGCAGTCGGTCAGCGCCGGGATCGGCGTGGTCGCGATCGCGCCCGACGCCGACGTGCAGACCGTACTCGTGCGGGCCGGCGTCGCCCTCAACGCGGCCAAGGCACGCGGTAAGGGACAGGTCGAATCATGGCGACCCGCCCTGCAACACGAACCTTCGGCTGCCAGATCTCGCCTCTAGATCCCGCTATGGATACCGACTGTCTCAGTCCGGAGCGCCGCTGACCAGGGTTCCCAGGTCGGCGCCGGCACAGATGTCACGCATGACGCCCTGGGCCGCGACATCGAACACATGCATGACCAGGTTCTGTTCGCTCGCCAGGACCATGGCGCTGGTATCCATTACCCCGAGTCCGGCCTGGAGTACGTCTTCGTACGTGAGACGGCTGTACCGCGTGGCGTCGGGATGGAGTTTCGGGTCGCTGTCGTAGATTCCGTCGATCCCGTGCTTGGCCACCAGCAGCGCATCCACCTCCAGTTCGAGGGAACGCTGCACCGCGGGGTAGTCCGTGGTCACGTAGGGCTGGCCGATACCGCCGCCGAGCACGACGATGGATCCGTTCTCGAGGTGCCGCTGGGCCCGTAGCCGGATGAACGGTTCGGCGACACTGTGGATCGGAACCGCTGTCATCACGCGGACATCGGCCTGCGTCCGGGCGGTCAGGGCACCGCGCAGCATCAGCGCGTTCATCATGGTTCCGAGCATGCCGATGTTGTCGGCCTCGGCCCGGCCGATACCCCAGCCATCGGCCATACGCCCCCGGAAGAAGTTGCCGCCACCCACGACAACAGCGATCTGTACACCGAGTTCATGGATGGAGAGCACTTCGTCCGCAAGGTGCGCCAGGCTGGTGGGATCCACCCCGGTCCCGCCGGAGCCGGCGAGCGCCTCCCCGCTGAGCTTGACGAGAACTCGCTGATACCGGGCCATGAGATGACGTCCTCCCCGGCCACCGAGGTGGCGACCAGAGGGACCCTACTACAGGGCAACATGCACTATTCCGTCGGACCACAGAATGCTGACGGGGACAGTTTGCATGATCACCGAAGGTTTTTTTGGGGGGACGCCGGCCGGGAGTACGTGGGGCTGCGCGTCTACGCCGGGGAGTGACGTGTGTACGACGATCGGGTGAACGGATGTTTGGAGGAATTCCCAGGTCAGGCATGGTGTGACACCGATCTGACGAGAAAGCCTGGTGCCATGAGCCTGACCACCCCCACCCGTCGCCGGAACGACCCGGTCCTCGGAGTCGTCGTGGTGGCGATCATCGCGGCCGCCCTGTGGGCCTACCTCGCCGTCGGGCCGGTGCGGGACAAGTCGGCGGAGTATCACTGGCTGGCCGTGCACGGGGTGCGGGAGAACGTCACGGTGGCCCAGCTCGGACGGCAGGAGGCCGACGGCGCCGCGCTCAGGGCCATCGTCGAGACCGAGAGCGGGGTGGACGCCTTCATCGACCTGGAGGGCAGCAGCTAGAAGGTGACGGCGGAGGGGGACACGGTCCCCGTCGTGCTCGACCAGCGGCTCGCCCCCTCGGTGGGCAGCGGGGTGGCCGCCGACCTGCTCGACCATTCGTTCACCGGCGACTACGCCCAGAAGCTCGCGCCGCCCGCGGGACTGGCCGTGATCGCCCTGCTCGCCCTCGCCGTGATCAGGCGCCGTCGGTCATCCCGCCGCTGAACCGCAGCCGGCCCGACCAGAAGCAGTTCTTGCCCTCTTCGCCCGGCCGGTACCAGGCCAGCCGGAAACGACTTCCGGCCGCCAGTCCCGACGCGATCACCCGGGTCTGCCCCGTCTGCCCCGTCTGGCCCGTCTGGCCCGTCTGGCCCGTCTGGCCCCTCTGATCGAGCTCCGGGAAACAGGCCGGCCGGCCGACCTCCACGGAACCGTCCTCGACATCCTTCAGCAGACTCAGGCAGACGCCGCCGTCGCCTACGGCGTCGAGGGTCACGGCCACGGACGTGTTCTGCATCGCCGTCGCCACGTGCCCACCCACGGTCTGCGGCCCGCGCCTGGCACCCGGCAGCGTGCCCCGCTGCGTCGAGCCCTCGACCGGATGGACCCGCTCCACCGGCACGGCCGGCAGACGCCCCGCCGGGCGGCGCTCGCCGGTATGGGCGGCGATCAGGAGCGTCGTCGCGCTGAGCCCGAACGCGGTCAGCGTGACGGCCGCATACTGCCAGCGCACGGGAACAGCCGGCCAGCGGGTCGCCGGGCGGCGCGGCGGGTACCAGAACTCCTCGTCCGCGGTGCCGCCCGGATCGACAGGCCTGTTGCTACGGCCCATGTCTTCAGTCCCCCGTGATGTTTCGTCGGCGATCCCCTGCGACGTAGTGCAGCACACCCCGCTGCCGGCTACTGACCGGAAGGCCCGGAAGGACACGACCGGCGTGGCGGTGGCCCGGAGTTCCCACTGCTCACCAGCACACGGTGCGGCACGGCCCGGCCCCGCTGTCGTCACCGATGGGTGCAGCTTGCGTGCCGCTGGACAACAGCGTCGCTCCGATGACGAAAGGGACGGTGGAGAAGCAAGTTTCTTCTGGGTAGAGAGCACGGTGCCGCGCTGTCCGAGGCGTCGGCCACGTGGTGTCGGCCGCTCCTCAGACCCGCAAGATCGAGGCCGGGCCCCGTGACGGTAACTTGGCGATCATGGTCTACGAGCTGACGACCCTGGACGGATCCCTGGCGAGCCTGAGAGCGCTGACCGAGGGCGCCCACGACTGGCTCCGCCACAGTTCCGGGGGCACCCTGCTGGGTAGCTGGCGCACCGAGGTCGGGGCGCTGGGGCGCATCGTGGTCCTGCGGGACTTCGAGACCCGTCACCAGCTGTCCGCAGAACGACGCCGGGCCCTGACCAGTCGTGATCCCTTCAACGGCGGCCCCGCTCTGCGGGCGCTGAGCATGGAGACCTACGAGGGGTTCCCCTTCCTCCCCCAGGCGCGCCCCCGCCAACTGGGGGGTCTGTACGAGGTGCGCACCTACGTCCTCAAACCGGGTGGCCTGACGCCGACCCTCGAGGCCTGGGAGAAGGCGGTCGAGCCCGCGAAGGACTACACCGACCACCTGGTGACGAACATGTTCGCCACCGACGGCCCCTCCCGCATCACGCACATCTGGGGCTTCGAGAGCATGCAGCAGCGGGCCGCGCTGCGCGAGCGGTACCAGGCCGCCGGACTGTGGCCCCCGAAGGGCGCGCCCGACCTGATCGCCACGGCGACATCGTCGATCATGCTCCCGAACCCGGGTTCGCCGCTGTCCTGACCGCGATCACTCGCCCCAGAAACAACTTTCAGCTTTCGACCAGAACCCATGGATGTAACCATCAGTAGGACATACCGTTTTCTGGTAGCCACCTGAACTGCCCACCCAGACCCGGCCGGGGCCGGACCAGCTCTCCCCGTCGCGATCCGGCCCCGGCCGGCTTCTCGCTGCGCGACAGGCCCAGGTGGGTGAACGACACCCCTCCGCTTGCGCCCGTCACGGATTGTCACTCAATCTGAACGGATGGCGAGTACTACCCACCTCATCGAACGCAAGGAGCAGTGGGGCACCGTGCTCTCCGGCTGCCCTCTCCAGGCCTCGGCCTGGCTGGCCGGGGCCCAGGGACCGGGCCTGCCGGGCGGCGAGAGCGCCGTGACGCACTTCCCCGTCACCGCGTCGATGCCGGGCACCATCACCGGATCGCGGGCACGGATAGGCCTGGATGTCGGCGGCTTCCTCATCGGCCGCACGCGGGCGCCGGCGAGCCGGTCGGTCACCGGCCTCCTCCCCGCGACGGTCGCCGGTGCGCCCGACGTCGAGGCGATCGGGGCCGCCTACGCCGGGATCACGGCCGATGACCTGGAGATCGGCTGGCCCTACCTGCCCAACCATCACGGCGGCATTCAGCTTTCACCGATCGGCGTGCACCTGGAGGGCCTGGAGGTGATCGCGGTGGGGCGCCCGGGCCGGCCCGTCCGGTTCGGCCTGACGGTGACACGCGGATTCGTGAGCATCGAAGGCGTGCCGTTCGCCGAGCTGCCGCACGTGATCCCCCCGAACTACGAGGTGCACGTGCCCATCGACCCGGCCCAGGGGATCGCGGCCCTCATCGTGTTCAACGAGCAGGTCACCACCGATGATGAGGGACGCCCCACCCAGGTCCCGGAGTCGGGTCACCCCTATCTCTTCGACCCCGAGGCCGGCAGCGGCTACGTCAACGCCGCGCACCTGATGCTGCCGGGAACCTCCGCGGTCGACATCACCGTCGGGCACGCCGCCGTACTCCAGTCGCCACCCCGGCCGTGATACACGTCTGGCCGGACGGCAGCATCGGGCGAGTCGGCCGTCGCCGAGGACCGGTCCTTCTGGCTAAAATGACGTTGTGCGACAGCGGATCGCTGAAAGTTACCGGAGGGTGAAAGCGTAGCGGCGATCCTCCGGAATCGGTCAAAAGTAATCTCTCACACGCCTTATGATCGCGGCATGCTGAAGACCCGCGCTGCCGCGCTGATCTCTGCCGTCCTGATGACGACACTGGCAGCGTGTAACGGGTCAGCCCCGGCATCACCGGCCGCGAGTTCCGCACCCGCCACATCGGCGCAGGCCAGCAAGCCGAACATCGTGTTCGTGCTGACCGACGACCTGTCGATGAACCTGGTGCCGTACATGTCCGAGGTCGGGAAGATGCAGACCGAAGGCGTGACGTTCGACCAGTACATCGTGGCGAACTCGCTGTGCTGCCCCTCGCGCGCCAACATTTTCACCGGTCGCTACCCCCACAACACCGGCATCAAGACAAACACCGCGAATACGGGCGGTGGCTATCAGGTGTTCAAAAGCCTCGGCCTGGATCAGGACACGTTCGCGACCGACCTTCAGGACGCCGGGTACCGCACGGCGATGATGGGCAAGTACATGAACGAGTACCAGCCCGGCAGCCCGAAGAAGCCGACGACGGACAACCCGGCCGGCTGGGACGAGTGGGCGCTCGCGGCGAGCGGTTACGCCGGGTTCAACTACAACCTGAACATCAACGGCCAGGTCCGGCACTACGGCAGGAACGACACGGACTACCTGACCGACGTGCTGACGGGCCTCGGGCAGGACTTCATCCAGCGGTCGGCGGACGAGGGCGAGCCGTTCCTGCTGGAGCTCTCCACCTTCACGCCGCACAAGCCGTACATCCCCGCGCCCCGTCACGCCGATACCTACCCGGGCCTGAAGGCGCCGCGCACGGCGGGCTCGTACGACGAGAAGAACACGGACGCGCCGCGGTGGCTGGCCTCGCAGGAGCTGACCCCGTCGCGGAAGGCGAAGATGGACCAGCAGTTCCGTCAGCGGGTGCAAGCGGTGCAGTCGATCAACGACATGATCCGCACGGTGCGGGCCCAGCTCGAGAAGAGCGGCGTCGCCGACAACACCTACATCGTGTTCAGCGCCGACAACGGCTATCACATGGGTGAGCACTCGCTGATCAGCGGCAAGATGACGGCCTTCGACACCGACGTGAACGTGCCGATGATCGTGGTCGGCCCGGACGTTCCGGCCGGCAGCACCGTCAGCGCCCCGGCGTCCACCGTCGACCTGCGCTCGACCTTCGGCGAGATCGCGGGCGCGACGGTGCCGACCACGGTCGACGGCCAGAGCCTGGTGCCGCTGTGGGAGGGCGGGGCCACCGACCGGCTCTACTCGCTGATCGAGCACACCGGCATGGAGCTCGACACGATGGACCCGGACAACGGCATCTTCCGCAGCCCGATCCCGCCGAACTACACGGCCCTGCGCAGCCGGAAATGGCTCTACGTCGAGTACGACAACGGCGACCGGGAGTACTACGACCTGACCGACGACCCGCTCCAGATGCACAACGTCTATCGGGACGTGTCGAAGAAGAGCCGCGCCGAACTGCACCGCAAGGTCATCCGGGCCAAGAGGTGCAGCGGCCAGACCTCCTGCGCCACAGCCCTGACCCCCACCCCCTGATGGCCTGACTACTGCTCGGTCAGCCTCTGGTCCGGCGACGGGGACTGGCGGTGCTCACGCCGGGCTTTCATCGCCTGCGTGTAGATGAGCCAGAAGACGAAGAAGAAGAGCCCCATGACGACCAGGGCGAGGATGCCCAGGGCCAGGAGCAGGAAGAGCGCGATCAAACTCACCGGATGCCGCCTGTCTGTAGATCATGACCGTATGCGGTCGCTCCAGTGTGACGTGGTGGAGGCCTCCCGCGTTGCAGCCGCCTCGCCCTTCCGACGAGCCAAAAGATCATCTCTGACCTATTCTCGGATGATATGAGGTTGCTGTGGATACGACGGCTGGCCCCGGTCGTCGCCGTGCTCGCGCTGGCCGGGTGCGGCGCGGGCGATCCGGGCTCCGGGCCGGAGGAATCCCCGGCCACGAGCGAGCTGGAACAGGATCTGAACGGCGCGGTGGTCTCGATCGAGAACTACTGGACGACGTTCCTCGCCTCGCAGGGTGAGCAGTTCCAGCCGGTCGAGGCGGTGCTCCCCTACGCCGGGCCGGACGACGGCACCTGCGGCGGTGAGCCCTTCGTGCAGAACAACGCCTTCTTCTGCCCGAGCGAGAACTTCATCGCCTACGACGCGAACTTCATCAAGCAGCAGTACGAATCGATCGGCGACGCATTCGTCTTCTACGTGATCGGCCACGAGTACGCCCACGCGGTGCAGGATTCGCTGGGCATCTCGCACCGCCTGACCATCGAGCACGAGCTCCAGGCCGATTGCCTGGCCGGGGCCTACCTCGGCGACTCGGTGCGGGGCAACGACCTCACACTGGAAGACGGAGACCTGGACGAGCTGCTGAACTCGCTGCAGTCGGTCGGCGATCAGCCCGGCATCCCCTGGTTCGCCGAGGGTGCGCACGGCACGGGACGCCAGCGCACCGAAGCGTTCACCACCGGCAGCGCCGGCACCGCCGACGGGTCGTCCTCGGTGGGCAACTGTTTCTGAAGCCCTCAAACCCTTTCGTGATCATGCAAAGTGTCCCCGGGGACACCTTGCATGATCACGGCAGAGGTGGGTTACTGCTCCAGGCAGAACTCGTCGATCGGGTAGCCGACGTGCCGGGAGGCGGTGGGCAGGTAGCCCCAGACCCGATCGCCGGGCGTCAGTTCGGTGCTGTTCAGCACGGCGTCACCCGGGCCGAGAACCCGCACGTGCCAGTCGTCTTGAAGAATCAGGTTGACCCGGGTGCCGTCGTGGGCCTGCGCCGTGACCGAGAGTAGGGGCCGGGTCTCGATCTTCACCCGGCCGACCGTGACCGCACGGGTCTGACCCTTGGTGTCGACAGCGAGAACCTGACTGCCCGAACGCAGTTCGCTGAGGTAGTTGGTGCGCTCGTTGACCGACAGCGTGTACGAGTGGATCGCCCCGGCGTTGACCCGGAACGGGCGGGTCGGCATGTACGGCAGCGGATGGGTCTCGCTGACACAGAGAATCATGCCGGTGGAGTGCGACCCGACGAGAATGCCCTCGTCCTGCCGGAAGTGCGTGCAGGTGTCCACGCAGGCGCGCTCGCCCATGCCGACGTGCGCCACCTCCGTGACCACCAGCTCCACCAGTTCCAGCTCGGGCGTGACCGTCTGCGCCGCCTCGGCCAGTCGCGCGGCGTCGCCCACCACCTGCGGCGTGAGCAGCACACCGTCGGAACCGCGCTCCAGCACGCCGAAGACGATGCCCGCCTCCTCCACGTCGGCGACCTCGGTGATGATGCTGCCCTGGGCCCGGTCGGCCGCGGCGAGCACGATCTCCAGCGGGATCTTGGTGGGGTCGCGGAACCTCAGCAGGCTCCACTTCTGCGTGGCGGCGGCGCGGCAGGCCTTCTCCAGCGAGGGCGCGTCGACGATCTCGACGAACGGCCCCACCTCCACGTCGGGGTACTTCAGGGCCAGTACCGCCGGGTCGCCGTGCCGGGCCGGATCGGCGATCATCACGTCGACACCGGGCAGTTCGTCGGGCAGTTCGCTGCCCTCACGCAGGAACAGCACCCGGGTGACGCTCGGCGGAACGCTCTCCAGCGTGCTCAGATCATCGGTGAGAATGCCGTCGATACCGTGGTGCAGGGCCTCTTCGACGATCGCGGCCCGCGACCCGTTGCTTGTGGTGACGTCCAGCCAGCAGAGCTTCATCTACGTTCTCCTTGGGTGGGGAGGCGCTACGGGTTCAGCTGCAGAAGGTTCAGCTGCAGGAAGTTCAGCTGCAGGTGTCAGTGAGCGACGATCTCGACCGGGCGCACGGGCTTGCGCGCGTTCGAGACCCCGGGTGCACGGTGCACGACCCGGACCACCGAGCGGGTGACCGCCGCCGGTTCACCGGACTGAAAGATGCTGCGGCCCATGGCGACCCCGGCCGCACCGGTACTCATCACCGCCTCCACGTGGGAGATCAGGTCGGACGTGTCGGCAATGCGTACACCGCCCGCCGTGAGCAGCGGGATCGGACAGGTCTCCACCACGTCACGCATGGCGGCCACGTCACCGCAGTACGGCGTCTTCACCAGATCGGCCCCGAGCTCGGCGGCGAGCAGGGCCGCGTGGGCGATGAGCTCGGGCGACCTCGGGTCACTGACGCGGGGGCCACGCGGGTACACCATGGCCAGCAACGGGAGGTTCCAGCGGTCACAGGCCTCGGCCACCGCCGCCAGGTCGGCCACCTGCCGACGCTCGTCCAGCGAGCCGAGATTCACATGCACGCTCACCGCATCGGCACCGGCCCGCAGCGCCTCCTCCACGGTCGCGACCAGGTATTTGGCATCTGGATCGGGGGCCTGGGCGGTGCTCGCACTGAGGTGCACGATGAGGCTCAGGTCGGCGAACCGGTGCGGTTCGACACGACGTAGCGCTCCTTTGTGCAGCACGACGGCATCGGCCCCGCCCTCGGCCACCGCGGCGACCAGGTCGTCGAGGGCGGAGCCGGGCATGATCGGGCCGTCGCTGATCGGATGGTCGAGCGGCACGACGACGAATCGGTCGTCGCCGGAACGGGAGAGTCTGCGTAACCGCAGCCCTCTCGCGAACCCAGTGGTGGACATGGACGATCCCCTCAGTCGGAAGGAGCTGTCGCGGAGATCGGCACGATCAGGGCGCAGGCCGGGCTCAGGGCCTCGGCTCGTGTCGGTCCCCCGCCCCGCGGTGCGCTGAACCGCAGCGGCCCGGCCACCATAAACCGCCTGCACCACGCCCGTAGGGCGTATCGGCGGATTTCGTCGACCTCGCGGTGAACCAGTGCAGCAACGGTTTTCACTGAGAACCGGACTGCACCAGGTGCACCGGGGGCGTCATCGTTGTCGGCACTGCCCCCAGGCTGAACGCGCGATCCCGCGGGGTTGACGCGACCTGGCACCCGCCCACCCCTGCGTGATCACGAACGGGACTGGGGAGCGTCGAGCATTCCCAGCAGGGACAGCGCTTCGGCCGAACGAGAACCGGGTTCGACGTGGTAGACCACCATGGTCTGGTCCTCGGCCCCGGTCACCGCGAACTTCTCGTACTCCAGCTCGATCGGTCCGACCTGGGGGTGCTCGATGCGGTAGAGGCCGCTGCCCGGGTGGGGACGCACCTCGTGCCGGGCCCAGATCCGGCGGAATACCTCGCTCTTCACCGACAGCTCACCGACCAGCTCGATCAGGCGCGGATCGTCGACGTCGGCCCCCACCGCCCCCCGCAGCATCGCGATCATCCGGGCCACGTCGTCTTCCCGCACATCGCGCAGGCGGGGGTCGAGCAGGACCGCGCGCAGCATGTTCACGCCGGGCACGAAGACCGGCGCGACCAGGGTCGCCAGCCGGTTGGCGGCCAGCACGTCGAGGTAGCGGCCCTCGATGTAGGCGGGCTGGGGCCACGACTCGATCAGGCGGACGATGCCCGGACGCACGCGTTCAGTGGGGCGGTTCGGCCGCCGGTTCAGTCGTCGGCGAGGGACGGCCGGGTCGGCGAGGCCGTGCAGGTGTGCGGTGGCCTCGGGGTCGAGGTGCAGTGCGCGGGCCACGGCATCGAGCACCTGGGCCGACGGGCGCCGGTCACGGCCCTGTTCCAGCCGCGTGTAGTACTCGGTGCTGATACCGGCGAGCATCGCCAGTTCGTCGCGCCTCAGGCCCGGCACCCGGCGGTGACCGTTCACGGCGATACCGGCGTCGTGCGGGCTGATCTGCTCCCTGCGCGCCCGCAGGAACTCGCCGATCAGGTTGGTGGCCATACCTTCACGGTAGGCCTCGGGAGTTCTCGGGAGGGTATCCCTGATGGCACCCCTATCAGCGGGAGACTGGCAACCCCCGGCCCGCCCTCGCAGGCTGCACGGCATGACACGCACCTGGATCATCACCGGCGTCAGCAGCGGCTTCGGCCGGGGGCTGGCCGAACGACTCCTGGCCCGCGGGGATCGCGTCGCGGGCACCGTACGCCGCCTGGACGCGGTCGCCGATCTGACCGCGGCCCACCCGGACACCTTTCACGTCACTCGTCTGGACCTGACCGACACGGCGCGCATCCGCGCGGTGGTCGACGCCGCGCACGAGCGGTTCGGCCGTTTCGACGTGGTCGTCAGCAACGCCGGCTACGGGCTTTTCGGTGCTGCCGAGGAGGCCACCGACGAGCAGGTGCGGCACGTGATCGACACCAACCTGCTCGGCTCGATCCAGCTGATCCGCGCCGCCCTGCCGCATCTGCGGGCCGACGGCGGGGGCCGGATCGTTCAGCTGAGCTCGGTCGCCGGCCAGACCGCCTATCCGGGCGGCTCGCTCTACCACGCGACGAAATGGGCCGTAGAGGGTTTCGCCGAGGCGCTGGCGGCCGAGGTCGCGGGGTTCGGCATCGGCGTCACCCTGGTCGAGCCGGGCGGCACCGGAACCGGTTTCGTCTCCGGGGCACAGATCACCCCGCGCCTGGCCGCCTACGGCCCGACCCCGGTCGGGGGCCTGCACGACCTGTTCGAGAGCGGCCACGTGCCCACGACCAGCGACACGGCCCGCGTGGTCTCGGCGATCATCGACAGCGTCGACGTCACGCCCGCACCCCGGCGCCTACCCCTGGGCAGTGACGCCTGGACCGCGATGACGACCTCGCTCCAGGCCCGGCTGGATGACCTGCTCACGCAGAAGGATCTCGCGAGCTCTACCGATATCTGATGCGGTAGGCACCTTCTCGTGCCGGACGTCGGCGAGCCTCCCGGCCCGGCCCCACCTCTTCGGGCGGGCCGGCCGGAGGATCGCGCGCACCCGGGTCGGCCGGCGCGGCGCCGGCCTCGATCAGGGAGTGCGACCCTCGATCACGCCGCGTCGATGTCTTCCACCCCGTTGCGGCGACGGCCGGTGACCTTCGCGTACTCGGCCGGCACGTCCCAGCTGCTGCCGTCGCGCGGACGCTGGAAGCGGACGGTGAGGCCGATGGGACCCACGGCGATGACCTGGTACCAGACCGAGAGATAACGCACACGATCGCCGGGCTCGAAGTCGTTCGGACCCCAGCGGCGGGTGCGGCCCTGCTCGATCATCCGATCCAGAGCGTCGTTCTCCGCAGCGATGTGCTCGCTGAGTGTGGCCACGGCCGCCTGGGTTTCGGCACGGCGCGCGGGATCGTTCACATCGGTCAGCACACGGCGCAGGCGACGCAGGTTGCCGGCGTCGCGGGCGATGCGCTGCTTCACGACCATCGGGCGGTCGAGCGGGCCGGGCTGGTCGAAGGCCTGCGACATGAGCATCGCCAGGGCCATCTCCGAGCTCGGTTCGATCTCCGGCTCCGGAGCGGCCGCGTGCCGGCCCTGGCGTACGAGGCGGAGCGTGGTGGTGGGTGCCGTCGACGGTGAGCTGCTCGTCATCTGGATCTGCCTTACGGGAAACCGACTGGGGAAGGCCCGGGCCCGGCTCGCGAGAGCCGGCACCGGGGATCGGTGCAGGCCCCACGCTTTGCTCGAGGGCCAGCGACCGGGTTGCTGAAAACGTTGAGGACATCGGAGTAAATCCGGGCAAAGCGAACCCGTACCACTGGCCCACGGAAACCGACGTACTGGTCATCCTCACAGCTCAGACCCGGGAACGCAACATGTCATTTGCGTACATGGACCGACACGTATCCGAATACCGCTCCGAAACGGGCAATTCCGTCGGGTACGCAGCGTCAGCGATCCCTACGCGTCTGTAAACCGCTTGCTCGCAACCCACTTCACCGATTCTGGAGTTGATCGCCAGTTTCTGCCATTCCCAAGGGATTTCGATAACACCGGGAGGCGGATCCAGCCGGCGGCGGATCCGGGTGCATCACGAGGGCGGCGAGAAGGCCGCCCGGTCTGTGGAACCGGTCACCGTCGAACAGACCGGGCCGCCGGACCCCGTCAGACCCCGCCGGACCCGCCGGACTCACCGCACCGGCAGGGCGGACCGGTGACGGCGAGCGGCGTCGGGTGAGCGCCGGGCGTCTCGGCACCCACGCACATCGGCCGTTGATGAACAGTGACGTTCGGTATTCCCCGACCGTGCCCGAAGAGGCGACCGGTCCACGGAACGGCCGTGCCGGGCCACTCGTCGTCCTTACATGTCAGTAGTCGGCACCCGCATCGGTGGCCCCGCAGGCAGCGGAAATGGAATTCCGTGTCAAGATGGCAGACGGCCTCGGCCCGGAGACAGAGACGTCAGGTCCGGACCATCACTACCCACAGTCGCCAAGGTGAGAGAGTCTTGATCAATTCTGCGGTGGTCAGTACCGGACATGCGATTCCGGACGGCGTGGTCACGTCCGCCGAGATCGAAGACGCCGTTACTGCCCGCAGTCGGGGCTTCACCATGCCCGGCGGACTGGTTCAGCGTCTCACCGGCGTGGGAGAGCGGCGTCACGCGGTGCCGGGCACGACGTCTTCCGACCTGGCCTCCCAGGCCGGGCTGGCGGCCCTGCGCAACGCCGACGTCGACCCGCTGTCGGTCGACCTGCTCATCTACTCCTCGGCGTCCCACGACGTCTCCGAGCCGGCCACCTCGGCCATCGTGCAGCACAAGATGGGCGCGCGGAACGCCACGTTCGCCGACATCAAGAACGCCTGCAACAGCTTTCTGAACGGTCTGGACTTCGCCGCCGCGTCGATCGCGACCGGCCGGGCCCGCCGGGTGCTCGTGGTGGCGGGCGAGGTGCTCTCCCCCACGATCAACTGGGAGATCCTGAGCTCCACCGAGCTGCGCACCAAGCTCGCGGCGCTGACCCTGGGCGACGCCGGTGCCGCGGTGCTGCTGGAGGCCACCGAGGAGGAGAACACCGGTCTGCTGCCCGGGCGCTTCGTCTCCGACGGCTCGCAGTGGGAGCTCTCCACGGTGCTCTACGGCGGCAACCTGATGGTGCGCGACAATTCCCGCTCCTACTTCGAGTGCGACAGCTCGTCGCTGCAGAAGCTGGCCATCGAGCACATCCCGCCGCTGATCGAGAAGACGATCGCCGAGGTGGGCTGGACGACCGACGAGATCCGCATGATCGTTCCCCACCAGGTCTCCAAGGGCGTCACCGAGGCCCTCTGCGCGGCGATCGACTACCCGCGCGACCGGGTCGCGGTCACCCTCGACCGGTTCGGTAACAACGCCGCGGCCAGCATCCCGCTCGCGCTGAGCCTGGCCTCCGAGCAGGGACAACTCGCCAAGGGCGACAAAGTCCTGCTGGTCTGCGGCGCGGCGGGCTTCACCGCGGGCGTCCTGCCGGTGATCTGGTGACCATGCAGATCGCGGAGGGTGTGGACGCCCGGTGGGTGCGCTCGGTGACCACTCCCGAGGGCACCTGGCACGTGCTGGACAACCAGGCGGTGCTCGACCGGGAGCCGGTCGGCACGCTGCTCTGCGTGCACGGCAACCCCACCTCGTCGTACCTGTGGCGGCACGTCATCGCCGAGCTCTCGACCGGTGACCGCCCGTGGCGCGTGATCGCGATGGACCAGCTGAACATGGGCTGGTCGTCGCGCACGGGCCGGCGGCGCCTGGGTCAGCGGCTCGACGACCTGGCGGCCCTGACCGACGAGCTCGGCCTCGAGGGCCCCGTCGTCACCCTGGGGCACGACTGGGGTGGCTGCATCTCCCTGGGCTGGGCCGTGAACCACCGCGCCGACCTGGCCGGGGTGGCCGTGCTCAACACGGCCGTGCACCAGCCCCCCGGCTCGGCGCTGCCCGCCCTGATCGCGGCGGCCCGGCTGCCCGGCCTGCGGCGCCTCGTGACCGCCACCACCCCGATCTTCCTGCAGGGCACGCTGGCGATCGCCCACCCGCGGCTGTCCCCGCAGGTGCGCGCCGGCTACCTCGACCCGTACCGCGGCGCCTCCCGGCGCGGCGGGATCGACGAGTTCGTCGAGGACATCCCGGTCAACCCGGAGCACCCGAGCTGGCCCGCGCTCCAGGGCATCGTCGACGGGCTGCCGAGCCTGGCCGATCTGCCCGCGCTCATGCTCTGGGGCCCCCGCGACCCGGTGTTCACCGATCTCTACCTGCGTGACCTGCGCACACGCCTCCCGCAGGCGAAGGTGCACCGCTTCGAGAAGGCCGGCCACATGGTCGCCGAAGACGCCGAGGTGGCCCGCGCGGTGCGGCAGTGGCTTGAGGACGACGTGGAGCCCGGGCTGCCCGGGTCACCGGCGGTGCCGTCCCCCCGGAACACCGACGCTCTCCCCGACGTGATCCAGCAGTTCCTCCCCGGCCAGCCCCGGCGGTCACTCTGGGCTCCCCTCGAGACCCGCGCGCACGACCTCTCGCCCGCCCTGGTCGAGCCGACCGGGCACGGGAACGGCCGGATCGGCAGCTGGCGCACCACCACCTGGATGCAGTTGTCAGGTGATGTTCATCGCGTCGCCGCCGGCCTGACCGCCAGTGGGGTGAAGCCCGGCGACCGGGTCGCGCTGCTCGTCCCGCCCGGCGCCGACCTCACCGTCGCGCTCTACGCCTGCCTGCGCATCGGTGCCGTCGCGGTGATCGCCGACGCCGGGCTGGGCCTGCCGGGCCTGCACCGCGCCATCCGGGGCTCGGCGGTGAAGCACGTCATCGGGATCGACCGGGGGCTGCTGGCCGCCCGGGCACTGCGCTGGCCGGGGCAGAAGATCTCGGTCGGGATCGCCGCCGGTTCGGCCCGGGCGAAGGCCCTGGGCGCCGGCCTGGCCCTGGAAGACCTGAAGAAGGTCACGCTGATCGACCTTCCGCCCGCCCCGGCCGAGAATGCCGAGGCGATGGTCATTTTCACCTCGGGCTCGACCGGCCCGGCCAAGGGCGTGGTCTACACACACCGCCAGCTCGAGGGTGTGCGCGATGCCTTGCTGTCGGCCTACAAGCTCCGCACAGGCAGCGAGAATCCTTACGACGACGACCGTTTCGTGGCCGCATTCGCCCCGTTCGCGCTCTTCGGACCGGGCCTGGGAGTGCCCTCGGCGGTGCCGGCCATGGATGTCACCGCACCGCGCACCCTGACCGCGAGCGCCCTGGCCCAGGCCGCGCGGGCGATCGACGCGACGGTGGTGTTCGCCTCCCCCGCCGCACTGACCAACGTGCTCGCGACCTCGTCCGCACTGGGTGCCGACGACCGCTCGGCCCTGACCGGGGTGCGCCTGCTGCTGTCGGCCGGGGCTCCGGTGCCGGCCGAACTGCTCACCACGTTGCAGGGTCTGCTGCCGCAGGCGGAACTGCACACGCCGTACGGCATGACCGAGGCCCTGCTGCTGACCGATGTCGACCTGCCCGAGTTGGTGGCGGCCGGTCCGGGCAACGGTGTGCTGGTCGGCCGGCCGATGCCAGGGGTGGAGATCCGGATCAGCCCGCTGGACACGGACGGCCGGGCGATCCGGACGGAGACGACCGGCAAGACCGACGTCACCGGCGAGATCCTTGTGCGGGCGCCGCATCTCAAGGAGCGTTACGACCAGCTCTGGCTGACCCAGCGGGAGACGTCGACGACCGACGGCTGGCACCGCACCGGTGACGTCGGGCATTTCGATGCCGACGGCCGGCTCTGGGTCGAGGGGCGGCTGATCCACGTGATCCGTCCCGCGGGTGGTTTCGTCACGCCGTACGGCGTGGAGCAGCGGATCCAGACGGTGCCCGGCGTGCAGCGCGCGGCGCTGGTCGGGGTCGGCCGGGCCGGAGCGCACCAGCTGGTGGCCGTGATCGAGGCGCCCGACGCCGAACTCGGTGTCGCGCCGCTGGAACTGGCCGCCGCCGTGCGGTCCGCGGCCGGGCTGGAACTGGTCGCGGTGCTCGTCACCGATGCCCTGAAGACCGACATCCGCCACAACTCCAAGATCGACCGGGACGAGGTGGGCCGCCGGGCAGCGGCTCTGCTCGCCGGGTCACGCTGAGGCAGCGTTCATGAAGATCCTCGTCACCGGCGCCAGCGGGATGCTCGGCGGCGGGGTGGCCCGGAAACTGGCCGAACGTGGTGACGACGTGACGGTGCTCCAGCGCCGTCCGTCGTCGCTGGCCGGGGTTCGTGAGATCAACGGTGACATCACCGACGCGTCCACACTTCTGCGGGCCGTCGAGGGGATGGACGCGGTGGTACACCTGGCCGCGAAGGTGAACGTGATCGGTCCGTGGGCCGAGTACCAGGCCGTGAACGTCGACGGGGTGCGCCATCTCGTCACCGCGATGCAGCGGGCGGGCACTTCCCGCCTGGTGCACGTGTCGTCGCCGTCGGTCTCTCACGGCGGTGTGGCCCTGATCGGCGAAGGCGCGGGGCCCGCCGACCCGGAGCACGCGCGGGGCAACTACGCCCGCAGCAAGGCCGCCGGTGAGCTGCTCGCCCTGGCAGCCGACTCGTCCACGCCGGCCGTCGTCGCCGTGCGCCCTCACCTGGTCTGGGGGCCGGGCGACACCCAGCTGGTCGGCCGGATCGTGCAGCGGGCCCGCCAGGGGCGCCTGCCCCTCATCGGTTCCGGGGCGGCGCTCATCGACACCACCTACGTGGACAACGCCGTCGACGCCACCGTCGCGGCCCTCGACCGGATCGAGGTGGCCCACGGCCGGGCCCTGGTCGTCACGAACGGCGAGCCCCGGCCCGTGGCCGATCTTTTCGCCCGACTCTGCGACGCCGCCGGGGTGCCCGCCCCGACCCGGCGCATCCCCTTCCCGGTGGCCTGGGCGGCGGGGGCCGCGGTCGAGGGGGTCTGGACCCTGGGCCGGCGCCGCGACGACCCGCCCCTGACCCGCTTCCTGGCCGAACAGCTCGCCACCGCGCACTGGTTCGACCAGAGCACCACCCGGGCCGTGCTCGGCTGGACCCCGGCGGTGAGCCTGGAGGAGGGCTTCGAGCGCATGGCCCAGTGGTACGCGCGCCGGTAGGTCAGGATGACACGATCGTGCCCTTGCTGATGAGGGAGATCACCACGGCCACCAATAACGCCACGCCGCCGGTCAGACGACGGTTGAGGTCTTTCGGGGCCGGGACGAGCGGAGTGGGCCCGGAAAGGGCCAGGAACAGCGGTGGGGCGACCGGGGCCAGCAAGCACCACACCCAGAACCAGGCCCAGCGGGTGGCCCGCCAGGGCTCCGGGCCCGCGATGATCCGTACCAGGGTGCCGAAGTGCACCACCACATACATGATGCCGAGCACCGGATTCATGGAGTCGAAGCCGAAGATGTCGCTGGTGGCCTGCCGCTCGCCCTCGGACTTCACGGTGGCGCCGGGGTACGTCTGCCGGAGATAGGTGACCACGTCCTGGGACTGGAGCACCGGCCCCTGGAACGCCGGCCTGTCCTCGCCGGAGTAGGCCAAGACGGTGTCGGTGCGCAGGAACAGCCCGTCCCGCCAGCGCACCGTCTGCTCGATCTGCGGGGAGTCGGGCAACCTGTACCCCCGGACCGTCACCTCGGTCACCCGGCCCGAGGCGAGATCTTTTTCGAGGTTGCTGAAACGCCCCTCCCGCTCGCCGGACAGAACTATCAGCAACACCATGACGAACCACGTCACAAGCAGCGCCCATCGCACCCAGTTACCGACCGGACGCAGAGCGCGTGGGGATTCAACGATCTTCACCGCTGAAACATACGCGACCCCCAAGGCCGAAGTACTTCCTCCGTGATCATGCAAATCCTCCCTGGCGTTCTAGAACTCTTCGCCCGACAGTTCTAGAACTCTGGGGAGGTTTTGCATGATCACGGCAAGGTTTTTGGGGGGCAGGTCAGGTCAGGTTCTGGCCTCTACTGCGGGCATCATGTCGGGATGAGCGGAACCTCCGAGCGGCTGCTGTCTCTGCTCTCGCTGTTGCAGGCGCGGCGCGACTGGCCGGGGCCGGTGCTGGCGGAGCGTCTGGAGGTCAGCCCTCGCACCGTGCGGCGCGACGTGGACCGGCTGCGGGAGCTGGGGTATCCGATCGCCGCGTTCAAGGGGCCCGACGGGGGCTACCGGCTCGAGGCCGGGGCCGATCTGCCGCCGCTGCTGTTCGACGACGAGCAGGCCGTGGCCCTCGCCGTGGCCTTACGCCTGGCCACGGTCAGCGGGGCCGGGGTGTCGGAGGCGGCGGGCCGGGCCCTGGCCACCGTGCGGCAGGTGATGCCGTCGCGGCTGCGGCACCGCATCGACGCCCTGGAGGTGACGGCCGTCGGCAGCCCCGTCGACGCCGACCCCCAGGTGCTGATGGCTCTGGCCGAAGCGGTGCGGGCCCGGGAGACCGTGCGTTTCGACTACGGCACCGATCACGACCGGCCGCCCCGCCGGGCGCAGCCGCATCACCTCGTCAGCCGTCACGGCCGCTGGTACCTGCTGGCCTGGGACACCGACAAGAACGACTGGCGCACGTTCCGGGCCGACCGGATGTCGCTGCGCACACCCGGCGGCCCCCGGTTCACCCGCCGGGAGATCCCGGGCGGCGACCCCGCCACGTTCGTCACCGGGTTGTTCCGCGGGTCCCGCGAAGGCGACCCGCAATGGCCCTGTCAGGGAAGCGTCGTACTGAACATCGACGCGTCCACCCTGGCGCCCCACATCGGCGACGGCACCCTCGAGCCGCTGGGCCCCGGAACCTGCCGCCTGACGCTGGGATCCTGGTCGTGGGCCGGGCTGGCTGCCTCGATCGCCCGGTTCGACGCCGATTTCGAGGTCGAGGGACCACCCGAACTCCTGGCCGCAGTGGACGCGCTGGGTCGCCGGTTCGGGGCGGCCTCCGCGGGCGGCCGGGAATCCTGACGGGCGAAGCGACGCGTCACCGGCTGGTCGGGCGGCGCCACCGCCTGGGCCAGGCCCGCGCCCATGAGCAGCACCGTGACCAGGCCCCAGCCCACGACCGTCGTGAACGACCATTCCTCCCCGGGCATCCCGGCACTCCCTCTCATCCAGTTCCCGCTCCGGACAAGTGAGATGCCGGGGACGACCGGAAAGTTCGGACGAGTATCCGGATCAGGCCGGATCAAGCTGGATCAGGCCGGATCAGGCCGGGACCAGGAGCCGGCCGACCGCTTCCAGGTACACATCCAGATCGTCGGAGCCGTCAGAGTCGTCAGAGTCGTCCGGGCCGTCGGGATCGTCGGAGACCAGCCGGAACACCGCGGCCCGCAGCATGGCGTTCCGGGCCGGGCCGGACGTCCAGTCGTCCAGCACCTCCACCGGGGCACCCTGCCACATCACGCTGTCGAGCACGCACACCGCGTCGGCCCACAGCACCGGCCGCCAGGCCGGTGACACGTCGATCACGACCGGGGCGCCCCCGGCGTCCAGCAGGACGTTCCCGGCCAGATCGCGGTGCACCAGCTGATCGGGGCCCGGGGGCGGACCGTCGATCGACGCCAGGATGCGCGTCACCCAGGCATGGACCGCCGGCCGCAACCGCGGCACCGGAGCCTCCCCGAACGCCACCTGCTCAGCCACCGACCAGCGGTCGGTGCGGCCCTCCAGACCGGCCGGCCGCTCCCTCACCAGCGACGCGAACCGCGCGTGCAGCACGTGCCCGGCAGCGATCGTCACGTCGAGGTTCTGGCAGGTGACGGTGCCGGGTTCGTAACGGCTGGCGCCCCATCCGTCCACCACCCACGACCCGTCCCGCGCGGGCACCGGCATCGCGACCCGCAGATCCTGCGGATGGCGGGCCGGATCCACGTCGAGGCGGACGGCGAACCGCGCCAGCAGCGGGCTCAGCCAGTCCTGGGTGCCGGGGTCGCGATCGGGACTGAGCACCAGGTCACCGGCGCGCACGGTGAACCCCTGACCACCCGGCAGGGGCTGCGGGTCTTCCGGCACCGCGAACAGGTCGAGCACGTGAGGGGAAGGACGCACCCGAAAAGCCTAAGTCAGGACGGTGGCTGCGTACGACGCCAGGAGACAGAACTTGTCCTGACTCTCCTGGGTGTCGTCGGGGTAGTAGATCACCAGCAGCAGACCGTCGACCGGGAGCTTCTCCCGGTGCAGCCGTAGCTCACCGACGAGCGGGTGGTTCACCCACGACCGGCCGCCCTCCAGGGCCCGCACGTCGTGCCGGGCCCACAGGCTGCGGAAACGCTCGCTGGCCAGGGAGAGCTCACCGACCAGTTCGATCAGGCGGGGGTTGTCCACGTCGTCGCCGATCGACTCCCGGAACGCCGCCACGAATCCGGCCGCGGCTGCGGGCCAGTCCGCCTGGAACGCCTGCTCCTGCGGATCGAGCATGAGTGAGCGCAGCCGGTTCTGCCCCGGCCTCAGGCGCGGCGAGAACACCCGGGCCAGCTCGTTCGAGGCGAGCACGTCGAACGCCCTCCCCTCGACGAACGCCGGCACCCCGATCGTCGCGAGCAGGCTGTGCAGACGCTGCGGCACCCGTTCCGGGGCCGGGCGGCGCCGGGGCCGGGAGGTGGTGAGGCCGAGCAGGTACTGCTCCTCGACGTCGTCCAGGCCCAGCACCCGGGCAAGGGCCTGGAGCACCTGGGGTGAGGGATTGCGGTCGCGGCCCCGCTCCAGCCGCAGGTAGTAGTCGGCGCTGATCCCGGCCAGCAGCGCGACCTCCTCCCGCCGCAGGCCACTGACCCGGCGGTTGCTCCCACCCGGCAGGCCGGCCTGTTCGGGGGTGACGAGCCCACGCCGTGCGCGCAGGTACTCGCCGAGCCATGATGACGGCGATGCGCTGGCCCGGCCGGTGCACGCTCACCTCCTCGAGCGTGACGCCCCGCACCGTCTCGCCCCGCTGGAGGCGTCCCAGATCCGGCCCGCGCAAGCCCTTCTCGGCCGCCCAGGAGGGTGTGACGCGGCGCGTGTCGTCTTCGGTGAACCGGTACCCCACCGTCGGCACCCGGTGGTGCAGCGGCGCCGACCGCACGGTCCAGACGCCCAGTCGCATCAGCTCGGCCCCGGGTGTGGCCGGGGCCGGGATCCACCGGTGCAGGGGCTCCGGGCCGTTCGTCGCGAAACCGGTCAGCAGGTCAAGTCGTTCGAGGGCGGCGGCGGGCGCGGCCACCGGCAACGGCTCGGTGGAGCCGTCGACCCGGCGACGGTTGAGCAGGCCGGGCACGCCGAACGTGTGGTCACTGTGCTCGTGGGTCAGGAACATCGCGTCGATCTGCGAACTGCGCACACCGGCCCGCAGCATCTGGCGCTGGGTGCCCTCACCACAGTCGACGAGCACGGCCACATCCCCCAGGCGCACGAAGGTCGCCACGTGATTGCGTTCTCGGGTGGGGATCTGGCACGACGTGCCGAGGGCCACGATCTCGCGGGCACTCATCCGGTGAGGGCCTGGGTCGCGGTGACGGCCAGCTCGAAGGACCGGATGCGGTCGGCCGGGTCGTACAGCGGCACGAACAGCATCAGCTCGTCGGCCCCGGTCTGCCCGGCGATCTCGGTGAACCGCCGCTGCGCCGTCTCCACCCCGCCCCGCACCTGCGTGGCCGTGTGCCCGAGGATCTGCGGGAGAACGTCGCGCGGGATCTGCCGCGTCGCCGCCTCGGCGGGTGGCAGCAGCGCGGCCTCGCCCCGGCCGGCGAGGAGACTGACCTTGCCGTGGTCGACGGGCACCGCGAGTTCGGCGGCCCGTTCGTCGGTCTCGGCCACCAGGGTCTCGACGCAGAGCATCACGTACGGCTCCTGGCGCCAGCGCGAGGCGGTGAACTCCTCCCGGTAGACGGTCAGCGCCGCCGCGGTGTGGTCGGGGCGGATGTGATGGGCGAAGGCCAGCGGCAGACCGAGTTCCGCCGCGAGCCGGGCACCCGCGGGGCTGGACGAGAGCAGCCAGGGCTCGACGTCGACCGGTCCCAGGGGCCCGGAGATCAGGCGCTCCCGGCCGGTGAGCAGGCGAAGCAGAGCCGCCACGTCGGCCCGGTAGTCGGCGTCGGTCGGCGGCCCCGCCCCCCGCCGGAGGTCTCGCACGATGCCCGGGTCGTGGGTGCCCGGCCCCCGGCCGATCCCGAGGTCGATCCGGTCCGGGTGCAGCGCCCCGAGGGTGGCGAACTGCTCGGCCACGGCCCGCGGTGCGTGGTTCGGGGCCATCACCCCGCCCGAACCCAGCCGGATATCCGAGGTCAGCGCCGCGAAGTGCGCGGTCAGCACGGCCGGCACCACGCTCGTGGCCCATTCCGAACCGTGGTGCTCCGCGAACCACAGACGCCGATAGCCCAGCTCCTCGAGCCGGGGCACCAGCTCACCGACGGCGCGCAGTGCGTCGGCGGCGGTGCGGCCCTTCTCTGCGGTGGCCGCTTCCAGCGCTGAGAGCTTTATCCCCATACCTCACACCATAAGGCGGGCTTTCACGCCGTTTGTATTTTCTTCACAATGTCCTGGGCCAGGTCACGCAGTTTCACGTTGCGGCCCATCGACGCCTTGCGCAGGATCTCGAAGGCCTGGTCGGGCCCGCACCGGTTCTGCGCCATGATCACGCCCTTGGCCTGCTCGATCGCGGCCCGGCTGGCCATCGCGGCCTGCATCTCCGCGGCGAACCGGGCGGCGTCGTCGTAGGTGACGGCATTGCCGATGGCCACCGCGATGTGCCCGGCGATCTCCACGCCGGCCCCCACGGCCTCCTGCGGCACGCCGGGCACGCGCCCGTACCAGTTGAGGGCGCCGATCAGGTCGATCTGCAGCGGCAAGGGCACCGAGACCGCGCTGAGAATGCCTTCTTTCGCCACTGATTCGGCATAGCCCGGCCAGCGCGTCTCTTCGCGCATGTCTTCGATCCGCAGCACCTCACCCGACGATCCGGCATCGAGGCAAGGGCCGTACCCGAACCCGTACTGCAGCTCGTCGGCGGCCAGCGCGAGGTCACTGGTGTAACTGGCGGTGAAAGGACGCTCGTTCCGCATCAGCGTCACCGAGACATCGTCCATGCCCCGCACGCCGGCCTGGGCAATCTCGAGATAACGCTGCAGGACGTGTTCCAGCGAGGCACCCTCGAACCGGATGCCCAGCAGCTCGGTCAGGACGACTGTCGGCAAGGTGGACATGATCAGACGTTACCCCCGCACACCGGCTTCGGTCCTGGTGACGTGCAGTGCGACATCACCGACGCGAGCTACCCGAAGTTGCCTACCCCGGGGGACGCGCCGGGAAGTCCGCCGAACTGCGCAGATCCGCATACCGAGAGTCCAAGGAGATCGCGCCGTGGATCCGCTGGAAGACGTGCTGTCGGTGATCGGCACCACGAGCTATCTCTCCACGCGGATGGTGGCGGATGGTGGCGGGTGGCGACTGGGCCCTGAACCGGATCGAGACCGAGGTGTTGACGAAGGCCCTGGGCTCCGCGTCGATCAGGTGCACGTTCCCCGAACGCTCGGCCGGTTCATGCGTCCTTCATCTGAACCATACTGACCCGCGTGACCGAACCGGACTTCCTGACCGCGACCCGAGCCAGCTACGAGACCGTGGCGCAGACCTACACGAACGCGCAGAGCCAGGGGCTGCAGGGGCGGCCGTACGACCGGGCCTTCCTGAGCCTCTTTGCCGAGCTGCTGGGCGAGTTCGGCGGTACGCGGGTGGCGGACGTGGGGTGCGGGCCCGGTCACATCACGGCCCTTCTGCGTGATCTGGGGCTGGACGCGTTCGGTATCGACCTGTCCCCGGCCATGCTCGCCCAGGCCCGTCAGGCGTACCCGGAGCTGGAGTTCCACGAGGCGTCGCTGCTGGATCTGCGGGTCACGGACGGCAGCCTCGACGGGATCGTGGCCCTGTACTCGTTCAACACCGTTCCGGCGGAGCATCTCTCGCAGGCGTTCGAGGGTTTCCGGCGGGCCCTGCGGCCGGGCGGGGTGCTGCTACTGTGCTTCAGCGTGCGCGACGAGCCCACCGACATGACCACCTGGCTGGATCATCCGGTGGCGTTGCCGTTGCAGCGTCTGATGCCCGACGAGGTGACGCGGGCCCTCACCGGGGCCGGGCTGCACGTGCAGTCCCAGCTGGTGCGCGACCCGCGCCCGCCGTACGAGACCCGGCCCTACGCCGCGATCATCGCGGCCCGGCCGGTCTCTTGACGCGCGACGCCCCGGTACGGGTACGCCGTGACCGTGCGCACACCACCCACCTTTCCCCCGATCCCGACCATGCGCAGCGCCGCTTTTTTGTCGTGGTCCGACCCGGTCAGCTGGCGGCGTAGATCCCAGAATTCCCAGGGTGCCCGAAAAGCCCTGGCAGGCCGCCGGTGTGCAGCAGCACCGTGCGCTCACCGGTGTGGATGCTGCCGTCCGCGACCGCGGCGATCAGTCCTGCCGCCGCCCGGCCGGTGTAGACCGGATCGAGCACCACGCCCTCGGTGCGGGCGGCCAGTTGCAGGGCCTGCCGGACCTCCGTGGTCAGCCGCCCGTACTCGCTGGTTGCGCGGCGGATGCGCAGCGACGGCGCGCCGCGGACCAGCCTCAGCACCGCCGCCTCGGGATCGTCCACGGCGCCGACATCCACACCGAGCACCCGCTCGGCCCCCAGCGCGTTCACCAGCCCCGCCATCGTCCCGCCCGACCCGAGCGCCACGACCACCGTGTCGAGATCCGTTATCTGCCGCAGTAGTTCGGCCCCGGCCTCCTCGTACCCGCGGGCACCGAGGATGCTCGACCCGCCGAACGGGATCACCTCCACCCGTTCCCCGCCGGCCCGCAGACGCTCCGCCTCGGCCTCCACCCGCGTTCCCATCTCGGCCGGTCTCACCTCGCCCGCCCAGATGATTTCAGCCCCGAAAAGATGATTCAGCAGGAGGTTTCCCGTGGCGGCGGGCGGCTCGCGCCCCTCCAGCACCAGCACCGCCCGCAGCCCCAGCCGGGCCGCGCCGGCCGCGGTCAGGCGGGCGTGGTTGCTCTGGGCCGCGCCACTCGTGACGACCACATCGGCCTGCTGCGCCCGGGCCGCCCCCAGCGTGTACTCCAGCTTGCGCACCTTGTTCCCGCCACCGCCCAGACCGATGAGGTCGTCCCGCTTGATCCACAGCTGATCCAGCCCGAGCGCCCCGGCCAGGCGCGGAGCGGGTTCGAGCGGCGTCGGGTAGGTACCCATTCTCGTTGCGCTGTCCGGTGCTTCAGGTGAGGTCATGGCCAGCAGACTACGATCGTCCCGATGACCGACCCGACCCCGGCACTCGCGTCCGAACGACTGCTGTTCCCCGACGGCCGCCCCGGCCCCCTCGGCAAGACCCTGCTGGTCAGGTCCACCCAGGAGCCCTGGCCGACCGTCCGGCGGTTACGGCTGCGCCCCCTCACCGACTGGGCCCGCTACGAACAGCTGCGGATCGAGGTGGAAGCCGGGTTCGGCGTCGGGCCGGAACCGGCCCGGGCCATGGTCGCCGCCCTGCGCGAGCGCATCGTCCGTCTGCGCCTGACCATGCTCATCGCCGACGACGACATCGGCGCCCTCGGCTGGTTCCCCTGGCCGACCCGGGCCGACTGCGCCCGCCCCGGCTGGGCCCGGCTGCAGGAGGTCGACGTCTTCCCTGCCCATCGCGGCCAGGGGTTCGGCGACGCGCTCCTGGCGGCTGCCCTGGAGCACCTGGCGGGGTGCGGGGTGCACACGGCGATCATCGGCGCGGACGAGGACGACTGGCCCCTGGACTGGTACCGGCGCCGGGGATTCACCGCCGTCGCGCGGGTACCCCTGAGCCGGTAACACCGTTGTGATCCAAGGTGATCCAACGGGTATTGCGGCCGCCCATACTGTGCGCCATGCCCCCGTCGCAGGAAGCCGACGTGACCGCTCTGGTGCAGCGTCTCGAAGAGCTACGCCACGATTTCCACCAGCAGCTCGTCGAACCCCGCCAGTACTGGCAACTGCACTACGGCCCGGTGCGGATCCGCCGTCGGCTCTCACCCCGCACGGTCACATCGACGTTCCTGAGCTTCTGCCTGCTCACCCTGACGAGCGGGATCGTCGCGACCTTCTTCGACAGCACGCAGGACCTCGGCGTCGCTCTGGTGGTAGCCGCCGTCTTCACCGGCGGTTCGTTCCTGATCCAAGCCTGGACCTCCCAGATCGAGGTCGAGCACGCCCTCTACACCCAGCTCTCCGACGCCCGTCAACGCGACATGCTGGAGACCTACGCCAAGGAGATGAACGCCGTCGCGGCCCGCATCGCAGCCGCCGATCCGCGGTTCTTCCCGGCGGACGGCACTGCGCCGGATCAGTAGGAGTTGTGGGCCTGGCTGAAGTTCCAGGCGCCGCAGGGAGTTCCGTAGCGCTCGGCAATGTAGTCCAGGCCCCAGCGGATCTGGGTGACGGGATTGGTCTGCCAGTCGGAGCCGGCGGAGGCCATCTTCGAGCCGGGCAGCGACTGCGGGATGCCGTAGGCACCCGAGCTGGAGTTGGTGGCCTGGTAGTTCCAGTTGCTCTCCTTGATCCAGAGCGAGTCCAGGCAGCTGAACTCGCTACTCGACCAGCCGCGGTCGGCGACCAGCAGCCGCGCCGCGGACTTGGGGTCGCGCTGCGCGTTGCGCAGGGCCTGCTCGCGGCGTTCCTGCGCGGCCTTGACCCGGGCGGCGGCCAGCTGGGCCTGGCGGTACTGGTGGAAAGCCGCCTTCGCCTTGGACGGTGAGGTCTCGCGCTGGGTCTGGCGCCGGGCCGCATCGGCCCGGGCCTGCTCGGCCTGGGCCGACGCCTCTTCCACTTCAGCGGCGCGGAGCTGTATCTCCTCGTCCGTCAGCACGAAGGCGGAGGCCGCCAGGTCGGAGTTCGCTGCGTCGGGGCCACCGAACGTGTGCTCGGCCAGGTACGACGCGCCCACACCCTGTGCACCGACCACCAAAGCCATGACGACCAGCCGGGCCGCGCCGGCCTTCCCCTTCCCCAGCAGGGGGACGGTGGGCCGGAACGGGTCCCGCGAGACCGGCAACGGCACGTCCACCCCGGCGGGCCGCCACGCACGGGCCTGCGGGAGCGGCAGGGACGCGGGGGTCGGGGCGAGAGCGTCCGGCATCAGGGAGTACGGGTTCAACGGGGAACGACGAACCGCCTCGGCGCTGCGCGACGCCGTCGGCGGCGCGGGCGGGCGGTGCCCACCGCCCGGACCCGACGGGCGCCCGTCCGCAGGACGGCTCGGACTGCTGAGACGGCTCTGATGGCTCTGATGGCTCTGATGGCTCTGATGGCTCTGATGACCGGAACGCCGCGTGGCGGCCCGAGCCTCGGCCCGCCGCAGCTCGGAGCGTTTGGGGTAGCTCCGGGGCTCCTCCAGAAGAGGTCCCGCTCCTTCGGTCACAGCCAGGCCACCGTTATCACGGAGACAACGGTGGCCTGTGAGAAAGCTGTGCACAAGTACCCCGATCAACAATCACCGAGGGCTACAGCGATGCGTCCGGGGGTGAGCCATCGGCCCGTGGCAGAGCTGATCAGAGCTGATCGGGGCCGATCGGGGCCGATCGGGGCTGATCAGAGCTGATCGGGGCCGATCAGGTACCGACGGGCAGTTCCTGGGTGCGGTCGAGCTTGCCCCGCCGGCGCGAGGCCCAGCGCCGCCAGATGCTCACCATCGCCCAGACCATGAGCACCAGCACCACCAGGATCACGACCGGCGCGAAGATGGCCAGCACGCTGACGACGACGGAGATCACGTCTTCCACCGTCGAGATCACCGGCGCCCCGAAACCGGCGGTACTGACGTTCACCACCGGGCGCACCGCGGATTTCGTCGCGTGGGTGAGCCCGGCGACGGCCACCCCGATGACCGCTCCGGCCCAAGGGTTGTCACGCATCCACTGACTGTTGTCGAGGTTCTGCGCGCTGAACGTGGCGCTGGAGATCAGGCCGCCGATGGTGGGGCGCACCAGGGTCTGCACCACGTCGTTCATGTGGTCGACCACCGGGACCTTGTCCAGCACCAGCTCGGCGACCAGCAACAGGGCCCCGATCCCGATGGCCCAGTTCGAGGTCACCCAGTCGTACTCCGTCGGCAGGGCGATCACCTCGGTGAGCCGGGCCACCATGGCGACCAGCACGAACGGGATCCACGCGTTCAGACCGGCGGCTGCGGCCAGCCCGGAACCGGTGAGAGCAGCGATCACGACAATCCTCCGACTTCACTGGCCATGTCCGGGATTCTGCCGGATCGGCAGCCCGGCGCGACCTCATCCACACCATGGCAACAGGTGCGACGAAGGGTGTCAAAGGCAACCAAATCACGTCGTCCCCGCGCAACGAAACCGGCGGGCGCTGCGTCCTGCTCCAGATCTGCGGGGCCCCTTCACATGAAGGACGACGTGGAGACTCGAGTCTCCACGTCGTCCTTCATGTCAGAGGTCGTCGAGAGAGACCAGGCCGTCCTGGATCGCCCGGGCCACCAGCGTGGCCTTGGTCGAGGCGGGCCGCCCGGTGTTCGCGTACTTGATCCGCACCCGGTCGATGTAGGTGGATACCGTGCGCGCCGAGATGCCGAGCTTCTGCCCGACGAGATCCTTGCTCTCGCAACGGAACCATTCCAGCAGCACATCGATCTCGCGAGGCGCCAGCTCGGGGCGGATCCGGCGGTTGTCCACACCCATCGCCCCGGCGAGCGACGGCGACACGTAGGGCCGCGACTCGTGGGCGGCCCGCACCGCGTCGACCAGGTGGGCCTGCCCCTCGGCCTTGGTGAGATAGGTGAAGGCACCGATCTCCAGACAGGTGAGCGCGGTGTCGCTGTCTTCGCGCATGGAGTAGACCACCACCTGCCGGCCGTGCTCGACCAGGCGGGACAGATCGGCATAGGCGGGCGCCCCACCGAGCTGGAGGTCCATCACCACCACCGGCACCGAGCGGCCCGGCTCCAGCCAGGCCACCGACAGGTCCGACCCGGCGGCGACCACCTCCACCGCGGGGCTGGCCATCACCATCCAGGCGTGCACCCCGGCCAGGATCGCCGGGTGGTCGTCCACCAGCACCACCTTCACGCCGACGTCATCAGCCTGGTCCGGGACGGCCTGATCGGCTGCGCTGTCCACGTCACCTCCACCCGAAGTCGGCGACAGAGTCGGCATCCACCGACGACGGGTCCACCCGTTCACGTCCCATCACACCGAGCCGCCCGGGCGGCGATTGATACGCATCCGGCGCTTGTCCGACCGCTTGTCCGACCGCTTGTCCGACCGCTTGTCCGACCGCTTGCCTGACGTGGACGACGGGCCGGGACGCAGAACGTCTGCGTCCGGCGACCTTGGGCAGGCTCGGGCGAAGCCACGCGCGATGCACCGGGAGTAACAACACCGGGGCATTATGGCAGCAGGGCATGCCAAAAGGGACTTTTGTCACCCCTCGGTGACGAACCCTCACACCCGGTCAGAAATTCGACCGGGCGTCCCTGACGTCGCGTCGGGCTCGACACCCGCCCCTCCCCGGGTGTCGAGCAACCCCATCCCCACCTTGATCAGGCGGAAGAGGCCGACGCTCTTGACGCGTTAAGAAGTCTGTTTCATCGCGGGTCGCGATGGTGTCCGTCAAACAGCCCACATCTGACAGCGGAGTGTGTCGACCCTGCACACCACCTTCCGTTATGACCGTTATGGGCGCGCTCCCGGTCAGCGGCGAACGGCGGGTGCGCTCGGCAGGTCCGGGTGGCCGGCAGCGACGGCCCACCACGACCGACCGGGTTCGGCAGGCCACCTTCCATGCCACCAAACCCCTGACCCACGGGGAGTTCCACGTCGCAGGGCGGCCCGGAGCCACGGCCATCCAGCCAACACGTGTCTGATACTCCGCCTTCGGGAGGATGTCCCCCCGCACCCAGGACGATCCGTCTCATACCGCAGGCTGATTCGGCGCCGGGGAAGCAACCGTACTGTTCGGGACAAGCGTCATGGAGGTGACGCCATCGCAGATCCTTTGAGGGGACCCCCGTGAACCCGAACCAACGCCGCGCCCGTACGCGCATCGCGCCCACCGCCACCGTCGTGGGTGTGACCCTGACCGCCGTGCTGGCCGGCTCCGTGGTCACCGCCGCGGGGGTCAAGGCCGCCGAGCGAGTCTCCGGCAGCCCCACCGCCGCCGCCACCACACCCCTACTCGACCTGGTCGTTCCGGTGAAGACCCAGACGGTGGCGCGGTACAAGGGCGAACCGGTCGACCTGTACGGCCTCGGCTTCTACGCCGTCGCAGCGAAGACCGTCGAGATCCGCACCCAGCGCGGCACGTCGTACAAGAACCCGATCACCACCACCCTGACGGTGGGCGAGGGCGCCGAGCAGACCACCACGCAGCTTCCCGCCGGGATCACGGCCAACCCGTCCACGTTCACCAAGTTCTTCGACGTCAAGGTGACGAACCCGGCCGGCAAGTCGGTGTTCTCGTCGAAGGTCGACTTCTGCATGAACTCCTACGAGCAGAACCGCGTCTCGGCCGACGCGGTGGCCGAGACGCCGTACCCGCAACAGTGCGGCAACCACCCCTACGCGCTCGGCGGCGTCTTCGGGCTGCCCGCGGGCTGGGCCACACCCGCCCTCGGCGACTACAGCGCCACCCCCAGCTTCAAGGGCAAGGACGGCACCTACACCCTCAAGGCCACCGTGAACGCGCAGTGGCGCAAGGCCCTGAAGATCTCCACCGCCGACGCCACCTCGACGATCAAGGTGAAGGTCAAGACGGTCAAGGAGGGCTCGGGCTACGGGGCCGCCGCGAGCCACGACATGAACCACAACCACGGCGTGAAGATGGCCGGCATCGACATGAACGCCAAGGAGCTGTCTCCGCAGCACGCCGCCCGCGAAGCCGCCCGCAAGGCCGCACTGGGTGCGCCGAACACCCCGGCGAAGACGAAACCCAGCTCCAGCCGGATCTCCTCGGCCGCGGCCGCCGACCTGCCGAAGCCCGACCTGCGCTCGCTGCCCGCCTACCAGATCGCGCTCGACACCACGAGCCGCAAGAAGAAGACCTACCTGTCGTTCGGCGCCACGGTCTGGAACGCCGGCCCCTCACCGCTCGTGGTGGACGGTTTCCGGCAGCAGGGCAAGAGCGTGCTGGACGCCTACCAGTACTTCTTCGACAAAGACGGCAAGCAGGTCGGCTACACCCCGGCCGGATCGATGCAGTGGGACCCGCGCACGGGCCACAACCACTGGCACTTCAAGGACTTCGCCTCCTACCGGCTGCTCGACTCGACCAAGAAGAAGGCCATCATCAGTGGCAAGGAAGCCTTCTGCCTGGCCCCGACCGACGCTGTCGACCTGAACGTGGAGGGTGCCCAGTGGCAGCCGGCCTCGACCGACCTCTACACCGCGTGCGGTCAGGGCAACGCGAACCTGTTGAGCATCCGCGAGGTCCTGAACACCGGCTGGGGTGACACCTACGGTCAGTACCTGCCGGGCCAGTCGTTCAACATCACCAACGTGAAGAGCGGCATCTACTACATCCAGACGATCGCCAACCCGAGCAAGAAGCTCGCCGAGTCGAACTACGCCAACAACTCGGCGCTGCGCAAGGTCAAGATCGGCGGGAAGCCGGGCGGGAAGCGCACCATCAAGGTGTACGCCTACCAGGGCATCGGCGGCTGATGCAGATCTGACCGGCCGGCCGGTCGGTCGCCGGAGCCCTGGGACGCCCCTGCGTCCCAGGGCTCCGGTCTGTGTCGACCTGCCCCGGCTGCGGGCGCGACGTAGCGTGCCAACCATGACCACCGTGGCCGACATGATCATCGACAGCCTGCACCGACTCGGCGTCCGCACGGTCTGGGGCGTCGTCGGTGACGCCCTGAACCCGCTCACCGACGCCATTCGCCGCAACCCCGACATGCGCTGGATCGGCGTGCGGCACGAAGAGGCCGGAGCCTTCGCGGCCGGTGCCCAGGCCCAGGTCTCCGGCACGCTCGGGGTGTGTATGGGCACGGTCGGCCCCGGCTCGATCCACCTGCTCAACGGCCTTTACGACGCGAAGAAATCGCAGGCCCCGGTGCTCGCCATCTGCGGTCAGGTGCCGACGCCCGAGATCGGCAGTGACTATTTCCAGGAGGTCGACAACGACCTGCTCTTCACCGACGTGGCCGCCTTCCGCGCCACGGTGACCTCGGCCGCACAGATGCCCCGGCTGCTGTCCCAGGCCGTGAACGCGGCCTACGCCGGTCCCGGTGTCGCCGTGCTCACCCTTCCCGGTGACGTCGGTGAGATGGAGATGCCCGCTGACGCGGGTCGTCCTCACTTCGTCACCGCCCGCCCGGTGCCCCATCCCGACCCCCAGGTGCTGGAGGACGCGGTTGCTCTCCTCGAGGAGGCCTCGAACGTCACGATCCTGGCGGGCATCGGGGCTGCCGCGGCCAAGGACGAACTGCTCGCCCTGGCCGGGAAGCTCGGCGCCCCGATGGTTCTCACGATCAAGGGCAAGGGCTTGGAGGAGGACAACCCGTTCGAGGTGGGCCAGAGTGGCCTGATCGGGAACCCGGCCAGCAAGACCGCTTTCGACGGCGCCGACGTGCTGCTGATGGTGGGCACGGACTTCCCGTACCCGGAGTGGCTGCCGAAGGTGCCGACGATCCAGATCGACGTGAAGGCCGAGCACATCGGCCGCCGCACACCCGTCCAGGTGGGCCTGGTCGCCGACGCCGCCGTCGGCGTCCGTTCCCTGACCGCCCGGGTGACCGCCAAACCCGGCACCGACCACCTCGACCAGGCGCGCGAGCACTACGCGGACTGGCGCGAACGGCAGCAGGCGCTGCTCGGCGGTGGGAAGGGCTCGCTGCCGGGCCGGATCCTGGCCAAGGCGCGGCGTCCCTTCGAGAACCCCTCCGGCCTGATCCGCCCCGAACTGCTCGCCGACGTCATCGACCGGGTGGCGGCAGACGACGCCGTGATCACCACCGACACCGGCATGTCCACGGTCTGGGCCTCACGGTTCCTGCGGATGCGCGGAAATCGGCAGCTGGTGGGCTCGTTCGGCCTGGGTTCGATGGCCAACGCGATGCCCCAGGCCCTCGGTGTCCAGGCACTCGACACCGGGCGCGAGGTGGTGTCCCTCTCCGGTGACGGCGGCCTGACCATGCTGCTGGGCGACCTGATCACCGCTGTCGTCGAGCAGTTGCCGGTTCGGGTGGTGGTTTTCAACAACGGACGCCTGGGCATGGTGAAGCTCGAACAGGAACAGGTGGGCCTGCCGGAGTTCGGCACGGTGCTGACCAACCCCGACCTGGCGGCCGTGGCCCTCAGCCTGGGATGGAGCAGCTGGCGCGTCGAGAAGGCCGAAGATCTGGAGGAGACCGCCCGCAAGGCCTTCGCCACCGCGGGCCCGGTCCTGCTCGACGTGCTCACGAACCCGGACGAGATCTCCCTTCCGCCCCAGGTCACGTCGGACAAGGCCTGGGGCTTCGCGATCGCCAAGGTGAAGGAGACGCTGGAGAGCCCGGCGTAAGGGCGGGATAAATCGTGACAACGAGAACATCACGAATTCATCCACGCTCCTGATTAATTCATCTCCAGATGTCAGACTGATCCGATTCGCACGGCGGAAAGTCCGCGGGGGGCATGCGACGATCAGGAAGACGAGGCGCAAGTCTCACGAGGTATCCCCCGTGCATTCGCTGAAGACTCTACTGACCGCGCCGGGCGCGCGTCGTCGCAGCCTGCTGGTCGTCGTCGGTTCCGTCTGCGTCACCCTGGGCGTGATCGTCGCGGCCGTCAGTCTCATCCGGCCCGGCTCCGACGAGCCCGGGCAGACCAACACCGCGGCGGCCTCCTACGTGCAGCCCCAGACCCCGACCAGCAACACCACCACGCAGGCATCCGTGTCGCCCGCCCCGACGAGGACCACCCAGGCACCCCGGCACACCGCGCGGGAGCAGGCCGACCAGCTCTCGCCGTCGACCCGGACGATGACCCGGACCGTCACGCAGACCCAGGATGCTCCGGCCGGTGACTCCGACACCCCGGCGAAGAAGAAGCAGCCGAAAGCCACGAAGACGGTCACCCGGACCATCGTCAAGATCGCCGGTACCGACGCCGTGCTGACCGGCCCCTCACAGATCCGGAACCAGAGCACCGGTCTCTGCCTGGACCTCGGCGGTTACGACGCGGTGGACCCGGCCACCCACACCGCTCAGTTCACCTGCAACGCCGGTGGCGCGGACAACCAGGAGTACGAGCGGCTGAAGGTCGGCAGCCAGTACTTGCTGCGCAACGTGAAGAGCGATCTGTGCGTGGACGTTCCCAACTACGGCTCCGAGCCGGCCGGGGGCGACCTGAACGTCTTCGCGTGCACGCCCGGCGACGCCGACAACCAGATGTTCCGGTTCCAGGCCAGTGGCGGCGGCTACCAGATCGTCAACGGCAAGAGCAACCTGTGCGTGGACGTCTCCACCGTGAACGGCCGGGTCAACGAACTCGACCAGCCGCTCACCATGGCGGAGTGCGGATCCACCGGTACACAGGTCTGGACGTTCGTCTGACGTTCGTGAACGAAGAACGGCGCCGGGCCCTGGGGCCCGGCGCCGTTCTTCTTCTCACGGGATTCTTACGGATTCTTTCGGACGGATCAGGAGGCGGTCTCCAGCGAGCGGCTCCCGGCGGGGACCCGCTCCAGACCGGCGACACCACGTGCGAGGCGCGGTGAGATCACCCGGTCGAGGCTGATCCGGCCGGCCCCGACGCCCGCGAGCAGCAGCGAGAAGGCGGCGAGGATGAGCACGTACTCGTAGCCGCCGTCCTGCGCGAACAGCCCGGCGTCACGGTGGGCGAACCAGAGGGCACCGAGCATGTTGCCCGCCAGGAGGATGCCAACCAGAGGCACCAGAAGGCCCGCGATCAGCAGGATTCCGCCGACGAGCTCGACCGTCATGGCGAACCAGGCCGCGGCCGTGGCCGCCGGAATCCCCATGCCATCGAAACCTGCTGCCGTAGCATCCATTCCGTTCGTGCTGAATTTCTGCCAACCATGGGCGATGAAGACCACCCCGAGGGCGACACGGGCGATGAGGATGACGACGTCACGCAGCAAAAGGGAATTCACAAGGGTCCTTTCGACCGAGGAGGGGCGCTGGACCCGACGCTGGGCAGCACCAGGCACGCCGCCGACGCGACCCGGTATCCGTCTTCGCACACCGGCCGCCAGGATCGGCGCACTCCCGTTCTAAGGCTTTTTGTCCTATTAAAAGTTGAAGCGACAATCATCGCTACCTCAACCCTGCGCTTAACAGTGGTCACGCTGTGGGATTGCTGGACCCCAGCTGGACCCCGGCTGATCCCAGGTAGACGGCCGGAACGGCGCCGAGAAGCCCGGCGCCGTTCGTCCGCAAACCTCAGGCAGTGATCCCGTCGGCCAGCTTCGGCGCCACCAGCCGATCGAGGCTGAAGCGCCCCGCACCGATCGCGGCCAGCAGCAGCGAGACCACGCCGAGCGCGAGCACGAGCTCGTAACCACCCTGGTCGACGAAGACACCGCTACCCATGTGCACGGTGGCGAACGCGCCGAGCATGTCGACGAAGAGCAACAGGGCGGCCACCGGCAGGGCGAGGCCGGCGATCAGCAGGGCGCCGCCGACCAGCTCGACGATGGCGGCGAACCACGCGCTCAGCGTCGGTGCAGGCACGCCCATCATGTCGAAAGCACCAGCGGTGGCGTCAATTCCGTTCGTACTGATCTTCTGCCAACCATGGGCGACGAAGACCACTCCGACAGCGATCCGGGCAACGAGCACGACCAGATCGCGCAGCAGGGCGTTGTTCACGACAGTCCTTTTCCATGGGTCATGGCGGCCACGGCCGATGAGGGACGCCCCGTCGCCTCCCTCGCGGCCGACCGCAGAGGGCCGTCCACCACCCTCACCCATCAAGAAACTTGAAGCAACAAATATTTAGCGTTCAACTATGAGGCCTTCGTCACTGGCCTCGTCACTGGCCTCGTCACTGGCTGATGCTGTGGTCGCCCGGGTACTTGTCCCGGCCACCGGGCAGGTCGTAGGAAGCGACGGGCAACTGCGACCGCTCCAGCAGCCGCACCAGATGGGTGTTCATCTGCCGCACCACGGGCAACGAGTTGTTGCCGTTGAGCGCCTCGATCCGCAGGCTGGCCGCCCCACCCGCATAGATCCCGTCCCGCGAGGGGTAACGCATCTCGTGCAGCGTCACCAGGTTGTCCTTCGCGTCCTGCCCCAGAAGATCCACCGCGCTGAGCAGCTCGCCGTACGACATCTGGATGCCCGCGGTGCCACGCACCGTCAGCAGCTGATCGTGCAGCTGGGTCATGCGGGTCGCCACCCGCTGCAGGTCGGCCACCTCCGGGCTCAGGTCGGGCAGTCGCGGATAGGCCGGATAGTCCAGGTCGGGGCAGCGGTTGTGGCAGCCCCGCAGTCGCGCGGCGTTAGCCCGGCTGATCTCGTCGATCTCCCGTTCGACCCCGGCCAACCGGCGGTTGTAGGTCTGGATCGCCGCCCGGACCCGCTTCATGGCCGGCAGATAGCGCCGCTCCCCCGAGAAGAACGCAGCCCGGGCCTCCATCAGCACCTCGAGCTGGGGCAGCAACTCGGCCTGGCTCCGTTCCAGCTCAGAGGCCTGCTGCTGGGCCGGTGTCAGGTCGGTCCCCAGCGCTCCGGTCAGCCGGAACGCCCCCAGACCCAGTCCGGTCACCACGACCAGCCCGATCCCGGCGACCCAGACCCCCCGGCGCCGCGTGCTGCGATGCCGGTTACGGCGCACGGTCTTCGGCGTCAGGATCTCCTGAATGTGCACCTGCCGGGGAAACGAGACCTCGGACATCGGCCGCGGGGACGGCAGCCGGCGCACCGACGGCGGTTCACCCGGCCGGGGAGCCCGGGCGCCGCACGCCTCGCAGAAGTTCAGCCGGTTCAGCGGTCGGGAACACGCCGGACAGGTCAGGGTCGTCACACCCACGCAGGGCCCCCGTACACAGAAGAGGTCGGTCCAGATCTCTTCGGCAGGTGAGGGCGGCGGGTCAAGAGCGAGGCGGCACGGGAGCGAAGTGATCTCGATCGGGATCAGCTGATCTCCTACGAGATCACCTGACCCTTTGCGAGATCACCCGCTGACACCCCGGGCGGACCGCCGATGATGATCTCGGTGGCGATGCGGGTCAGTTCGACCCGCAGGGTCTCGGGCTCGGCCTGGGAGAAAGGGTCGCCGGGGATGGCCTCGCGCAGGGTCACGATGCCGGCGAAGGTCGAGAACAGCAGGCCCGCGCGCACCCGGGCCCTGGAGACGTCTTCTGCGGTGGGATCTTTCCAGCCACCCTGCTGCGCGATCTTGTCAGCCATGTAGGTGATCACCGCGCCGAGGGTCTGGTGACGCAGTTCGGCGGTGCGCGAGTCGGTGCCCTGGTCGCGCAGCATCACCAGCAGCGGGTGCTTGCCCACAGTTCTAGAACGCCGGGGAGGTTCTGCATGATCACGACGGGTGAAGGTTGTGGTCGCTACCGGGCCGTTCCGCCTTTCCGCCGGGACATAATGGCCACAGGACGACGGCCAGAGATCCGGAGGACGACGATGGGCCGCTACCGGCGGGATCTGGACATGGCGCAGCAGCGGCTGATTCACCCTCCCGCACTCCTGTCCGTCGTCGGCGGGGTCGAATACCTACAGGTCGGCACGGGACCGCCGGTGCTGGTGCTGCACGGGAACAACGGCGGCTGGGACCAGGCCGTCGACTGGGCCGGCCGGCGGATCCCGGCCGGGTTCGGGGTGATCGCGGTCTCCCGGTACGGCTATCTCGGGTCCGCCCTGCCCGCGGACGCCACCACCGCCGGCCAGGCCGACGACCTCGCCCGCCTACTCGACCACCTGGGCCACGACCGGGTCGACGTGGTGTCGCTGTCGGCCGGGTCCACCGCCGCCGTTCGCCTGGCCCTGCGCCATCCGGACCGGGTGCGACGGCTGGTGCTCGAATCCCCCGTTCTACCCGCCGTACGACCGCTGCGCCTGCCGCCCACCCCGGCGCTGCGCCTGCTGCTGCGCACCGAGTGGCCCACCTGGCTGACCTCAACGCGGCCCGAGATCGTAGCCCGGGCCGGGGGTGTCGCGTGGAAGAAGCTCGACACCGATGCCCGCCACGAGCTGCGGCAGATCATGGAGACCCTGCTACCCGTACGGTCCCGCCGGGCCGGGATGCTCTTCGACAACGCCGTCACCGCCCCCGAGATGCTGCGCGACGAGCTGGCTTGGGAGCAACTCGCCGCCCCCACTCTCGTCCTCACCGCCGAGGACTCACCGTTGCCGAAACCCGCTGACGCAGAGGCAATCGCACGGCGTCTGCCGCAAGGACGACTCGAGGTCCAGCCATCGGGCGGGCACCTGCTCCTGGGCAATGTGCCGAGGCTGCAGGCGCTGCTGCGCGACTTCCTGAGGTGATTCCCGGGAGCCGTCCCTCAGGCCCGGGCCACCAGGACGAGCCCCACCAGCATCACACCGGTGAGCCGGTATCCGGCGATCAGTGCCGCATGCAGCGGCAGCGCACCCTGCGCCAGATCGGTCAGGGCCACCCGGGACAGCACCTGCCGTACCGGGAACCACCGGCCCGCCACCGGAACCGCCCGCCCCTGCATCAACCGCGCGGCCACCAGACCTCCGAGCAGCGCCTGGACCAGGAGAACTATCTCGAACACGAACCAAACCTCTGTGAATCTCAAAATGATTGCCTCACAAAAGACCTCGACAATGATGGCCTGAGATCCATTCACCCCCAGACATTCTCCCGATCCAACGAAGTGAGACGTGACCCTACCGTGACATGATCACCACCCCCCGGGTCGCAGAGGTCACTCACCGTGCCCGAAAGGGGCTCCCAGCAGGGCGGTCTTCCCTCGGTTCCATCTGAGGCCAGGCCGGTTAAGAGGTATCGATCACACGCCGGACCGACCCACCGTGATCGTCCCCGAGCGCTCCGGAGCCGACGTCGGGCATGATGACGGCGTGCGCACCGTCACCGATGCCGAACGCCGCTCCCGCCTGGCCGTCCGGCACGCCCTGGCCCCCGGCTTCCAGGTCGACTCGCCCGAGGCGGTCACCGAGGCCCTGACCGTGCTGCACGCCACCGAGCCACCGTCGCCCTACCTGTCCTGCCGGGCCCGGATGCCCTCGCCGCAGACCGCCGACCTCGACCGGGCCCTCTACGACGACCGCACGCTGGTGAAACAGCTGGCCATGCGCCGCACCCTGTTCGTGTTCCCCCGCGACCTGCTGCCCGCGGCGTGGCCGAGCATCTCGGCGCGGGTGGCGGCCACCGAGCGCGCCCGGATGGTGCGTGACGTGGTGCGGACCGGGCTGACCGCCGACGGTGACGCCTGGCTCGACGCCGCCCGTGAGCAGGTGCTCGCCGTGCTCGCCTCCGCCCCGGAAGGCCTGCAGGCGGCCCAGATCCGCGAGTCCGTGCCCCACCTCGCGGTGAAGGTGACGGCGTCGCCGGGCGAGATCTGGTCCGGACCACGGGTGCTCACCCAGCTCGGGGCGAGCGGGGAGATCGTGCGGGGCCGCAACGCCGGCCGCTGGGCCACGTCGCGGCCGCGGTGGACGCTGACCGGGCACTGGCTGGGCGAGGCCGCACCGGCGATGAGCCCGGCCGAGGGATACCGGCACCTGGTGCGCCGCTGGCTCTTCTCGTTCGGCCCGGGCACCGAGGCCGACCTGGTCTGGTGGCTGGGCTCGACCAAGACGGTGGTGCGCAAGGCCCTGCTCGAGCTCGGGGCGGTGTCCGTGGCCCTGGAAGACGGCTCACCGGCCTGGCTCCTGCCCGACGACCTCGACGAGGTGCCCGATCCCGGCCCCTGGACCGCGCTGCTGCCGGTGCTCGACCCGACCGTGATGGGCTGGCAGGGCCGCGGCTTCTACCTCGGACCCCACAAGGAGCGGCTGTTCGACACCCGCGGCAATGCCGGTACGAGCGCCTGGGTGAACGGCCGGATGGTCGGCTGCTGGGTCCAGGACGAGTCCGGCCGGGTCGAGGTGCGGCTGGTGGAAGACGTTCCGCCGGCGGCGAGAAAGGCGCTCGACGTCGAGGCCTCCCGGCTGACCGCCTGGATGGACGGCGTGCAGATCCGCACCGTGTACAAGTCGCCGGCGATGAAGTGACCGGATCAGCCACCTTCATCACTTCATACAGCCACGGGCTCCCTCGACCGCGAGGAGCGTTTCCGGCTCGCAGGTTCCGGTGATCGTCACGGCCGGCGCACCCGGCACCGCCTTGACCACCCCCGCACTGAAGCCGGTCACGGCCAGGGCCCCCAGGCCCAGCCCGGCCACCGCGGTCCCCACGCGCCTGCCCACAGAAGTACTCACGTAAGGATGAGATGCACGCAAGGGCAGATTAGATCGTCCAAGTTCACGTGACCCCGGTCACACATTGATGTTTCCGTCGGCAACGAGGGCTAAACGGACGCTAATTCCGCGATGGAGGCCGTGGCCCCGCGAGGCACCGACGTAGCTGTATACAGTGCTTCAGCAGCACGACACCTGACCGTTAAGCCACGCTGCGGATTCGGACGGCCGTTCAGAAATAGCCAGGTCAAAGCGCCTTTTTCCGCTGTTAGTGTCACCGCCGTGAAACCCGGTGCACAGAATTCATCGAAAACCGCCCGTCGTCGGACCGCAGCCGTAGCCGGCGCGACCGCCGTACTGGTGGTCGGCGCCTCGGCCAGTGCCGTCTACGCCTGGCCCCACCGAGGCGAGCGGCACACATCGGGAAGAACGACCTCCGTGAGCGCCACCACGACGGCGACCGCGACCGCAGCGGCGACCGCGTCGTCCTCCGCGACCGCCACGGCCACGGCGGCTCCCGCGGAAACCACTACCAGCAAGGCGACGACGACCGCGACGGCGACCACGTCGTCCTCCGGCACCGCGAAGACCTCGGGCGACGTGATCGCCAACCTCTTCGAGTGGAACTGGACCTCGGTGGCCAAGGAATGCACCACGGTGCTGGGCCCGAACGGGTACGGCGGCGTGCAGGTCGCCCCGCCGCAGGACTCCCTCAAGCTCAACGGCAGTGCGCACGCCTGGTGGGAGGTGTACCAGCCGGCTGGTTACGACCTGAACAGCCGGATGGGTAGCGAGGCCCAGTTCAAGAGCATGGTGACAGCCTGCCGCGACGCCGGCGTCAAGGTCTACGTCGACGCGGTCATCAACCACATGTCCGGTCACGACATGACCAATGCGAAGTCGTACAGCGGCAACTCCTACACCTCCACGAACTACCCGGGTCTCTACAGCGCCGACGACTTCCACCAGGCGAGCGAGTGCCCCACCTCCTCCGGCACCGTCGAGGACTACGACAACGTCACGCAGGTGCACTTCTGCCGGCTGTCGAACCTGGAAGACCTGAAGACCGAGAGCACCTACGTGCGCGGCGCGATCGACACCTACCTGAACAAGCTGCTCGGGTACGGGGTCTCGGGCTTCCGGGTGGACGCCGCCAAGCACATCCCGCTCGCCGATATGAAGGCGATCATCGACGGGCTGGACCAGACGGTCGACGGCACCGACCCGTACGTGGCGCTCGAGGTGTTCGGCGGCAAGGGTGAGCTGTCGCAGGCCTCCTACGCGGAGCTCGGTTCGGTGCTCGGCCTGGACGCCTCGGTACAGCTGAAGAAGGCCTTCGCCGGGAACATCTCGTCGCTGAAGACCTTCGGCGACTACCTGATCCCCTCGAGCAAGTCGCTGACGTTCGTGATGAACCACGACACCGACCGCAGCGGCGACTCGATCAGCTACAAGGACGCCAAGACCGACCGCCTGGCCACGCAGTTCATCCTGGCCAACGACTACGGCACGGCGCAGGTGTACTCCTCGTTCGCCTGGTCGGCCAAGGACGACGCTCCCCCGTCGAGCAGCAACGGCATGGTGACCGACACCGACTGCAGCAGCTCGGCCTGGAACTGCCTCGACCGCGACCAGGGCGTGCTCGGCATGGTCACCTTCCGTAACACCGTGGGCAGCGCCGCGGTGAAGAACTGGTCGGACGACGGCGCCAACCTGATCGGCTTCAGCCGGGGCGCCAAGGGCTGGACCGCCCTGAACAACGGCACGTCGGCCAAGACCCAGACCTTCCAGACCGGTCTGGCCGCCGGCACCTACACCGACCTGATCACCGACGGCACCACCGTCAAGGTCGGCTCGGACGGTAAGGCGTCGGTCACGGTGCCCGCGCGGGGTGCGGTCGCCATCACGGTGGACACCCTTCAGTAACGGGCAACCTCGATACTCCGGCCCTGGCCGCCCCAGGGTCGGAACACTTCACCGCCCGTCCGTCCTCCCTCCGGTGGACGGGCGGGCGGTGATGTTTCTGCCGGGTCTCCATGGTGGACGTCCGCACGGGCAGTTCCCGCGCCGGTCCACCTTTCGTACGTCTCGAGCCAGCCGGGCGGCGCGGTCCCGGCCCAGGCCACATAGCCGTCCGGGCGGACGAGCACGGCCGGGCCGTCATCGGTGCGACGCACCTGGGTGACCGACGGGGCACCGGCGACCGGGACGTCCTCTGCTCGAAGAATTAACACCCAGCGGCCGTTCCGCTGAATCTCGGTCAGACGCTCACCGGCCAGCGGGATCTGCGCGGCGCGGGTGCCGACCAGCGGGCTCTCACCCTTGCCCCGGGCGTACCGCAGACCGGTGCCGGCGAAACTCCCGGCGATCAGGTCACGGACGAACGGGATCGAAAGAGCGCACGGAACCACGGCATTACGGACGAGGCGCGCGGGTCGGGGTCGGATTGTCGCCGCCCGGAGCATCGCCCCGGACTGGAAGAGCACCCGGCGCCCGATGGGGTGGCGCTCGGACTGGTAGGTGTCGAGCACGGCGTCGGGAGCTCCGGACAGCACGGCATCGATCTTCCAGGCCAGGTTGGCGGCGTCCTGCACCCCGGTGTTCAGACCCTGCCCACCGATCGGCGAGTGCACGTGGGCAGCGTCTCCGGCGAGGAACACCCGGCCCTGCCGGTAGCTAGGCACCTGGCGTTCCTCGCTGTGGAAGCGCGAGTTCCAGCCGATCTCGACCACGCCGACGTCCCGTTTCATCTCGCGGTTCAGCACCCGCTCCACCTCCCCCTCGCCGACCGGGACGGTGTCATCGACCTGATGGCCGCGGTCCCAGGTCATCGCCCGGAACCAGCTGCCGTCGGGGTCGTGCCGGCCGTAGGGCGCGAGGAAGGCGAAACCGTCAGCGGTGCTGCCCAGTTGCAGACCTCCGTCGGAAGGACCACGGCTCAGCTTCACGTCGGCCAGCACGACCGAGCTCAGCACCGACCGGCCGGGGAAGGGCAGGTCGAGCAGGCGCCGCCCGGTGCTGTGCGCACCGTCGGCGGCGATCACGTAGCGGGCCCGGAGAACCTGCTCGTGCGAAGGGTCCTCGTCGTCCTTGGGCCGGGCGGTCACGATCACGCCATCAGCTTCCGGCCGCAGGCCCACCACCTCGATCCCGCGCCGCACCTGCGCCCCTTGCCCGACGGCGTAGCGCCCGAGTGCCGCGTCGACGTTGGTCTGCGGGGTGATCAGCGCGAACGGGTACCGCGAGGGAAGTTTCGACAGGTCGAGCCGCGCCCGGCCGAAGATGTCCACGCCCGGGGTGGTGGTGCCGAGCTCCAGCAGACCGTCGGCCAGGCCGCGACTGTCGAGCACCTCCAGCGTCCGGGCCATCACGGCGAAGGCCCGGCTGGAGGGATTGATCTGTGGCCAGCGCTCCAGCACGGTCACGGTGCGGCCCAGGCGGGCGAGGTCACCGGCGGCGGTCAGGCCGACGGGACCGCCACCGATGACCAGGACGTCGACGTCCGGTGCGGACATGAGCTCCTCCAGTCGTTCAACAAGCGTTGAATTGACCATAGACCTCGCCGCACGGATGTCAACAGGTGTTGAATGCAGAGGTGAGCTCAGTACGCCCCCGGGACGCCGAGGTGACGAAGGCGGTCATCCTCGGTGCGGCCCGTCTCCAGTTCGGGCAGCACGGCTTCGACCGCACCACGATCCGGTCGGTCGCCTCGGCGGCGGGTGTCGACCCGGCGCTGGTCATGCACTACTTCCGCACGAAGAACGGGCTGTTCGAGGCGGCCGCCACGCTCGACGTGGACCTGCCCGACCTGACCGGCGTGCCGCCCGGTCAGGTCGCGGCTGTGCTGGTGCCGGTGTTCGTCAAGCTGTGGGGGCCCGACGGGCCGCTGCTACCGCTGCTGCGGGCCGCCACGTCGAACCCGGCCGCGCGCGACATGCTGATCGCGATCTTCGCCGAGAAGGTGGCACCGGCCCTGGGTCCCCTGACCCCGGACCGCGCCCAGGAACGGGCCGCGCTGATCGGCTCACACCTCATCGGGGTGGCCGTGGCGCGGCACATCATCGGCCTGCCGGTGCTGGAGGCGATGGACGACGAGACGCTGATCGCCTGGCTGGGGCCGGTTTTCAAGCACTACCTGACGGATCCTAAGCCTGCTTGAGCGCCCGGGCCACGCCGTTCAGCCGCAGGTTGGTGGCGCCCCGCAGGTGCCGCACGTCCATCTCGCCGTCGTCGCGGTAGGTGAGGAAGGCGACCTGCTCGGTCCAGTCGAGCAGGGTGCGGCCGCCCTCGCCGGGCAGCTCGTACAGCTCGATCGTGGCCAGGGCCGTCCAGGCGGGAACATGGTTCACGCTGGTCTCGTAGACGTAGAGGAGCCGCCGGCCGGGCTGGAGGTCGATCCAGCGTGAGCGGTTCTCGATCTGCTCCTGCGCGCCGTCCATCATGGCGAAGGTGGCGAGAGCCCGCTCGGTGCCGCCGACCCGGAAGTCGAAGGTGTACTCCGCATCGTGGCCGGGCATCTTGAACCAGAGGCGGCGCAGGGAGTCGTCGGAGAAGAGCCGGTAGACCGTCTCCGGCGGAGCCTCGAGCTCGCGGGAGACGGTGAAGGTGTGGTGCCTGACAGCGCTGACCGCCGTGTCCATGGCTGCCATCACACCATGGTGACGGCAGCCCGGACAACGAGTTCTTAGCGGCCGCGCGTCTTGCTCTGGTAGTTCACGGGACCCGGCAGGTCCACGGAGTGCCGCTTGCTGCGCGAGTTCCAGGACCAGCGCCCGATGTGCCAGGTCTTGCTGGTGCCGCTCTTGGAGACGTTCAGGCGCAGGAACGGGAGCAAGTTGATCCGCTTGCGGAACGTGAAAGGCATGTCTTTCTCTCCCTCGGCTGCTCAGAGGGCCCCGGTACGGCCCGATACGACCACCATTGGGCCAACCTGACACCTTCGCAAGCCGAGCCGATCATGAACTCGCCAGGCCGACCCGGTAACCGCCACCCGTGGAGAACTGCACGGCGACCGAGAAGCGGTCGGCGCGCACCAGCGTCCGTCGGTACTCGGCCGGGCCGTTCGGGCCCTGGGTGCGCCGCTCGATCGCGAAAGCCGCTGTCTCCGGGCCAATTCCGAGCAGATCGCGCTCGGCCGGGGAGGGCAGCACGGCGTGGATGGTCTCTTCGCCCCCGCCCAGACGTACCCCGCACCGGCGCTCCAGCTCCCGGTAGACCGCGGTGTGCGTGAAATCGGCCTCCAGCAATGGTTCGGCCAGATCGGCGGGCAACCAGACCCGGTCGAGTGCCAAGGGCTCGGCATCGGCCAACCGGACCCGTTCGAGATAGAACAGGCGGGTGGACGCGGAGAGCGACAGCCGGGCGGCGACCTCAGGGTCGGTGCGCACCTCCAGAGCCCGCACGATGCTGCGCTGCTCCAGCCCTTCGGCCTCGACCGAGGCGAAGAGGCTGTAGAGAGCGCCCAGCGGCTGGGTGATGCGGCGGGTGCCCTCGGCGACACGGGGACGCCGCCCTCGGCCGGCGATCACCACGCCCTCGTCGCGCAGTCGGCGCAGGGCCTCACGCACCGTGTGACGGCTCACGTCGTAGGCCTCGACCAGTGCCATCTCGCCCGGGAAGCCCTCGGTGAACTGGCCGTCGTTGAGGCGCTTTCGCAGATCTGCGTGCACCTGGGCCCAGAGGGGCAGCGGGTCGGCCCGATCGATCGCCGCCGCCCAGGCGCTGGTGCCAGAGTCAACCGTCACGTCGTACCGCTCTCCATTGCCACTCCAACCGGCCGCGCCTTAATGTACGGACATTCGGATGTACCGGCAATATGCAGGAGAGTGCAGCCCGTGATCCAGGTGGACGTGATCGAGACCAGCGAGCTGGGCGACCGCAGCTACATCGCCCACGACGGCACCAGCGCCGTCGTCGTCGACCCGCAGCGCGATATCGACCGCGTGCTGGGCCTGCTCGGGAACCGGAACCTGACCTGTGTCCTCGTGCTCGAGACCCACATCCACAACGACTACGTCACCGGCGGCCACGAGCTGGCCCGCCGCACCGGCGCGGTGTACGGGGTGAACGCCGCCGACGACGTGTCGTTCGAGCGGCGCCCCCTGCGCGACGGCGACCTCCTGGACGCGGGTTCCCTGCGAGTGCGGGTCATCTCGACGCCCGGGCACACCGACACGCACCTGGCCTACGTGGTGGAGGACGGTTCGTCCGCGCCCGTCGTGTTCACCGGTGGGTCGCTGCTCTTCGGCAGCGTGGGCCGCACCGACCTGGTCGACCCGGCGCGCACGCACGAGCTCACCCACGCGCAGTACCGCTCGGCCCACCGGCTGGCCCACGAACTGACCGACGAGACCCAGGTGATGCCGACCCACGGGTTCGGCAGCTTCTGCTCGGCGAGTGCGAACGTCGGCGGTGCGTCCAGCACCATCGGTGACCAGAAGCGGCAGAACGACGCGCTGCTGGAGACCGACGAGACCGCGTTCGTGGAACGCCTGGTGGCCGGGCTGACGGTCTACCCGTCGTACTACGCGCACATGGGCGTGCGGAACCGGCAGGGGCCGGGCCCGGTCGACCTGACCACGCCGCAACTGACCGAGCCGGACGAGCTGCACCGGCGGCTGCTGAACGGCGAGTGGGTCGTCGATCTGCGTGACCGCACCGCCTACGCCGCCGGGCACGTCCCGGGCACCGTCAGCATCGATCTGGGCGGGCAGTTCAGCACCTATCTGGGCTGGCTCATGCCCTGGGGTGCGGAGCTCACGCTGATCGGTGAGAGCGTCGATCAGATCGAGGAGGCCCGGCGCCAGCTCGTGCGCATCGGGATCGACGAGCTCGACGCCGCCCTGGTGGGCACCCCGGCCGAACTGATGGGCGAGAGCGGCCGGCCCGCGAGCTACCGCAAGGCCTCCTTCGCCGACCTGGCCGAGGTTCTCGGGCAGCCCGGCGAGGTGGTGCTCGACGTGCGCCGCGACGACGAACGGGCGGCGAGCCACCTGCCGGGCTCGGCCCACGCGCCCCTGCACCGGCTCCTGACCAGCCTCGACACCCTGCCCGAGGGCCGGCTCTGGGTGCACTGCGTCAGTGGGTACCGCTCGGCCATTGCGGCCAGCCTGCTGCAGCGCGCCGGGCGTGAGGTGGTCTGGATCGCCGACGACTACACGAACGCGGCCGGGCTGCGCTAACTCTCGGCCGCTCTAGCTCTCGGCGGCGCTGGTGATGCAGATGAGGTTTCCGCAGGTGTCGTCCAGCACCGCCATGACCATCGGCCCCATCTGTGTCGGCTCCTGGGTGAACACCACACCCTGACCCTTCAGCCGCTCGTACTCGGCGTGGCAGTTCGTCACGGCGAAACTGGTGAACGGGATGCCGTCGGCGACCAAGGCACTCTTGAACGGCTGGACCGCGGCGTGCCGGGAGGGCTCGAGCAGCAGCTCGACGCCGTTCTCGTCACCGGCCGAGGTGACGGTCAGCCAGCGGTCCTCCCCCAGGGGCACATCGTTCTTCAGCACGAAGCCGAGCTTCCCGGTGTAGAAATCGAGGGCCTTCTGCTGGTCGTCGACGAACACACTGGTGATGTGGATGCGCATGACCGGTCACACTATGCAGTCGGTGATCATGCTTCAAGCACGTCCGAGGGCATAGTTGCCGTTCGCGCTGCCCTCCGGGTCGATGCGCTTCATCACCTGGGCCGCCAGACCGAGCACGGCCGGGTCGCTCCAGGCCCCGGATTCCTCCAGCCCCGCGATCAGCGTTTCCTTGTCCTGCTCGGGCTCGGCGATGTACTGCTCGAGCGCCCCCTGCGCGTCCGGACGCCCCTCCAGCCGAGAGCGCAGCGCGGTGTGCAGGCTGGCGAAGTCGTCTTCCACCGCACCCAGCATGGTGCTGGACTCAGTCTTGGACTCCCCGGCCACGATGGCCGTCAGGATCAGCGACAACGGTTCCATGATCACCCTCTGTATGCGTCGATATGCGTTCTGGCTCAGCCATTCTTTGCCCTGAACGGCTGGTGCGCACGTCGGGCCCGGGATGCCGGAACGACCGCCTGCCGACATACTGGCACCGCCACTGTGGCAGTGCGCCGTGACAATCGGGAGAGTCACCATGGTTCAGCCGCGTATCAAGCTCGACCCCAACATCTCGCTCGGCCCCGTCGAGAAACTGCGCGAGCCGCTGGAGGAACAGCTCACCTCGGCCCTGCGCAACGCCGTGGACAAGGTCGACGACCACTACCAGGGCGAGACCGTGACCGAGGTCGAGAAAGAGCTGCTCGAGGGTACGAAAGCCGGTCTGCACCCGGACATCGCCGCGGCCATCAGCCCGGACCAGGATCAGCTGCGCGACGTCGCCGCGACCATCGTCCACAACAACTGACGACAACTGACGACAACTGACCCAGTGACGGTGGCCGAGCCGACCCCGGACGGCCACCACGTCGTCATCAAGGGCCGGAAGTGGCGGGCGACCGACCCCGACCTGCCCGGCGACGTCGCCGAGCTCCTGCGCAAGGAACTGATGAGCGCCCGGCGAGCGGTCGGCCAGGCTCTGAAAACCCAGGATCGCCAGGCCGAACGCTCCGCCCGCGACCGGGTCCAGGCCGCCAAGATCGCCCTCGGTGAGCGCGGCACCCCCTGGTGGGAGCAGTCCCCCGACGAACGCGAAGCCCGCTGGCAGCCCTTGGTGAAAGAGCTCCGAGCCGCCCAGCCCTAGCGCTGTGGTCACCGCACCAAGCATGCGAGCAGAGCCGACGCTCTCTCGTCCGCGATCAAGGCCTGGGTCAAGTTTTGGGTCGAGGTCGGGGCGGCCAGTTCCCTCAAAACTGCCGCTCGCGGCTCCCGGGAATCCCCGCGGACCCGTCCCCCACCCGCACCACCGTGTTACCGCAGGAGGCCGGCGGGAGGGGCGTTGCGCGTCCACTGCTCATAACCAAAATCTCTGCTTTTAATTCAACCTCAAGGCAGGAAATCGCCGTTTGACGGCGACGCATGGGGCTGCAACCTTTCTCCCGGTTCCATTATTCGCCGAACCAGGAGCTAGCCCGTGAACAGTAAGCTGACTGAGAACCCCTGCGTGGACGGCGGTCTCACCTGCTCGAACGTCACTCTGCAGAACTCCACCGTCAGCCGCTGCTGACCCCCGATCGCCGGTGGGGCGACCCGATGCCCCGGGACCGCCCCACCGGTTCGGCAGCAGATCAGTTCGGGGTGAAAAGCCCCTGCAGACCGACCAGCACGGCGATGACCCCGAAGATCGCCAGCAGCAGCGCGGCGCCCTGCACCTCTCCCCCGGCCGGGCGCAGCGGGCGCTTGCCGGTGAGCCGGTCCCACAGCAGGATCACGCCGACGGCGATGCCGACCACCTCGAAGTGGAACAGGTGCGGGCCGGAGGTCAGGTGCACGATCAGGTAGTAGCCACCCGTGACCAGGGCCACCACGCCGACGATCCAGGCGAACGGGTCGAGGCGGGAGATCCACCGCCCGGCCGTCTCGCCGCCGCCGTTGGGGATCATGAGCAGCAGCGGTAGGGCCAGCAGCAGACCGCCGAGAATGTTGGACAGGTCGAGAAGAAGCGCGATCACCGTGAGCTCCACTTGCCAGATATCGCCGGGGACAGGAACGCTCAGGTCGGTGAGCCTTGAAACCGTAGCAGAATGGGGTTAAACCGCACTTCGTGGCGCTGTCGTCCCGGCTGACCCCCCGGTAGGGGTTTATCATCCGTGCTCACGTGACGCGGAGGGGGAAGCATGCACGTGAGAATGTCGGTCTGGGGCGAGCCCGAGGAACACCTGGTCGCCTCGCTGGAGAACTGGCTCCAGCTGGACCCGGAACTGCACGGCACACCGGTCATCCGGGAGGCCCGGCACGACGACCGCCTGTCGGTCGTCCTGCCCGCCGACCGCACGCCCTCCGCCCTCGCCGGGGCCCTGAGCACCTGGCTGAGCACGCGCATCGGAGACGTGCGGCTCAACGTCACCGGGCCCGACGGCACCGTGGAGGTCTCGGTCGCGAACATCGCCGACCACGACGCGCTGCTGCGCGAGGCGCTGGGGTCCGATCAGAGACGCTGACCGGGCAGCTGACCGGGCAGCAGGGTGGCCGACGAGGTCTCACGCACCCGGATCGTGTGCGGCTCCATGAACACGGCCTCGTCGGCGACACCCGTGATCCCGTCGATGAGCACGGGAATGCCCGCGGTCAGCCAGGTCAGGCCGACCTCGGTGAACCGGCCGCTGCGCCCGTCCAGCTCGTAGCGCTTCTTCCAGGCCGTCTGCAGGCAGCCGAAGGCCACCTGGTGCGCCTTCAGCACGCTTTCCTCGGCCTCGCCCAGGCTTTCGACGTCGGTGACGGTGAACTTCTTCAGGCAGCCACCGGCCAGCACGTCGGCGAGAACCAGCTCCGAGGTGTGCCGGCGCACCACCGGGGCACCGGGCACACCGTCCATCGCCGACCCGAACGCCTTCAGCCCGAAGGTCAGGGCCATGCCGAGAAAAGCGTCACCGGTGGCGCCGGTCGACACCACCCCGGCCGGCCGCAGCGTGCCCGGATGCAGCACGACGGTCGATCCCCCGGTCAGAAGCGTGGTTTCGGTGCCGGCTGCGGACCGGTGCACGCCGCCGAGCCCCGCGGGCAGCTCGACCCCGTTGCCCAGTGCCTCGCCCCGCCAGGCTCCGGGGAACCTGACGCTGACCGGATATCCGCGCACGTTGGTCACTTTCAGCACCGGCGCGCCCCCGTCCACGCCGTAGCACCACAGCACCCGGCCACTGCGCCCGGCCTCGACCCGGAGGCCGGAGCGTCGGGCGGCGAGCTCGTTCGGGCAGACCGGTGCGGACGCGGTGACCGCCAGGGTGTTGCGGTAGTCGGCCGCTACCGCGTTGCGCAGGGCCGAGAAGTCCCAGCCGAACGCGTTCCACCACGACAGCTCGTACACCTCGGCGGTGATCGTGTGCCGATCCGGGTCGTACTCGGCCGGGACGATGCTCCACCGGGCGGTCGCGTCGTCGTAGTGCCCGAGCACGGCGGAGGAGTCCTCGTCCGCCGCGGTCGGCAGCGGCTGCGTCACCACGGGTACCGTCAGCCGCAGCGGTCCGGTCAGCCGCGCGCCGCGGAGCCGGAGCTCGTAGGCGTCCAGGGTGCTGAGGAACGGTGACGGCGACTCCGGCGGCATTACGCTCTTCCCCGCCCGGCGCACCACCAGTTCGCCCTCACCCGACACCGAACCGGCCGGCACATCGATCACGGGACCACCCGGCACGGACACGCGTCCCCCGGCCGCCCCGACAGCGCCCGAGACACCCACCTCGGCGGGCCGCGTCACCTGTTCCGCCGTGACCGGCTGCGTGGTGCATCCGGCCACACAGACCGCGGCCAGCACCCCCACGAGTCTCCTCAGCACAGCCGAGCCCCCTTGTTCCACGCATCGACCGAAAGGAGCCACGGTAGGCCCGGCGCCGGGGATACCCGCGCGTAGAGAACTGGTCTCGGAAGAACGGCCGATGCCACCGCCGCCTCCTCCGCCGCGCGTCCTAGGGCGTGTTTTGGAAGTCGCTGCCGTAGCGAGGAGGTGCCCGGTGACCGTCTGGGGGTGCCGAGTGGGGCCCCTCGTAGCGGTGTTCTACGTGGGGCCCCACTCGGTGCCGCCAGGCGGCCACAGGGTGCCCCGCAGTAGGCATGGACTTTCAAAACACGCCCTAAGCTGCAGGTCATGGACTTGACTGACTCTGAACAGCGTCTGTCGGAACTCGCCGCCGCGACGAAGTACGTGCTGCTCGACTTCGACGGTCCGGTCTGCGACCTCTTCGGGGTGCTGGCACCCGACGTGATCGCCGCCTCGCTGCTCGACGAACTGGAGGTCATCGTGGGTGGCCCGGTGGACGAGGAACTGGCCGACCTCGACGACCCGCTCGACCTGCTCGACGGGGTCAGCGAGATCTACCCGGAACTGACCGGGCGGGTGGACGCATCGGTGCGCGAAGCCGAGGTGGATGCGGCCGGCCTGGCCCCGGTGACGCCCGGGGCGGTGGAGTTCCTCCAGGCCTGCGCGGCGAGCGGGCGGCCGGTGGCGATCGTCAGCAACAACGGCGCCGAGGCGGTGCGGGCCCTGCTGGAACTGCACGAGCTCAGCGGCCTGGTGCAGCACGTGGAGGGCCGCAATCCGGACCCGCGCCTGATGAAGCCCGACCCCACGCCCCTGCTCCAGGCCATGCGGGCGCTGGGGGCCGATCCCGCGAGCACCACGATGATCGGCGACTCCTCCAGCGACATCCTCGCCGCCCGGGCCGCCGCAGTGGAGGCCATCGCGCTACTCACCCTCGCGCCGGACCATTCCGAACAGCCGTGGGTGGGCGACATGGACACCCTGGCCGAGCTCTTCGGGGCTCAGTCCTTGCCGTAGAAGCTGTTCAGCTGGGCGTCCAGGTAGGCCAGGTCGGGGTGGGCGCGCAGGTCAGCGCCGAGTTCGTGAACCCGCACCCGGGCCGAGAAGACTTCCAGCTTGTGGGCGCAGGTCTCGAGAGTGCGGGCCATACGGTCGAGTTCGTCCATGGCTCAATCATGTACGGCCGGTAGTTGAAGGTCACGGTTCCCCGGCCGGATGCACTCGCCCGGCGCAACCGGATCCCGGCCGGAGCAACCGGTGTGGCGGCGGCCGCACCCGGTTGGCCCCTTCTCGGCCGGGATCCGCTGTCGTCGGGAACCTCTACGCCTGAATCACGATCGGGGAGCCCAGCGGGACGGTCTTCGCCAGTTGCGTGATCACGTCGTTGGCGATCCGGATGCAGCCGTGACTCACGTTGCGCCCGATCAGGCCGGGCTGGTCCGTGCCGTGCAGGCCGAGCTGACCGGGACCGCCCGCATAGCTCGTCAGTGTGTCCGAGTGCGCCGACAGCCCGAAAGCGTAAGGGCCGTAGCCACCTTCCGGATTCGGTGGGCGGATCAGCTCGGTCAGGTAGTACTCCCCCGGCGGGGTCGGGGTGGTGGATTTACCCACCCCGATCGGGTAGTGCCCCACCCGCACGCCCTTCTCGATCAGGTCCAGCCGGTGCTCGTCCATCGAGACCACGAGCCGGTAGGGGGTGGTCGAGAGGGTCACCTCCTCGACGGAGATCCAGCCGGTCGCGCCATTGGGGCGGGTCGGCAGGTGCACCTTCAGCCAGTCGCCCTTCTGCGCGGTCACGAGAAAGGCCAGCGGGCCCGCGCCCTTGCGGATCTTCTTGCTCACCGGGCCGTTCGCCGACCGGTGGATCGCGATCTGCGGCCCGGTCGCGGTGGCCACCAGGCTCCAGCCGCGGTCGAGTTGGTCGAAGGCGCTCTTGTGGACGACCTGACTGGCATCCGTGGACGCCTGGGTCGCGGGGGTGGTCGCCGTCGATGTGGACGGCGAGGGGGACGACGAGCACGCCGCCAGGAGGGCCACGGCGATCAGGAGCGGGGCACCCCGCCGGGCGCAAGGCCCGGCGAGGTGACCACGGGGTTTCCGGTGCACCTGGTTCAGCCGGTGAAGTCGGGGTTGGCCGGGACCGGGCGGGCCGGGCGGGCCTTAGGGGCCGGTTCCTGCGGGGACGTCGCGGGCTTCTTGCTCGCGGCGGTGGGGGCAGGACCGGTCACCGGCTTCTTCCTGGCATCGGCGGTCGCCGTGGGCACCGCCGTCCGCTTGTCCGCCGGAGTCGGCTCCTGGGTGGTCCGCACCGCGGTCGTCGCCGGGGTCGGCTCCTGGGTGGTCCGCGCCCCGGTCGCCGCGGTCACTGTCGCCGTCGGAACCGCCTGAACCGGCTTCGTGTCGTGGCCGACCGCCATGGCCGTGCTCGACACCCCGAACACCAGTCCGCCGGCCATCAGCACCGCTGCCACGAGTTTCATCCTGCGCACGGTCTTCCTCCTCGTCCGGTGACCGGGGCGGGGCCGGGTGGGCCGGCCGCTGCGCGCCGCGATCACTACCTTCAACGACTCCCGGTCGCGGGGAAAGGTTGTGTTCGTCAGGAGAATTCGCGATTCAGGGAGATTGGGTGGTTTCGGCCGGACGGTCGGCGACCGTGGGCTCCTGCGTGGGCCGCGCCGTCGGGGCGATCGTGGCGGTCGGCTCCGAGGTGGTCGTTGCCGAGGTGGCCGCCACCCTCGCCGTGGCCTCGGTCTTCGATGTCGCCCGGGGTGTGGACCGCTGGGACTCCGCTCTGTCCGGAGTCGGTGTGGCCGTGGACTTCCGGGGTATCCGGGTGGCCGACGGCCCCGACCTGGGCTGATCGGCCGCCGTGGTGGTCGGGACCGGATCCGCCGTGATCTCCGGGATCTCGGTCTGGACCACGGAAGGCTCCCCGGCCGGGGCGATCCCGTTACCGGTGTCGCGTTGCAGCACAGCGGGAACGGCCAGGAGCACGGCCGCGATCACCCCGGCCGCGGCTACCGGCACCATCACCGAGGCCCGCAACCACGGCGCCCGGCGGCGCCCGCGCATGCCCCGCCGCAGCCGTTCCCGCGATCCGGCCCGCACCTGGATGTCACCGAGCTCGTCGTCGAGCCGTCCTCTGAGCCGCTGGGCCAGCTCCTCCTCGTCCGTCATCCCTGCTCCTGTGGTCTTGCCGCTGGTCCTGCCGCGGGCTCGAGCACCGCACGTAGCTTCGCCAGCCCGCGAGAGGCGTACGCCTTGACCGACCCGGGCCGCAGCCCGAGGGCGTCCGCCGTTTCCTTCTCCGAAAGATCCAGGTAGTGCCGCAACAGCACGGCCTCCCGTTCGCGCCGCGGAAGCGCCCCGATCGCCTCCATCAGCGGCTTCGGCAGCTGCGCCCGCAACGCCGCGTCCTCCGCACTGATCTGGTCGTGCTGCCGCAGACCGGCCAGGCGGAACACCACCGACCGCCGCCGCAACCGCGACCGGGCCCCGTTCACCACACTGCGGTGCAGGTAGCCGACCGCCTCGTCCTTGTTCCGGATCCGGTCCCACCCCGCGTGCACGGCCAGGAAGGCGTCCTGCACCACGTCCTCCGCCGCCACCGGATCCCCCACCAGCACCGTCGCGACCCGCAACATCCGCAGCTGATGCCGGTCGAACAGCATCTCGACCGCAGTCTCCGCGTCGACGCCGGACAGCGCCGGCGGAGCCGCCGGCACCTCACCACCGAAGCCGGGCGAGGTGCCGGCAGACCTGGACGTGACCATCACCCCGATACGACGCCGGACGCGCGGAAAAGGTTGTGCGGATTCGGTCAGGGCAGATCGAGAAGGAAGGCGAGGGCCCGGTCGACCACTCACAGAAAGAGTATGCATGGCGCATACAGTCAGAGCTCAAGCTTTTGAGCCCCACCCCGTTCATGGGCGGGAGCATGCCGCATTCGGCATGCTCCCGCCCATTTCGGCAACTACTGTCCCTTCAGCACCGCGCTCACGAAGGCGTACACGTTGAGCTCCAGGGCCTCGATGCGCTGTACGCGGGCTGCCTCGACGTCGAAGCCCTCGTAGGCCACGCGCGGGAGCACCCGCACGTTGGCCGAGCACTGGAATCCCGCGCAGACCAGGGTGCCGATCGTGTTGCCGTTGCGACCGGCCGCACCGGCCCGCTTGGCGCTCAGGAAGACCACGTCGTTGGGCAGTGCCACGTCTTCGCACCAGTTGCACATGGCGCGGCGGCGCACCACGGCGTCGGACTGGCGCATGACCACCCCGACCAGTTCGCCGTCGATCTCGGCGAAGACGTAGCCCATGGCCGGGGTCTTCTGGTCGCGCCAGCCCAGGTACTCCAGGCGGTCCCAGTCCAGCCCGTCGAAGTTCTCGGGCAGGACGAGCTCCTTGCGCTCACGCAGCGTGGAGTTCACGAACGACGTACGGATCTGCTTCTCGGTAAAGGAACGCACAGCTATGACCTCAAGTCTGGGGGCCCCGCAGACAGGGCGGGGTGATGTGTCAGAAGGTGGGATCGGCCTGCGAACAGGCCGGAACGCGTGGGCCCGCAGAAAGGGCACACGTCTGGTCACCGATTGAGGGCAGAGCTACCTCGTGCCGGCGCTGAGCGCGCCGATGACCTCCAGACGCCACAAGGGCGCAGAGCACGAGTAGGTTCCGGACACGAGAAGTGAGTCTACGCCTCACCTCGCCGTGCTGTGATCCTCCGGGTGCGGATCCGTGCCGCCCGGCAGGTCGAGGCCCGTGACCGGGAGCTGCGCGGCGTCCAGTACGAACAGCAGCGACGTGTTCATCCGGCGGACCGGCACCAGGGCGTTCTCGTCGTTCACCGCGACCAGCGGGCTGTCGCCCATCTGCAGGGTCGTGGCATTGCGGGCGGCGTCGCGGGCGAGGATCCGCACGGCGTCGACCAGGTAGGCGCGGGCCTCCGAGGTGGCCTCGGCGACGCTGTTCACTTCCCGCAACGACGCATCCAGCGCCCTCATCTCCCGGGCCACCCGTCGCAGCGTCGCGATCTGCTGCGTCGGCCGGGCGCCGCCCGCCACATCGTCCTGCGCCTGCTTCATCGCCGTCAGATACTCCCGCTCCGCCGCGAAGAACGCCTCCCGCCTCACCAGCAGCTCCTGGAGCGGGCGCCGGATCTGAGCCCGCACCTGTTCCAGACCGGCCGCGTCACGCTCCGCCTGACTCCCGTCGCCGATCATCCCGATCATCCGCACCAGGCCCACGGCCAGGGCCAGCACGATCACCGCCGCCCCGAGCACCAGCAGCAGACGACGCCGCACCGGGTCGCGCAGAGGCGACTCATCGGCGATGTCGTGCACCAGCACAGTGGTGGCTGTGGGCGGCCCCTGTGGCGAAGCCTCAGGGGCCACCGGAGTGCTCGTGTCGGTCGAGCTCATGCGCAGCACATCGGCGCACCAGCCGGTCGAGGTGAAGCCCGGCGCCGGGTTTGCTCCGAACGGGGACGGGTCACAGGCCCCGGAAGTGGGTCACCAGGCGGCCGTCGTCGTCGAGCACGTGCAGGGCGTAACCGGGCGGGCTGTCGAGTTCGTACGGGCCCCGCTGCTCGACCGGCAGACGCGAGGTCGAGACACAGCCCGGGGCCCCGACCAGCGGACGCCCGGCGAACGTGGTGACGAACCCGGTGTGGGCGTGACCGCAGAGCAGGGCGGCCACCTCCGGATGGGCCGAGACGATCCCGGCCAGACGCATCTCCCCGGTCTGCCGGATCCCGTCGACCCCCGGGATGTGGAGCACGGCCGGCGGGTGATGGAACGCGATCAGTACCCGCCGGTCCGGATCCCGTTCGGCCAGCGCCGACTTCAGCCACTCCAGCGTGGGCCCGCTGAGCTCGCCGCCACTGTGCCCGGGAATGACGCTGTCGCACAGCAGGAAGTCGGTGTCGCCCACGGCGATCACCTGGTTCAGTTCGTGTTTCGATGAAGGACGCGCCAGGAGGGCGGGCCCGAAGTGCTCACGGACGTCGTGGTTGCCGGGGAGCGTCAGAACGGGCACCTCGAACCGGTCGAGCAGGTCACGCACCACGGCGTACTCCTGCGGGGTGCCGTGATCGGCGATGTCGCCGGTGACCAGCACGGCATCGAGTCCGGTCATCGGCCGCACCGCGTCGATCAGCCGTTGCGCGCGGTCCGTCGCCCGTTCGCCGAGGTCGATGTGCAGGTCACTGAGGTGAGCGAAGGTGATCACCAGCACATCGTGACGCGGCGCCCAGATCGGGCAAAGTGCCACCCGGGCGGCACTGGCCTGCCCGATCTCACACCCGATCTCACACGTGTCCCGGTTGATGATCGCGGACGGGCCGGGCTACCTTTGCCAGCCCCAACTGAATATGCCGTCGACGCGCGACGGGAGAGCCTCCCGGCCGGCCACTACACCGTGAACCAGGCCGGGGGCGCCGTAGGAGCAACGCCTCCCCAGGAATCTCTCAGGCCCAGATACCGTCGCGACGAGGCAACTCTGGAGAAATCCGGCCCGATGCCGGTTTACCGAAGGTGAAGTGCCGTGCCACCCGCGGCCAAGCTCTCAGGTCCCAGGACAGAGCGGGGAGGAATCGCCAGACCTGCGCGCGCGTGTGCGCGGGCCGGATTCCGGAAGGCACCGCATGTCCTCACCAGCATCTGCCCGGCCGACGCCCCTGAACGCCGTGCACGTGGCGCTGGGCGCACGGCTCACCGACTTCGCCGGCTGGAACATGCCGCTGAAGTACACCAGTGAGCTCGCCGAGCACCAGGCCGTTCGCACCACCGTCGGCTTGTTCGACCTCAGCCACATGGGCGAGATCCGCGTGAGCGGCCCGCAGGCCGGGGCCGCTCTCGACCACGCGCTGGTGGGCCGGCTCTCCGCGATCAAGCCCGGCCGCGCGAAGTACTCGCTGCTGTGCGACGCGAACGGCGGCATCCTCGACGACCTGGTGACCTACAAGATCACCGACGACGAGTTCCTGGTCATCGCCAACGCCTCGAACACCGGCGTCGTGCTCGCCGCCCTGACCGACCGCGTCCTCACTTTTGACGCGAGCGTGACCGACGAGACCGAGCAGACCGCCCTGATCGCCGTGCAGGGCCCCGCCGCGCAGGCCGTGATCCAGTCGCTGGCCGACGACCCCGACAATCCCGATGCGCGGGACGCCGTCGCCGCCCTGCGCTACTACGCCTGCATGCCCGCCCGGATCGCCGGGCTGGACGTGCTGCTCGCCCGCACCGGCTACACCGGTGAGGACGGGTTCGAGGTGTACGTGGCCGCGGACGACGCCGTCACGCTCTGGAGCGCGCTGTCCACCGCGACCGAGGCCGCGGGGGGCCGGGCGGCCGGTCTGGCCTGCCGCGACACCCTCCGCCTGGAAGCCGGGATGCCGCTCTACGGCAACGAACTCAGCCTCGAGACCGACCCCTACGCGGCCCGTCTGGGCCGGGTCGTGCAGCTGGACAAGGCGTTCGTCGGGCAGGAGGCCCTGGCGCTGGCCGCGCAGGACCAGCCCGCCCGCCTGCTGACCGGACTGACCGGAGAAGGCCGCCGGGCCGCGCGGGCCGGCAACGTCGTCCTCAATGCGGCGGGCGAACCGGTGGGTGTGATCACGTCGGGAGCCCTCTCCCCCACGCTCGGCCGCCCGATCGCCCTGGCCTACGTGGACCGCGACGAGGCCGTCGAGGGCGCCTCGCTGCAGGTGGATGTGCGCGGAACCCTGCTGCCCTTCACCGTCTCCCCGTACCCGTTCTACAAGCGTTCCTGACTTCTCAGGTCAGCAAGGAGTTTCCGATGACCAATCCGTCACATCTTCTGTATACCGCCGAGCACGAGTGGATTCAGCTCACCCCCGGCGCCGATCTTCCCACCGAGCCCGTGCGGGTGGGCCTGACCACCTTCGCCCTCGACGCCCTGGGCGACGTGGTCTTCGTGGACCTTCCCGAGGTGGGCACCGAGGTCACGGCCGGGGACGCGTGCGGTGAGGTGGAGTCGACCAAGTCGGTCTCCGATCTGTACTCACCCGTCACCGGCACGGTCGGTGCCGTGAACCAGGCCATCATCGACGACCCGGCCCTGATCGCGGCCGACCCCTACGACGCCGGCTGGCTGTTCACGGTGACCCCCGAGGCGACGGCGAAACTGCTGACGTCGAACGAGTACGAGGCCCTGCTGGACTGATGCTGGACTGATGCTGTTCTGAGGCCACCGGTCTGATCGCGGCATCCGTCCCGGATGAGGAAGGGCGGCGTCGCGACCAGACCGGCTTGACGGGGTAAGGATGGTTTAGCGCATCGGCCCGGGCCGATGCCTCCGGACCCTTCGGTAATCGGCGGAACACACGGAACTTCCCGGGCGTTCGGCGCGCGTCAATCAGGTTGCCGGGCCGGTTGCCCCGTCGTGGGAAGCTGTATCACGCGGGCGGCCGGGGGTACGGGCAGCCGCCGCACCGCCTCGACGAACGCCGTGTCGGCGCGCCGGGCCGGGGTGGTGGCCCGTTGCCGCAGGGCCGCCCAGACCGCTGCCCAGGCCCGGCAGAGGTTCCCGAGTTCTTCCTGGGACAGGGGAAACTCGGTGCCGGGCACGCCGCGGCTGCAGTTCTCGGCGTGCCAGATCCAGGCCCGGGTACTGGGGATCACCGGCGCCGCGAATTCCGTGCCCTGCCGTCGCAGGTCGGTCAGTGGATCACCCTGCGCCGGCATCGGCGTCTCGGTCTCGACGAAGTCCATCGGCTCGTCCGGGTCGGACTGCTCCGGGTCGAGGGCCGCAGCCGGGCCGAGTTCCCGGCCGAGGAAGGTGAACAGCTCTTCCATTCCGTCGATGCGCCGCTGCGAGTACTCCGGGGTGTTGACCCCGACGCTGTAGTAGTCACGGGCCATCTCCGGGAAGGGCACGGGACGCGCGTCGGTGCCGAGATAGCGGGCCAGACCACGCAGGCCCTCCAGGGCTGCGCTGCGGGTCTGCCACTGCTGATGGAACCGGCTCAGGCGCACCACCATCTCCCAGGCACGGCGCTCCATCCGGAACCAGCGCTCGAGGTTTCGAGGGCTGAGCGTGGCCGGGTCGCGGTTGACCCGTTGCAGCCACAGGCTCTCCATGATCTCCGAGCTCTGCGCCAGGCCCAGGCGCATGTAGTGGAACAGCTCGTACCGCGCCGGATTGACGGCCGGCGGCTGCGGATGCCGGTACACCCGGGCCTCGAACGCGCGAAAGCAGTCGTACTGTCGCAGCCCGGCCAGGTCGGGGTCACCCGCGAGCAGCCAGTACCGCTTGGACGTCACGAAATCCACCTCGTCCCCGCACTCCTGGGCCCGTTCCAGGGCCGCTACGGCGGCCTCGGCGAAACGCACGTGCTGATCGATCTGGGCCGTGTCGCCCTCCAGCGGGAGCGCGAGGAAACAGGCCGCCACGTAATGCTCCAGCCAGCGCTGGGAATCGGCGCGGTAGCCGGCCCGGTCGCGCAGGTCGGCGGTCATCTCCTCCAGCCGGGGCGGCCATGTGATGCTGCCCCCGAACAGTCCGGCCGGCCGGAAACGCCGCTTGCGGTAGACGATCAGCAGATCCATCAGGCCGAGCACCACCATGGTGAGGCTCGAGCGAGGACCGTGGGTGCGACGGCTCGGCGGGTGCATCTCGAAGTCTTTACGCAGCGACTCCATCTCCAGCCCGGCGACGTGGAGGAAGTACTCCTCGACCGCGAGCACCCGGGCGTCGCGCGGGGCCAGGTCCTGCCAGGGCGGTGCCGTCCAGAAGCCCGGATCCGTGTCCAGCCGGGGGTCTTCCACCAGAACGGCGGCGAGCCCCTGGCCGTACAGGGCGGCGTTCTCCGGCAGCGAGCCCTTCCAGGCCTCGTCGAACAGCCCCGCGAGCCGCGTGCGGATGTCGGCCAGTTCGGTGGAGCGCCAGGGCCGGAAGTGCCGCCCCTCCCGCACCCGGCCCTGCGTGCGCTCCTCGAAGTCGTACTGCAGCCAGTCGCGCAGCACCTTCCAGTCGGGCATCAGCAGTTCCCGGGCCAGCCGGGAGCCGGTGGTCAGGCCCCCGACATACCGGTAGCGCACCATGAACGGGTCGTCGTGCAGGGTGGGCCGGGTGAAAGCCATGGATCGGCCTTGCGTTCCGTCGTGTGGGTCGGTCAGCGGGAACAGCCGGTTGGTCAGCAGGGCGTACAGCCGCACGGCATCCGGGTACAGGTGCAGGCGCTCGAAGATCTGGCCCACGTCGAACTGCAGGTACACGTTGTCGGCGTCGAACAGCAAGGCATCGTGGTACAGGCTGAGGGCCTCGTCGTAACGGCGTTCGGCCACCATCCGCTTGGCCCGCTGGTAGTGCCGCATCAGCTCCATCGGCATCGGCCGGTCGCGGGACTTGTTGCGCCACTGCCCCCACGGCGGCCGGTCGCAGGCGCGGGTCTGCGGCAGGATGTGCGCGGTCACGGCGAAGGCCGCGCGTTGCAGGGCCCGGTCGAAATCACCCGACCAGTAGGTGTCCAGCTCCACCCCGGGCCGGGGCAGGCGCCGCACCGTGACGCTCACGCCGAACTTCGGTTCTTCCGGGCGGTTGCGCAGGGTCGCGGTCACCACGAAGGAGCGGGCCGGCCAGAGAAAGGTCCAAACCGCGCCGAGAACGGCCACCCGACCTCCGGCCTGGGCGTCGCGGAACACCTCGATGATCCGCTCGGTCTCGAGATCACCCGGGACGCTGGTGGTCTCGTAGAGCTGCGAACCGGCCAGGGCCTCGCGCAGCTCCACGTTGTAGCGCCGCAGCCGGTCGTCGTCGAGGTTCAGCTGCGAGGCGTCCTCCACCGGCCGCACCTCCACCGGCCCGGGACGGATCGTCAGCCAGTCCAGCCGGGCCCGGCGCACCAGGAACAGCAGCAAGACCCCGAGCACGGCCAGATCGATGCGGTTCACCGTGATGCTGCCGCCGGTGAGGTGTTCCAGCCCGGCCTGCCCGACCTTCTCGATCGCCACCCCGTCGGGCCCTTCGAGCACCCCGAACACGAGCACCACGACGGAGAGGACCAGCATCGCGCCGAGCATCAGGAAGGATGGGCGCCAGTAGATCGTGCGCGCAGCCCGCAATCCGATGCGCCGATTCCGCGGAACCCATCTGGCCATTCACGCCACCTCCCCCGAAGAGGCCATTCTGCGTCAAGTGGCCCGGCTTTTCCCCGGAATCGGGCATCAATGTGACCGTCAGGCCGCGACCCGCCGGACCACGGCGTAGGCGCCGGCCCCGGCCACCGCCGTGACGATCCACGGGTACCCGGCGAACAGGGCCGCGCTCGGCTGATCGGCGATCCAGTGGCCCAGTGACGTCCAGGCGTGCGCGTAGAACATGATCACGGCGAACACCCCGCCGGCGATCAGGGTCACGATCGCCGCGGTGTAGACCCCGATCAGGCCCCAGCGGGCGTTGATACCGCCGGTCAGCGCCCCCAGCGCGGTCAGCGCCGTCATCGGGGCCGCGTAGCCCAGCACGGCCACGACCGGATTGCCCTCGCCCAGACCGACGACGCCGAAGAAGGAGAGATCCATCCACCACCCGCCGGTGGCCTGCTCGAGGCCGTACAGCGCGTACAGCACCACGGCCGAGCCGAACGACAGGGCCAGGGCGAAGAGAGCGGTACCGAACAGGTAGGTGCGACGGGTCAGCCCGAATCCCAGGGCGAACGACAGCGGCTTGTTCATGGCCTGGATGAAGACCACCATGGTCACGGCGTAGAGCGCCAGCAGACCGCCGGTGGTGGGATCCTCGTCGATGCCGTCGCCGGCCTGGATCGTGCCGAAGATCAGGAAGTTGATGGCCAGGGCACTGACCAGCACCGACCACGGAACGCTGATGCTCTGGCCGCCGATCGTGTGCAGCCTGGCCGCGCTCACCACCCGGTTCATCGCTTCTCTCCCGTCATCGCGCTCTTCACCACGAGGTCTTGCAGCGAAACGGTTTCCACGTCGAGACCGAGGGCCCGGGCGTGCTGGGGATCGTCCGCGTCGCCCAGCACCGTGATCCGGCTGCGTCCCATCAGACGCTCCTCGTGCAGCTGGGTCATGGCGTAGGTGAACTTCTCCACCGTGTCGGTCGGCCCGCTCACGCTGATGGCCCGCCCACGCAGAGCCTCGGCCTCCTCGTCGATCACCAGCCGCCCCCGGTCGATCACCAGGACGTGCTCGAGCAGGTCACTCACCTCGTCGATCAGGTGGGTGGAAAGCACGATCGTGCGCGGATTCTCGGCGTAGTCAGCGATCAACTGGGCGTAGAACAGCTGCCGCGAGGTGGCATCCAGCCCGAGGTAGGGCTCGTCGAACATGGTCAGCGCAGCCCGCGAGGCCAGTCCGGTCACAATGCCCACCGCCGAGCGCATGCCCCGCGAGAGCTTCCCGATACGGCGCCTGGCCGGAAGGTCGAAGAGCTCCACGAGCTCGTCGGCGTAGGCCTGGTCCCAGTCCGGGTACAGCAGACGGGCCGCCACCATCGCGTCCTTGACCCGGAAAGCATCGGGATAGACCTGGTTCTCGGCGGCGAAACAGATGCGCCGGGTGATCTGGTCGTTCTCGAAAGGGTTCTCGCCGTGCACGGTCACGCTACCTGCCGTCGGCAGCGCATGACCGGCGAGCATCCGCATCAGCGTGCTCTTACCGGCCCCGTTACGCCCGAGCAGACCGTAAATGGTGTTGGCGCGCACCGAGAAACTGACCTCGTCGACGGCCGTGAACTTTCCGTACCGCTTGCCCACCCCGCGCACTGCACCGACCTCGGCCGCCTGCAGCGACGGCCGGTTCTCCAGGGCATTCATCTCTTCCCCTCCTGAGTGACGCCTTGCCCCGACTTGTCGATCATGTTCTTCAGTTCTTCGGCGTCGAACCCCAGCTTGCGGGCCTCCGTCACCAGCGGAACCACGAACTGCTCGGCGAACGCCTGACGCCGCCGTTCCGTCAGAACCCCCCGGGCCCCTTCGGCCACGAACATCCCGATCCCCCGCCTCTTGTGCAGAATCCCGTCGGAGACAAGCTGATTGACACCCTTGCCGGCCGTGGCCGGATTGATGCGATGGAAGGCCGCCAACTCGGTGGTCGACGGCGCCTGCGCCCCTTCGGCCAGCGAACCGTCGACAATCGCGTTCTCCAGCTGCTCGGCGATCTGCAGAAAGATCGGCCGCCCCTCATCCATCGGGGACCCTGCGCTTAGCTGGTTCATTACTCATGTAACTAACCATGCAACCGGGGCGAGGAACTGTCAACCGCCCATTAAGGACGCGGGTGAGCCCCCCCCAACCCCCCCCCCAGCCCTCTCCGTGATCATGCAAAACCTCCCCGGAGTTCTAGAACTGTCGCGCGGAGAGTTCTAGAACACCGGGGAGGTTTTGCATGATCACGGAAGGATTTTGGGAGAGCTACGCGGTGGGGGAGGGGGCTCGTCGGCGGCTACGGCCAGCTTGCGGAGCAGGCGGTTCAAGGTGGTGAGCTCTTTGGCCGAGAGGGCGCTCATCAGGTGCTTCTCGGCTTCGCCGCGTTGCCGCATCGCCCGGCGCCAGATGGCCACCCCCGCAGTGGTGGCCTCGATGATCACGCTGCGACGGTCGGTGGCACTGGGAGTGCGCTTGATCAGGCCGGCCTTCTCCAGGCTGTCGAGGCGGCCGGTCATGCCGGCCGGAGAGACGTCGGCGGCCTCGGCCAGTTCGCGGGGAGAGGCAATGCCCGGAGTATCGCGGATCATCAGGGTGTGCAGGGTCTGGTACTCGAACACCGCGAGCCCGACCGCGGCCGCCGCATTCTTCACGGACTCCTTCTGGTACTTGGTGAGCCGGGACAGGCGGACGGTGGCCAGCTCGATCTCGTCGTCGAACTCCACATCGATCCAGTGATCCCGCCAGCGGGCGATGTGCCGCTCCGCGAAGTCCTCAGCCACCCGGCCAGCCTATCCAACCGTCCTTCTCCGGCAAGAAGTTAGTTGACGAATATTTCGCTGGCGAACTACTTTGTCTGCGAACACACGGATGACGGGGGTGGATGTCATGGCGGAGGCTCCGGCCTGGGGGTCGGTGACGTTCCGGTGGTTGATGGCCGGGCGTACCGTGACGAGCCTGGGGTCGGCGATCGCACCGGTCGCGCTGGCCCTGGCGGTGCTGCACCTGGGTGGGTCCGCCACCGAACTGGGTTTCGTGGTGGCGGCCTACGCCCTGGTCGAGGTGCTGACCACGCTGGTCGCCGGGGTGGTCGGGGATCGGTTCTCGCGCACGTTGCTCATGCGCGGCACCGCCGCCGCATCGGCTCTGGCCCAGGGGTTCGTGGCCCTCGCGCTGATCACCGGCCACGCGAGCGTGCCGCTCCTGGCCGTGATGGGCGGGGTGAACGGGGCCCTGGCGGCGCTGGCCAGTCCGGCGTCACGGGCCGTGGTGCCGCAGACCGTGCCGGCCTCGGCCCTGCCCAACGCCGTCTCGGCTCTGCGCCTGGGCCAGAACACCGCAATGGTCTTGGGTTTCAGTCTGGCCGGGGTGCTCGTCGGGTTGTTCGGACCGGGCTGGGCCATCGCCGTCGATGCTGCCACCTTCGCGGTGGCCGGACTCTGCTACACCTTCATGCGGGTGGAACCGGTGACCGGCGTCCCCTCGCAGTCGATGATCGGCGACCTGGGGGCAGGTGCCCGGGAAGTGTTCCGGCACACCTGGTTGTGGGTGCTCATCGGGCAGGCCCTGATGTACCACCTGGTCTACGGCGGGGTGCAGGGCGTGGTCGGGCCGGTGGTCATCACCCGCGAATTCGGCGAGCAGGCCTGGGGTCTGTCGCTGGCCGCGCTGATGGTGGGATTCATGGCCGGCGGGCTCGTCACCCTGAGGTACCGTCCTCGGCGCCTGCTGTTCGCGGGCACGGCGTTCCTGGCCCTCACCGCCTGTTTCCCGCTGGCGATGGCTCTGGACGTAGCGCTGCCGGCGATCCTGGCCGGCGCCTTCCTGCACGGCCTCGGGCTGGAGATCTTCAGTGTCAACTGGGATCTCGCCATCCAGCAGGAGATCCCGCCGGACAAGCTGGCCCGGGTGTTCGCCTTCGACCACCTCGGCTCGTTCGTCATGCGCCCCCTCGGTCTGGCCGTGGCCGGGCCGATCGCGGGGGCGTTCGGTGAGAACACCTGGCTCTACGTCGCCGCCGCGGTGATGGCCGGCACCAGTTTTCTCGCCCTGATGCCGGCCTCGGTCCGCGCCCTGCGCCGGGAAAGTCGGCAGGATCACGAACGGGTTCAGGCGGGGTAGCGGCGCGGGGTCCAGACCACCTTCGAACCGTCTGGTTTCACCGAGAGACGGGTCTGCGACGAGCCGATGATCAGCAGGGTACGCATGTCGACGGTCTCCGGGTCGAGCTCGCCGAGCGGTACCACCGTCACGGTCTCGGCGTCCGATCCCACCGCCCGGCCGACGATCACCGGGGTGGACGGGTCCCGGTGGCGCAGCACCACGTCGCGGGCCAGGCCGACCTGGGCCCGGCGCTCCTTCGAGGCCGGGTTGTAGATCGCGATCACCAGGTCGGCGGCGGCCACGGCGTCGAGCCGGCTCTCCACCACCTTCCAGGGCTTCAGCCGGTCGGACAGCGAGATCGTGCAGAAGTCATGGCCCAGAGGAGCACCCGCGCGGGCCGCCACGGCCTGGGCCGCGCTCACGCCCGGCAGTACCCGCACCGGGACGTCGCGGTAGGCGGGTTCGTCGGCCACCTCGAGCACGGCCGAGGCCATCGCGAAGACACCCGGGTCACCGGAGCTCACCACCACCACGCGACGGCCCCGCAGCGCCAGGTCGAGAGCGAACGCGGCGCGCTCCGACTCCACCTTGTTGTCCGAGGAGTGGCGTTCCTGGCGGGGATCGACCGGCACCCGGTTCAGGTAGGTGACGTAGCCGACCAGGTCGTCGGCGACGGAAAGGGCCTGCTGCACCTCGGGTGTGGTCCACTCGCGCGGACCCGGCCCGAGACCGACGACCACGACCTCGCCAACCTCGCCGGCCTGCCCGTCGGCGTCCTCCAGGCCCCGGACCACCGGCAAACCGTCGTTCAGGGGCCCGGGCATGAGCGCGATCGACATGTACGGCACCGCCTCGGGATCCACGTCGGCCAGGGCCGAGGTGCGCTGCCGGTCGCTGCTCGCCCGCTCCACGTACCAGGCGCGGTCGAGCTTGCCCGCGGCCTCGAAGCCCTCGCGCACCCCCTCGAAGGTGCGGCCGAGCTTCATCACCACGGCAGCGTCGGTGTCACGCAGGCGCCGGGCCAGCTCCTCGTCCGGCAGCGTTCCCGGCAGCACGGTCAGCACCTCGTCGCGCTCCACCAGCGGACGGCCCAGGGCGGCGGCAGCCGCGCTGAAAGATGTGATGCCGGGCACCACCTCGGCCGGGAAACGGTGAGCCAGCCGCTTGTGCATGTGCATGTACGACCCGTAGAACAGCGGGTCGCCCTCGGCCAGCACCACCACGTCGCGCCCGGCCTCGAGGTGGGCAGCGAGGCGTTCGGCCGCGGCGGCGTAGAACTCGTCCATCGCCCCCTGGTAACCGCCCGGGTGATCGGTGGTACCAGTGGTGACGGGGTAGACCAGCGGTTCTTCGATCTGGCCCGCGCGCAGGTACGGCTCGGCGATGCCACGAGCGATGCTGCGGCCGTGACGCGCACTGTGGTAGGCGATCACATCGGCCGCGCCGATCAGCCGAACCGCCTTGACACTGACCAGTTCCGGGTCGCCCGGGCCGAGCCCGACGCCGTAGAGGGTGCCGCTCATTCCTTCTCACTCGCGATCGCGTTGACGGCGCCGACGGTCATGGCGCTGCCCCCGCGCCGACCGTGCACCACGACGTACTCCAGCCCGAGGGGGTTCGTACTCAGAGCCCGTTTCGACTCCGCGGCGCCGATGAAGCCGACGGGGAGACCGAGGATCACGGCCGGGCGCGGGGCACCGTCGCGGATCAGCTCCAGGAGGCGGAACAGCGCCGTCGGGGCGTTGCCGATCGCCACCACGCTGCCCTCCAGCTTGTCCGCCCAGAGGTCGATCGCGGCGGCGCTGCGCGTGGTGCTCAGCTGCGCGGCCAGCTCGGGCACGCCGGGAACGTTCAGCGTGCAGACGATCTCGTTGTCGGCGGGCAGCCGGGAGCGGGTGATGCCGCTGGCCACCATCTGCGCGTCACACAGCACCGGAGCCCCGCCGAGCAGGGCCTGCCGGGCCGCCGGGACGGCGTTCGGGCTGTAGGCGAAGTCCTTCGTCAGATCGGTCATCCCGGACGAATGGATCATGCGCACCGCCACCCGGGCCACGTCGTCCGGCATCCCCGCGAGATCGGCCTCGGACCGGATGGTCGCGAACGACTCCCGGTAGATCTGCGCGCCGTCCGCCTCGTAAGAACCTGGCCAGGAGGTGGTTTCCGTCACGCGTTTCCCGTCTCGTCTCTCAGTCAGATGCCTGCAACCCGATGCTCGAGAGCGCTGCCGGGCCGCGATCCGCGTCACCCAGCTCACCGATCACCCGGTAGCCGCCCTCGGCGGCCAACAATGCCACACCGCCGTGCGAGGCACCGCAGGCCCGTTCGCACCCGGCCCAGTGCACCGCAGCACCCTCCGGCGCGCAGGCCGCGGCGAACGCCCGGGCGTCGGCCTGCACGTCGGTGAGCGACTTGGCACAGCCCGGCCGCCCGGCGCAGGCCGTGACCCGCGACCAGGCCGCGTGCGGCTCGACGACCAGACCGACCGCGGCGAGCAGTTCCCGGGCCGCCAGCGCCGCCGGTTCCTCCAGGTCGCGCACCACCACGCGACGCCAGGGGGTGATGCGCAGGGGCGTTCCGCCGTCCAGCTCGGACCCGCTGAGCACCGGACCTGACGTCGCCAGATCGCAGCAGGCCGCGACGGCCTCGAGTTGTTCCCCGTTCAGGATGCCCAGGGGCACCACCGCGCAGAGGGCGTACCCCCCGTCAATCTGCTCGGACAGACCTGCCGCCGGGATCGTCCCCGTCTCCGGCACCCACGAGGCGGCAACCGTCTCGTACCCGTCCGCGGCCAGCGCGTTCATGATCGCCGCGGCTCCGCCGGGCAGTTCCTTCACCCGCCAGGCCTTGCTCTCCTGCCGCTGCCGTTCCACCAGGAACGCCGTCGCCACCGCCAGCACGGCCTCGACGACCTGGTCCCGCGCGACCTCGATCCCGGCCGGGGCGCCGAACGGCACCACCTCGAAGCGCCCGCCGGGCCCGGCGACGGCCAGCACGTCGGGCTCCTCACCGGCGATGTCACCGGTGCCGTCGTCCAGGCCCATCAAGAACCGGCCGGGCAGCGCGACCAGGTCGGGCCGCGCGCACAGAGCCGTGTCGAGCGCGAAGGCGAGCTGATCGACGTCCACTATTGATGCCTGCGTACGCCCCGACAGAGGTGAGGCGACGATGTTCCGGACCCGCTCGTGGGTGGGGTGCGGCAGCATCCCGAGCGCCGCCAGGCGCATCTCCAACGCCGCCACATTCTCCGGAGCAACGCCTCTGACCTGCGTGTTACCGCGCGAGGTGAGCCCGAGCGAGCCGTCGGCAAGCTCCGCCGACACCGCTCGCAACCCCCTCAGCGTCGCCACCGGCAGAGCTCCGCCCGGTGTGCGCAGACGGGCCAGGGCGCCGTCGGCCGCCAGATGCGGCCGCAACACCCCCGGGCAGGAGTCCGCCACGACTCGCTCCACCTGTTCCACGATCCCGCGTCCAGCTATCCGTCCAGCTACCCGTCCAGCCACGCCTGCGATCCTACGACCGCCGCGCCCAGTCCGGTCAGGGCACAACGGACCGCACAACGGACCGCACAACGGACCGCACAACGGACCGCACAACGGGCAACGGCGGGCTCAGGTGTTACGCGCCTCCCAGCTGAGCCGCACCTGCGACGACCGTCCGGCAGCGGCACTGCCCGCCGTCAGGGTGTAGACGACGCGGTACACCCGGACCTGCCCATTCGCGGTCGGGGTGAAACTCCCGACACCGCTCGCCCAGCCGGTCGCCGTCGACGCGAGGTGGTCCAGCGTGCCGGTCCAGGCGGTGGAGGCGGCCGAGAAACCGGAGCACGAGCCGAAGCCGCCACCGGCCCCTTCGGTGACGGTGAGCGTCAGGTACGGGGCCAGGGTGCCGGTCAGGTCGCCGGCCGAGACGTACATCCGGACCTGCGCCGGGAGCGAACCCGTGTACGTCACCGCGATACACCGGCTGCCGGTGCTGCCCGGCTGCAGGGAGTTCACGGTGAACATCGCGGCCCCGGCGTCGTCGTCACCGAGACTCACCGAGCCGGCGTTGAACGTGCTGTTCCCGTTGTCCGTCCCGGAGGAGAACGCCGAGAAGGTGGCCGGGGCCAGGCAGAGGGCCAGCAGCAGCAGTCCGGCCGGCACCACCGCCAGCACCACGCGTCGCCGGGGCACCGTCTAGTCCCTGCTCCAGTAGTGACGCGCCACTTGCGCAGCGGTCAGCCGGACCGGGTAGACGGCGACCTCGTCCAGATCCCCGAAAAAGAACTCACTGGCGGGAGGGGTCACCCACTTCTTCCCGCCGCCCCACCGCCAATAGCCCGAATAGTTCTGCGGTGAGCCGGGGCTGGGGTTGGTGGCCGCCACCGTCCCGTCGATGTAGAGCACCATGCCGTCGGCCGGGCTGAGCGTGAGAACGCCGTGGTGCCACGCCCCGTCGTTGTACGAGGCGGTGGAGGTGGCCGAGACGATGTTCCCACTCACGTAGATGCCGAAGGTCACCGTCCCGTCGTCCATCATCTTCCAGATCCGGTCGTAGGTGGAACTGTCGCCGGTCATGGTGTTGCCGAAGCTGATCAGGTCACCGCCCGTGGTGCTGGAGGTGCGGAACCACAGCTCCAGCGAGAAGGTGGTGGGGTTGCTGATCTGCACCGGGTCGTAGCCGATGCCGGCACCGGTGAAGCGCATGGCGGTGCTGCTCGCCTCCGGCCCGCCGAGCGCACCCGGCACGCCGCCCTTCATCCCGATCGGACGCACGTAGTAGTACCAGCCCCGCCGGTTCCCGGTACCGGCGTCGAGCAGGCGGGTCGGGAAGTTGATGCCCTTGTACGAGGCGTCCGGAGCGTCGTTCAGGTGGTAAACGGCCCAGGGGCTGTCGGTGGTGAGTGCCGAGGTCCAGGACGTCAGCGAGGTGGCCGCCGCGTGGTGCGCACTCATCCGGGCGGCGGTCAGCTGCTTCAGGTAGAGCACGCTCTCGTCCAGCGTGCCGACGAAATAGGCGCCGTCACCGCCCATCCGCAGATATCCGGTGAACGCCGTGCCCGTGGTCGTCGCGGCGTCGGCCGCCACCTCCACGCCGTCCGCGTACAGGCGCATGCCCGCTGCCCCCAGACTGGCACCGAGCAGGTGCCAGGCGCCGTCGTTCAGTCCCGTGACGGTCGAGGTGACCGTGCTCGAGCCAACGGTCAGACTCAGGGCCCCACCGGTGGTCAGGCTCACGTACCGGTCGACGGTGGCGCTGTAACCGGAACTCGCGCTGCCGAAACCGATGATCCGGCTGACGGCCGTCGAGGTGGTGCGGAACCAGATCTCGTAGGTGAAGGCGGTCGGCACGGTCAGGCTGGGCGACGCCGCCGTCGAGGAGTCGCCGCTGAACCGGACCGCGGTGTCGGCTCCCGACCCGCTGCCGCCCGCCGGTCCGCCCGGCACCTGGAAGCTCGGGACGACGCTGAGATACCCGCCGGTGGTGCCGTTCCCGCTGCTGTCGACCGCCGTCGCCGAACCGTCGGCCTCGTCGCCCCGGTAGTAGACGGACGGCCCGTCGGCCCGCACGACCTGGGGATAGGTCGGGAAGGACGACGCCGCGGCGAAGGAGTTGCCCGCGCTGGTCGTGGTGGAACTGAAAGCAGCCGGCAGGTATCGCGAGGAAGGTCCCGGCGCGGTGAGAACGGTCAGGACACCACAGATGACGACGAACAGGACCATCGGCAGCCCGGAGGTACCCCGGTGCGGGCGTCGGTCCGGGCGTCGTTTCGGGGGCGGCATTCTCGTGGTCAGGCCCAGCCGCGCTGGCGGGGGTCGGGTGGGAGACGGGGATTCAGGAGGTGGGCGACCAGAGCCGTCCAGCCGGTCTGGTGGGTGGCGCCCAGGCCCTCCCCGGTGTCACCGTCGAAGAACTCGCTGAACGTGGGGTGCTCGGCCCACAGCGGGTTGTCGCTCGCCTCGATGCGTTCGCCGTCGGAAGGACGCTTGCCGTCGACGGGCCGGAACAGGGCCACCAGACCGCGGTCGATCACGTCGGCGGCCTCGCTCAGGGTGCGGTGGTTGCCCGAACCGGTGGGGATCTCGATGGTGAAGGTGTCGCCGAAGTGCCGGCCGTAGGTGCGTAGCTTGTCGGCCAGCAGCACGTTCACCGGGAACCAGACCGGGCCCCGCCAGTTCGAGTTACCGCCGAACAGACCGGTGCGGGACTCTCCTGGTTCGTACTCGATCGAGGCGCTGCGGCCGTCGATGACCGTGGTGACGCCGGAGCGGACACCGGCCGACATCGACCGGATGCCGTACGGGGACAGGAACTGTCCCGGGTCGAACATCCGCTCCAGGATGCGGCGCAGGCGCTCGGGATCGAGCAGCGAGAGCAGCATCTTGCGCTCCCCCGGGCCCTTGGCGAACAGCAGCGGCCCGACCAGCTCCGGCCGGCGGCGCTGCAGCCAGCGCAGCCGGGCCGTGACGTCGGGGCACTCCTCGTTGATCCACGGCGGCACCTCGGTGGCGCCGAGAATGGGCAGCAGGCCGACCATCGAGGGCACCCGCATCGGCTGGGCGCTGCCGTCCGGCCCGACCAGCACGTCGTAGAAGAAGCCGTCCTCCTCGTCCCAGAGCGAGACCTCGTGCGACCCGAAACTCGTCATCGACCGGGCGATCGCCAGGAAGTGCTCGAGGAACTTGGTGGCGGTGTCGTCCCAGGCCTTGTCGTAACGGCTGAGCTCCAGGGCGATCTTGAACATCTGCTGGCAGTAGAACGCCATCCAGCTGGTGGCGTCGGACTGCTCCAGCCGAAAACCCGGCGGCAGCGGGGCGGAACGGTCGAACAGGCCGATGTTGTCCATCCCGAGGAAGCCACCCTCGAAGATGTTCGACCCGGTCGAGTCCTTCCGGTTGACCCACCAGGAGAAGTTCAGCAGCAGCTTGGTGAACACCCGGATGAGGAACTCCCGGTCGCGGTACCCGTCGATGCGGTAGACGTGCCACGCGGCCCAGGCATGAACCGGCGGGTTCACGTCGCCGAAGGCCCATTCGTAGGCCGGGAGCTGGCCGTTGGGGTGCATCGCCCACTCGCGGCACATCAGCACGAGCTGTTCCTTGGCGAAGTCGGGATCGACGTGGGCCAGCGGAATCGCGTGAAAAGCCAGGTCCCAGGCTGCGAACCAGGGGTACTCCCACTCGTCCGGCATGGAGATGACGTCGGCCAGCGAGACCTGGCGCCAGGTGGTGTTACGGCCTCCCTTGGCCCGGCGCGACTCCGGGGCCGGGGTGGCGCTGCCCGGATCGCCCTCCAGCCACTGCTCCACGTCGTAGCGGTAGAGCTGCTTGCCCCAGAGCAGACCGGCGTAGGCGCGACGGGCCACGTGCCGGTCCTGAGCGCACAGATCCGGATGGATCACCCGGCCGTAGAACTCGTCCGCCTCCCGCCGCCGGGCCTTCATCACGGCCTCGTAGCTGGCCCCGAACGTGTTGCTCTCGGGCATCTGCCGGGTCAGGCGCAGCCGGACAGTGACGGACTGGCCGGGCTCGACGGCGTCGAACGAGTACCAGACGGCCGCCTTGGTGCCCTCGTCGAACGGGTTGACCAGCTGCGGGTCACCGTGCACGATGCGCTGGTTGATGCCGTCCTTCGGGTACGGGCTGATGTTGCGCCCCGCCCCGAACAGCGACACCGCGTTGGTCTCGTTGTCGCAGAACAGCAAGACCGGTGAGCCCTCGGCGGCCAGGTAGTAGGTGCCGAGCGAACCGTGCTTCACCTCCAGCGCCTCCATCCCGCCGACGGCGAGAGTGGGCGGCATCAGCTGGTGCATGTGGCCGCGGCGCGGATCCCGGCCCCAGGTCCAGGTGTTGCGCAGCCAGATCTGCGGCACCAGGTCGAGCGGTGCCGCCGCCGGGCCGTGATTGGTCGCGCGGATGTTGATGCAGATGTCCTCGGGCGAGGCCTTGGCGTAGGTCACCATGACGTCGAAGAACCGGTTCCCGTCGAGCACCCCGGTGTCGCCGAGTTCGTACTCCCGCTCGTCCCGCCCCCGCCGCGCGTTCTCGTCCTTCAGCTGCTGGTAGGGGTACTCGGCCTGCGGGTAGCGGTAGAGCCACTGCATCCAGCTGTGCGTGGGCGTACCGTCGACCGCCCACCAGTACTCCTTGGCGTCCTCACCGTGGTTGCCCTGGCCGTTCGTCAGACCGAACAGACGTTCTTTGAGAATCGGGTCTTTGCGGTTCCACAGGCCCACCGAGAAGTTGAGGAAGCCGAAACGGTCGCTGATCCCGCCCAGCCCGTCCTCACCCCAGCGGTAGGCCCGGGCGTGCGCGTGCTCGAACGGGAACGCCGACCAGGCGTCGCCGTCGGCGGTGTAGTCCTCCCGCACGGTGCCCCACTGCCGGCCGGACAGGTACGGCCCCCACTGACGCCACGGGCTGCCCGGCCCCGGCGACTCGGCCAGCCGGTCGTGCTCGGCCGTCGGCTCGGCGGGCAGCCCCCAGGACACGCCCCCGTCGCCCCACCCCGACCGGCGTCCACCGCGCTGGTCATCGTCGGAGGGCACCTCGTCGTCGCTGGGCGTGCCGTGCGACCAGTAGGCGGCCATCGCCTCGGCCACCTCACGCTCCTCGGCCTGCCGCTTCCGTTCCCGGCTCTCCTGATCGTCCTCTCCGGCTGCCCTCACCGCCTGGGTGGCAGACCGCGGAGCGGGAATATCCGTCGATCCCGACCCGTCCGGTTCCGCCGCCGCCGTTGCCATCCTCTTCTCCTCGGCAACCCCGGCGCGCTCCTGCACCTCCTCCGGCGCACCCTTCACATCAGTGTTCACATCAGCGTTCGCATCAGCCTTCACATCGGGCTGAGAAGCCGCCTTCGGATCTGCCCGCCGCGACCCGGGACCATCGGCTCGTCGGCGCGCCGACTTCTGGCGTCTGGGCTTCTGCTCGGAGGTCACTGCCCAAGACTGCCTCGCCGGACCCGCGGAATCCCGCCTCGCACGCCCGTGCCGGGAGAGTATTCACCGTCGGAATTCGTTGTATCGCGGGCAAAAACGGTCAATCCCGGTCGGTCATCGCCTGGTAGAGACCGGCCAGGTCGTCCACCAGGGGGGCGCCACCGAGTGCGGAGCCCGGGACCGGCAACTGACGCAACAGTAGATCGACCGGCAGCTCCGGATGACTGGGCATCGGCAACAACTGACCCGCGGTCCAGAAGATCACCGCATCACCGCCCGGAGGGCCGGGTTTGGCCCGCTTGCGACCGGTAACCACCGGAGCGAGATCGCTTTCGGTCAACGCCAGGGCGGCTCCCAGAACGGGGGACGCGGTGGCGCGCGGCTCGTCGGTGACCTCACCGACCGGTTCGGGCAGCTCCTCGTCACCCCGCAGCTCACGCAACTGGTCGAGCAGAACCTCCCGGTCCCGTCCGCGCCAGAGCAGCACCAGGAACGGGTCGTCGTCGAAACGCTCGGCCAGGAGGTAGAACACGGCGGCGATGTGCTTACACGGCACGGCCCCGTCAGGGCAGGTGCAGGCCAGGTCCAGGTCGGCCAGCCGCCCCGGGAACAGCGGCGCGCCGGCCTGGGCGAACACCGGCTCCAGCTCGCGCGGGAACTCCCCCGCCAGCAGCTGCGCGCTGAACAGCGCCTGCTCGGCCAGCACCACCTCGACCTTGGCCCAGACCAGCCGGGTGAACTTCTTCAGGCCGATGCGCACCCGGTAGGGCGTGACCCGCGAACCCTGCACCTGCGCCGTGACCACCCCGGGCCCGACCTCCAGCGAGACCACCTGCCCCTTACGGGCGTACGCGCGGCCCCGGGTCAGGCGGGTGCCCAGGGCGAAGGATTCGAGCACCCCGATGAACCGGCGCGACCACCACTGCTCGCCGATGTCGCCCCGGGCGCTGCGGGCGGTCAGGCCGTTCTCCACCTGGCGGGGCTTGCCGTACTGCTCGAAGCCGGCCATCAGCCCACCGCCTCGGGATCCAGGGTCAGCAGTTCGCGCAGCTGGGCGGTGGACAGCTCGGTCAGCCAGTTCTCGCCGGTGCCGACGACCGAGGCCGCCAGCCCTCGCTTGTCGCGGATCATGGTGGCGATGCGTTCCTCGAGGGTGCCCGCGCAGACGAACTTGCGCACCTGCACGGTGCGGGACTGCCCGATCCGGAAGGCCCGGTCGGTGGCCTGGTCCTCGACGGCGGGGTTCCACCAGCGGTCCACATGGATGACGTGGTTGGCGGCGGTGAGGGTCAGTCCGGTGCCGCCGGCTTTCAGGGAGAGGATGAAGATCGGCGGGGTGTCCGGACGCTCTTCCTGGAACCGCGCGACCATCTCGTCGCGCTGGGTCTTTCGCACCCCGCCGTGCAGGAAGAGCACCTCGCGGCCGAATCTCGCGGTCAGGTGGGTGCGTAGCATCTCGCCGAACTCGGCGTACTGGGTGAAGATCAGCGCCTTCTCACCCGAGGCGAGCACCTCGTCCAGCGTCTCCTCGAGGCGGGCCAGCTTGCCCGAACGGCCCGCGACCCGGCTGCCGTCGCGCTGGAACTGGGCCGGGTGGTTGCAGACCTGCTTGAGCTTGGTCATGGTGGCCAGCACCAGACCGCGCCGTTCCATGCCCTCGCTGTTCTCGATGCGGGCCAGCATGTCGGTGACCACGTTCTGGTAGAGCGCGGCCTGCTCCGACGTCAGGGTGCAGACCACCTCCATCTCCAGTTTCTCCGGCAGGTCACTGATGATGGTGCGGTCGGTCTTCACCCGGCGCAGGATGAACGGCTGGGTCACCGCCCGCAGCTTCTCCCGGGCCTCGTCCGACCCGACCCGCTCGATCGGCAGGGCGTAGCGCTTCTTGAAATCGGCCGGGTCGCCGAGCACCCGGGGATTGGCGAACTCCATCAGGCTCCACAGGTCGGCCAGCCGGTTCTCCACCGGCGTACCCGTGACCGCGATCCGCCGCCCGGCCGTGAGCGAACGGGCAGCCGTGGCCGCCAGGGTCGCGGCGTTCTTCACCGCCTGGGCCTCGTCGAGCACGATGCGCCGCCAGGCGTACTTGCGCAGGGTCACCGCGTCGCGGGCGAGCAGCGAGTAGGTGGTGACGACCAGGTCGCAACCGCTCACCGCGTCGTGGAACTCCTCGCCCTGCGGACGGTCCGCGCCGTGCTGCACGTGAACCCGCAGCCCCGGCGTGAACTTCGCGGCCTCCCGCTGCCAGTTCCCGACCAGCGACATCGGGCAGACCAGCAGGGTCGGGCCGGGGATCAGGTCTGCCCCGGTGTCCCCCGTATCCTCGAGCGGCGCGTCTGCGGCCATCAGCGCGAGCAGCTGCACGGTCTTGCCCAGGCCCATGTCGTCGGCGAGAACCGCTCCCAGGCCCAGGTTCTCCAGGAATGACAGCCAGGCCACGCCGCGCTCCTGGTACGGGCGCAAATCGCCCACGAATCCCTCGGGAACCGTGAAGGGCTGCAACTGGCGATCTTCCGCGGAGGCGAGGAAGTCGGCCAGCCAGCCCGACGCGTCCACCCCGGTCACCTCGAGCCCGGCCGGGCCTTCCGAGCCGGCGCCGATCACCGAGAGCACGTCGGCGATCGACATCGTCTCCGGACCGGTCTTGCGCCGCTTGCGCAGGAAGGCCCGGGCCTTGCGCAGTTTCTCGGGATCGACCTGCATCCACTCACCGCGCAGCCGCACCAGCGGGGCCTGCGACTCGATCAGCAGGGCCACCTCGTCGTCGGTCAGCTGCTGGTCGCCGATCGACAGCCGCCAGTCGTACTCGACGATGTCATTCTGCCGGAAGACCGGTGAGCCCTCGATCCTTCCGGGCTGGGGCGGGGTGCCCGCGCGCAGCCGGGCGCCGAGGCGCTGCGGTTTCGACCACCAGCCGGGCAGCTGCACACCGAACCCCGCACCGATCAGCAGACCCGCGGACTCGGTCAGGAACTGGTGCGCGGTGGCGGTCTCCATCAGCAGCTGCGCCGGGCGGGCCTGCAGCAGGGCGTCGCGCAGGGGCGGGAAGAGCCGCAGCGCCCGGCCCAGTTCGGCGAGCAGCGTCTCCTGCGGGCGGGGGGCGTTGCGGCGCAGCCGGGTCAGGGTCAGCTCGGCGTCCCAGATCTGCTGGGCCGGGATGAACAGGCCGGGCTGATCGGCGTCCTGCAGACCGAACTCGAGCCGCCACATCGCCGCCTCGTCGGCCGGTCGCAGCTCCTCGTCGCCCGGGCGCAGCACGCTGGTGATGTCGTCGTCGGTGGGCTCGACCAGCCGGAAACCGGCCCGGACCAGACCGCCGGAGACCGCCTCGGCCTGCCACTGCTCCAGACCCGTGACCAGCTGGCCGATCTGGCGCCGGTTCGCGGGGAACGCCGGGTAGGGGCCGTGCAGGGCCTGCCGCCAGCCGGCCAGCCCGAGCCCGCCGGACGCCCGGGCCGGACGCAGCCGGGCCCGCACCCCGACGTCGACGAAGGCGTCCACCGCCGCGGCCGCACACCGGCCCGGCGTGAACCCGGTCGCCCCGGTCGCCCCGGTCGCCCCGGAGGCCAGCGCCGCACCGAACGAGGGCGGCAGGGTCGCGACCGCGTGCCGGAACCACTCCCCGTCGTCACCGGTGAGAACCGGGCGCCACCGGGCCACCCCGTGACCGTCGGGAGCCTCCAGCGCGACCGGCAGCACGCGTCCCCTGCTGATCAGATCTTCGGAGAAGGCGAGCAGAGCGAGAAGGTGACGGACGTCGGAACCGAGCGCCACCGCGTCCCCCATTGACCCTTTCAGGCCGTCGAGCACCGCGGGCGCCTGGGCGGCGGGCACCGAGACGGTGACCACCCGCCACCGGACCTCGGGAAACAGCCGGGCCGACTCGCCCTCGACGTGACCGGAGGCGCCGGGCGCCCAGCCCGAGCGCAGGTCGAGCAGCTCGGGCGAACCGGCCGGGGCGTGCTGGAAAGAGGGCAGCACGAGGTCGGCGGTGCCCTCCTGCCAGCCCTCGGCGATCAGGCCGCAGACGTCGGTGAGGGTCTTCGTGAGCTCGTCGGCGGCAATGTCGAAGGGATGCTCGCGCACCTTGGGACGGCGCCCGGTGCGCTCGGCGGGCACCGCGCGGACCTGCGGATCTTCCGCCCAGAGAAGGAGAGAGCCGTCGTCTGCGGGATCACCGGGGCCGGGAGACCACCAGGCATGGACGACGAACACCGCCCAAGGGTAGGCCAGGGGTTGGGTGCCGTGCGCCGGGCTGGCACAGTGGCACCGTCAGATACCCCCGAACAATCGAGCGGCGTGGTGGACAGGAAGCCGGTGAGATTCCGGCGCGGTCGCGCCACTGTGAGCGCTGAGTGACGTTTCTGGATCGATGGTCACGGCCCGTCAGGGCTGGAAGGCCTGAGACCTCACGAGGACGCCGAGCCAGGAGACTGTGCCACGCCGCAGCAACCCGCCGCGCGGACGGCGAGGAAGAGGACGTTCGTGACCGACGTGCCCATCGAACGGCAGCCCGTTCTGCTCATCTCCACCTCCGACACCGACCTGCTCAGCGCTCGCGCCAGCAACGTTCCGTACCGGCTGGCCAACCCGAACCGGGTGTCCGTGGACGACCTGGACGGCCTGCTCGACGGTGTGGCCGTCACCGTGGTGCGCCTGCTCGGCGGCACCCGGGCCTGGGAGGAGGGCCTGGCCGCCCTGCTGTCCAAGGGGGTGCCGGTGGTCGTGCTCTCCGGCGAGGCGCTGCCCGACGCCGATCTGATGAGCCGCTCCACCGTTCCCGTCGGGGTGGCCACCCAGGCCCACGGGTACCTGGTCGAGGGCGGTCCGGGCAACCTCGCCGAACTGCACGCGTTCCTGACCGACACCGTGCTCCTGACCGGATTCGGTTTCGAGCCGCCGGCCGGCACCCCGCTGTGGGGAATCCTGGAGCGACCCCCCGTGACAGGCGACCGTCCCACCGTCGCGGTGCTCTATTACCGCGCCCACCACGTGGCCGGGAACACCGCGTTCGTCGAGGCGCTCTGCACGGCCGTCGAGGACGCGGGCGGGCGGGCGCTGCCGATCTTCTGCGCCACCCTGCGCGGGGCGGACGACGACCTGCTGGCCACGCTGGGCACCGCCGACGCCCTGCTGGTGACCGTGCTCGCGGCCGGAGGCAACCGGCCCGCCAACGCCTCGGCCGGGGGTGACGACTCCACCTGGGACATCGGCGCCCTGGCCGCGCTGGATGTGCCGATCCTGCAGGCCATCAGCACGCTGACCTCGCGTCAGCGGTGGGTGGAGAGCTCCGAGGGGCTGATCCCACTGGACGCCGCCAACCAGGTGGCGATCCCGGAGTTCGACGGCCGGCTGATCACGGTGCCGTTCTCGTTCAAGGAGGTCGACGCGGACGGGCTCACGCAGTACGTCGCCGACCCAGAAAGATCAGCGCGGGCAGCCGGTATCGCAGTGGCCCACGCCCGTCTGCGGGCCGTTCCGCCGGCGGTCAAGCGGGTGGCCCTGATGCTCACCGCCTATCCGACCAAGCACGCGCGCATCGGTAACGCGGTGGGGCTCGACACCCCGGCCTCGGCACTGGCCCTGCTGGCGTCGATGAGGGACGCGGGGTACGACGTCGGCCCTTCCGAGGGCGAAGGTGCGTTCCCGGGTTTCGCGGCGATGGACGGCGACGCCCTGGTGCACGGGCTGATCGAGGCCGGCGGCCAGGACCTGGACTGGCTGACCGAGGACGACCTGGCGCGCAACCCGGTCCGGATCCCGGCCGCGGTGTACCGGCGCTGGTTCGCGACCCTGCCCGACGACCTGCGCGCGTCGGTCGAGGGGCACTGGGGCGCGGTACCGGGCGAGATGTTCGTCGACCCGCCGGGCGGGGCCCTGTCGAGCGGTGACCCGGACGGCGACATCGTGCTGGCCGCGATCATCGCGGGCAACGTGGTGATGCTGCTGCAACCGCCGCGGGGCTTCGGCGACAACCCGGTCGCGATCTACCACGACCCGGAGATGCCGCCCTCGCACCACTACCTGGCCGCCTACTACTGGCTGAACCTTCCTGCCTCCGAAGGCGGTTTCGGTGCGGATGCGGTGGTGCACCTGGGTAAGCACGGCACCCTGGAGTGGACGCCCGGCAAGACGCTCGCGCTGTCGGCGTCCTGCGCGCCCGACGCGGCACTGGGCAACCTGCCGCTGATCTACCCGTTCCTGGTGAACGACCCGGGCGAGGGCACGCAGGCCAAGCGCCGGGCCCACGCCACGCTGGTCGACCACCTGGTGCCGCCGATGGCCCGGGCCGACTCCTACGGCGACATCGCCCGCCTGGAGCAGCTTCTCGACGAGTACGCCTCGGTCACGGCCCTCGACCCGGCCAAGGGCCCGGCGATCCAGTCGCAGATCTGGACGCTCATGCACGCGGCCAAGCTCGATCACGACCTGGGTCTGACGCAGCGGCCGCACGAGGCCGAGTTCGACGACATGATCCTGCACCTGGACGGCTGGCTCTGCCAGGTCAAGGACGCCCAGATCCGCGACGGGCTGCACATTCTCGGCCAGGCACCGACCGGTTCGGTGCTCGTGCACCTGGTCACGTCGATGCTGCGGGCCCGTCAGCTCTGGGCCGGTTCGCAGTCGCTACCCGGGCTGCGTGAGGCACTCGGTCTGGATGAGGCGTCGGTGGGTTCGGTCGGTGAGGACACCGACGGCCTGGAAGAGGTGGACGCGGCCCAGGCCACGGCCGAGGCCCTGGTGCAGGCGCTCTCGGACGCGTCCTGGTCGGCGGACGCGGTGCCGGCGGTGATCTCGTCGGTGTTCGCCTCGACCGAGGTGGATGTCTCGCAGGTCGACCACGAGGGGCTGGAGGCCATTCTCCGCTTCGCCGCGACCGAGGTGGTTCCCCGCCTGCTGCGCACGACGGACGAGCTCACGGCCGTACTGCACGCCCTTGAAGGCGGTTTCGTGCACCCGGGCCCGAGCGGCTCGCCGCTGCGCGGTCTGGTCAATGTGCTGCCGACCGGGCGTAACTTCTACTCGGTCGACCCGCGCGCGGTGCCGAGCCGGCTGGCCTGGGAGACGGGCCGGTCGATGGCCGAGTCGCTGCTCGAGCGGTACCGGGCGGACGAGGGTGACTGGCCGCGCTCGGTGGGCCTGTCGGTCTGGGGTACGTCGGCGATGCGGACCTCCGGTGACGACGTGGCCGAGGTACTGGCCCTGCTGGGTGTGCGGCCGGTCTGGGACGACGCCTCGCGCCGGATCACCGGGCTGGAAGCCATGTCGCTGACCGAGCTGGGGCACCCGCGCATCGACGTCACGGTGCGCATCTCCGGTTTCTTCCGCGATGCGTTCCCGCACGTGGTGCAGATGATGGACGACGCGGTGCAGTTGGCGGCTTCCCTCGAGGAGTCTCCGGCGGAGAATTTTGTGCGGGCTCACGTGCAGGACGATCTTGCGGCCCACGGCGATGCGCGGCGGGCCACCACCCGGATCTTCGGATCCAAGCCCGGAACGTACGGGGCGGGCGTCCTCCCGCTCATCGACACCCGCACCTGGCGGGACGACGCGGATCTGGCCGAGGTGTATGCGGTCTGGGGCGGTTACGCCTACGGACGGGGGCTGGACGGCCGGCCGGCGCGTGACGACATGGAGAAGTCTTACTCTCGTATTGCCGTTGCCGCCAAGAACTACGACAGCGTCGAGCACGACATTGCCGACAGCGACGACTACTTCCAGTACCACGGCGGCATGGTGTCGATGGTGCGGGCGCTGACCGGTACGGCGCCGAAGGCCTACATCGGAGACAGCACCCACCCCTCGGCCGTGCGCACCCGCACCCTGCACGAGGAGGTCTCCCGGGTGTTCCGCTCCCGGGTGGTCAACCCGCGCTGGGTGGCAGCGATGCAGAGGCACGGTTACAAGGGCGCTTTCGAGATGGCCGCGACGGTGGACTACCTGTTCGGGTACGACGCCACGACCGGCGTGGTCGCGGACTGGATGTATGGCAAGCTCGCCGAGACCTACGTGCTCGACGAGGCCACGCAGAAGTTCATGACCGATTCCAACCCGTGGGCGCTGCACGGCATCACCGAGCGCCTGCTGGAGGCCGCCGAGCGAGGGCTGTGGGCCGAGCCCTCACCGGAGATGCTCGACGCGCTGCGTGAGGTCTTCCTGAAGACGGAAGGCGATCTCGAGGGCCGGTGACCTCTACGCCCGGTTCCTGCTCACGACAGGGACCGGGCGTAGGCGGCCGGGGTCGCGCCGATCGCGGCGCTGAAATCCCGCACCAGATGGGCTTGGTCGCTGTACCCGAGGTCGGCGGCGATCCGGGCCCACACCACCCGGTCACCGTGGCGCACCGCCTCGGCCGCCTCGAGCAGACGGTAGCGGCGCAGCACCCAGGTCGGCGAGACCCCGGCGTACTCGGCGAACATTCTCTGGAGCGTACGGACGCCCGTCCCCGCCTTCTGCGCAAGATGTTCCACTTTGCGCAGGGTGCGGTCAGTCTCGGCGAGACGCGCGGTGGCAGCGACCTCTCTCGCCGCAGTGACCCTCTCGGGTCTCACGGCGTTCTCCAGGGCCGTGCGCAACACGTCGACCTTGGCCGGCTCGCCCTGGGCCCGTCCGATGTTTCGTACCAGGATGTCGTCGTCGCTGCGGACAGCCGTTCCCAGCCGGACGGTGCGGTCGTTGTACTGACCGGCCGGACCGGTCAGGAACGCGCCGAGGCCGCCGGGGGTCGTCATCGCGGCCACGCAGCTGCCTTCCCCCGCCATCCGGCGGCTCGAGCGGTTCAGCACGACGCCCTCGAGTTCGGCGACGGTGGGACCGAGGTCGTCGTCCACCGTGGTGGGCTCCTGAGGGCTGACGTAAAGATTCGCGCACGGGTGCGTCAGGAGTTCCTGGGTGTGGGTCTCCCCCGGCGGCAGGGACCACGAAACGACCCAGAACCAGCTGATCAGCCCTTCGAGGGCGGGCCCGGCCGGATAGCGGTTGAGCCGGTAGCGACGCCGGAACTCGCCCGGCTCGATGATGCCGCGGCTGTCCTGCTCGATGCTGTCGATGCTCCTGGGTTCCATCTCCGTGCCCTCGTGTCGCGGTTCTTCAATCTCGCGGTCGCACCCCGCACCTAGTTTGGTCCTCATGACTCAGAGCCACGGGCAGTACCTCACCTCTGTTCTCGATCAGCTGGCCGATCTGGTGGCCGAGGTCGAGCCCTCGCAGTACGGCGCGCCGACCCCGTGCCCGGAGTTCGACGTGGCCGTACTGCGCAACCACATCCTGGCGTGGGCCCAGTTCTTCGCCGCCTCCTTCGAGCATCCCGACGGCAGCGGTGAGCGACCCGACGTGGACGGCTACGAGGCGCCCGCCTCACCGTCCGAGGCCGCCGACGTGCTACGGGACGCCTCCCGGCGGATCGCCGCATGTGTCGCGGCGGGGGTCGCCGACCAGCCGGTCACGATGTTCGGCGGGGCGATGCCCGGCTCGATGTCGCTGGGCATGTGCCTGAGCGAGTACGTCGTGCACGGGCACGACCTGGCCCGGTCCACCGGTCTTGACTGGGACCCGCCCGCCGAGGCCGTCACCGCCGCCCTGGATTTTCTCCCGAGCCTGCTCACCGACGACTACCGCGGGCCGGACAAGAGTTTCGGATACGCCGTCGAGGTGCCCGCCACCGCCCCCGCACTCGACCGGATCGTCGCTCTCAGCGGGCGTGACCCTTACTGGAAAGCCGCCTGAGGGTCGGTCGGCCGGCGCTTCACCACGTCCCCGATGACGATGATCGCGGGCGGGCGGATGTTCTCCCGCTGTGCGACCTCCCCGATCTGCGCCAGGTCCGACACCGTGACGCGTTCGGCCGGCATCGAGCCGTCCTGGATCACGGCGACACCGGTCCGGGGGTCGCGGCCGTGTTCCATCAGCGTCTTCGCGATCGCGGGCAGGTTGGCCACACCCATCAGGACGACGATCGTGCCGTGCAGTTTCGCGAGCGCGGTCCAGTCGATGAGGGAGTCGGGGTTGTCGGGCGGCAGGTGGCCGGACACGATGACCGCCTCGTGGGCGACCCCGCGGTGGGTCAGAGGGATGCCGGCCAGGCCGGGCACCGAGATCGCGCTGCTGAGCCCGGGCACGACCTGGACCGGTACGCCGGCGGACAGGCAGGCCTCGAGTTCTTCGGAGCCGCGGCCGAACACGTAGGGGTCGCCGCCCTTGAGCCGCACGACGAACTTGCCGGCCAGGGCGTGCTCGACCAGGGCGGCGTTGATGGCTTCCTGCGACATCGACCGGCCCCGCGGCAGTTTCGTCGCGTCGATCAGTTCGACGTCGGGGCTGAGCTCGGGCAGCAGGGAGCGTGGGCCGAGACGGTCGACCACCACGACATCAGCCTGGCCGAGCAGGCGGCGGCCACGCACGGTGATCAGGTCCGGATCGCCCGGGCCGCCGCCGACCAGGGCCACGCCGGGCAGTTTCTGCGGGGCCGCGTCGGCGCGGGTCTGCTCGCCGCGGGCCTGCTTGCGGGCCGCCAGGATCTCGTCGCCCGCTCCTGAGCGCAGCCATTCGAGCAGGCTGTCCCGCACGACGGCGGCGCGGATCGGGTCGGCGCCGTGCTCGGAGCCCGGGCCGATCGACTCGCTGGCCACCGCGATGCGCAACCCGCGCCACTCGCCGCTGGCGGGTGTGGAGGCGCTGCCGCCGGCGCCGCGGTCGGCGCGGACGCAGAACACCCGTCGCTGCTCGGCCTCCTGCGCGACCGCGGCATTGGTCGCCGGGTCGTCGGTGACGGCCATGACGTACCAGGCGCCGGTCAGGTCGCCCGGCTCGTAGCGCTTGCGCTGCCAGGTGATCTCGTCGGCGCCGGCCATGCCCTCGATCGCGGGCGTGACCTCGGGCGCGATCAGCTCGACCTGCGCCCCGACGTCGAGCAGGGCCGGGAGACGACGCTGGGCGATGGTTCCGCCTCCGACCACGACGACCCGACGGCCCGTCAGGTCGAGGCCGGCAAGGTAGGGCCTGTCCACTTGCGGCATTGTCTCAGGAACTCTTCTCGGTGACGCCCGCGGCGTCGAACGTGGCCATTTCCCGCAGCACGGCCACGGCCGACCGCACCAACGGCAGGGCCAGCACGGCTCCGCTGCCCTCGCCCAGACGCAGCTCCAGGTCGACGAGCGGGGTGAGGCCCAGGTGTTTCAGGGCGACCGCGTGCCCGGGTTCGGCCGAGCGGTGACCGGCCAGGCAGGCGTCCACCACGTCGGGGGCGAGCGTGGCCGCGACCAGGGCGGACGCGCCGGAGATGACGCCGTCCAGCACGATCGGCACACGGTGGGCGGCCGCACCGAGGATGAATCCGGCGATCTGCGCGTGTTCCAGGCCGCCGAGCGAGGCGAGCGCCGCGACCGGGTCGTCCCCGGTGCCGTCGCTCTCCGCCTCGGCCGTGCGGCGGGCCAGGGCGACCCGCACCACGCCGATCTTGTGCCGGTGGGCCGCGTCGTCGATGCCCGTGCCGAGGCCGGTGACCTCGGCCGGGTCGGTGCCGGTGAAGGCCGCGATCAGGGCCGCGGACGCGGTGGTGTTGGCGATCCCCATGTCGCCGGCCACCAGGCAGCGGTAGCCCGCCCCGACCAGTTCGCCGGCGATCGTGATGCCGTGCGTGAGCCCTTCGAGAGCCTGCTCGCGGGTCATCGCGGGGCGTACGGAGATGTCGTCACTACCCCGGCGCACCACGCGCTCGACCAGTCGAGGCTGCCCGCCCGGCTCGATGGTGGATGCGTCGGGCACCAGAGCACCCTCGGGCACCAGGCCGTCCAGCGGGGTGACCACGCCGGCGTCGACCACCACCACGGCCGCACCGTTCTGCCGGGCGAGCACGTTCACCGCGGCGCCGCCGGCCAGGAAGTTGGCGACCATCTGGGCCGTGACCTCCTGCGGCCAGGGGCTGACCCCCTGCGCGTGCACGCCGTGGTCGGCGGCGAAGACGGCCACCGCCGCGGGCGAGGGGTCGGGTGGCGGGCAGGTGCCGGCCAGTCCGGCCAGGCGGATCGAGACCTCTTCCAGCACGCCGAGGGCCCCGTGGGGCTTGGTCAGGCGGTTCTGCCGGTCTCGGGCCGCGGCCAGCGCCGTCGGGTCGGCGGGGCGGATCGCGGCGAGGGTCTGGGCGAGCTGGTCGTCGGTCATCGGTGCTCCAGGAAATCTCGGGGTGGGCGCCCGGCCTCGCTGTCCGGGTCCCACCGGTGGTGCGCGTCCGGGCTGTGCTGGTGTCCGGGCGTGTTCTGTCCGCGTGCGTGTTCTGTCTACGTGCGTGTTCTGATCGCATGACCACGAACGAAAGAGTGACGGGGTCAGCCGGTGAACGTTCGCGGCCACCGCATCAGGCACCACCCCAGATCTGGTGCCGCACGGGCACCCCGGCCGGTCGCGAGGCTCTCCCGCTACCGGCCGGACGCGCTCGATCCGAACGCCTGTCCTGCTGAGTGTGACTCTTGCCGAACGGGTTCCAGCTTCGGCTACCCGGGGTGCACGGCCCGGCCCAGTGCTTCGGCGAACTGCTCGGAGATCGAGCGATCGCGCACGGTCACGCGCAGCCAGCCCGAGCCCAGCCCGGGGAAGGTGTCTGCCCGGCGCACGGCCCATCCGGCCGAGCGCAGGCGCTGGTGGACACCGGCCGGGTCCGGGCCACCGGCGCGCAGCAACACGAACGGAGCGGAGGGCGGCCCCTGCACCTCGATGTCGGGCACCCGGGCCAGGGCCGCGAGCAGTTGTTCCCGGTCGCCGGCCTGGGCCACCGCGTATCCCTCGGCCTCGGCGACGGCCTGCGGCGAGGTGACGGCCAGGGCCGCCTCCAGCGCCAGCGAGTTCACCGACCACAGGGCCTGGGTGGCCGCACAGGCCCGGAGCAGCTCGGGGGCACCGAGCAGGTAGCCGACGCGCAGACCCGCGAGCCCCCAGGTCTTGGTGAGACTGCGAACGACGACCAGGCCGGGAACGTCCGGCGCGGGCTGTTCCGGGCTACCGGCCAGCGACTGTGCTTCGCCGGGGACCGCGTCCATGAACGCCTCATCCACGACCAGTACCCGGCCGGGCCGGGACAGCGCGATCAGGGTCTGCGCCGGGTGCAGCACCGACGTGGGGTTGGTCGGGTTTCCGACCATCACCAGGTCGGCGTCATCGGGCACCAGGCCGGGGTCGATGCGGAACGGCGGAGCCAGGACCACTCGCTGCACGTCGTGGCCGGCCGCCAGCAGTGCGGCCTCCGGCTCGGTGAACTGCGGGTGGATCACCACGGCGCGGTGCGGGGCCAGGGCTCGGGCCAGCAGCACGAACGCCTCGGCGCCACCGGCTGTCAGCAGCACCTGGTCGGCCGGGCGGCCGTGACGGGCGGCGACCGCCTCGGTGGCCGCTCGCGGATCCGGATAGGAGGACAGGTCGGAGACCGCGTCCCGCAGGCGGTGCTGCAGCCAGTCAGGGGCGGCACCGCGCACGTTGACGGCGAGGTCGACCAGGCCGGGGACGATCTCGGCATCACCGTGGTGGCCGAGGTCCTCGGCGATGTAGGCCTCGTCGTACTGGTCGTACACCCGGGCCTCGGTGGATGCCCCGAAACCGCCTGTCGGACCGGTCTGCTCCTGCGGTCTGGGCAGTTTCGCCACCGCGGACAGCCGCCCCACCGCCGCGGTCACCCCGCGGTAGGTGTGCTTGGCCCCGATCAGCCGGGCATCGGAGGCGAGCACGGCGGCCTCGGCGACGGACGGCACCCCCACCAGACGCTCGGTGGTCGGTGAAGGGTTCGGAACCTGCTGGACGGCCAGGACGTCGGCCGGCAGCAGCTTCAGCGGCACACCCAGCACGTCGGCCAGCTCGAGCAGCGCTTCCTCGTTCTGCTTGGCGTCCACGGTGGCGATCGCCACGACGTCACGGGCGCGGACCCCGGCCACGGACAGGGCCTGGCCCATCGCCATCCGGACATCGCGGATACCGACACCGCGCCGGGAACCGATGCCGACCACGATCTGGTCGCCGGTGCCCTGCAGATCCAGATGCAGGCTGCCGGTGATGGGGCCGATCTCGGTGTATCGGTCGCGGATCTCCTCAGGGCTGCGACCGTCGGTCGAGCCGGTGTCAGAGGCTGCGGTGGTCGACATCAGGCTTTCACCTCTCCTCGGGCTGCTGCGGGGTTCTCTCGGACGGCGCTCTTCCGGGCGGCGTCGGCCAGGCCGACCGCTGCGCCCGGCATCGAGGCCCAGTGCAGGTGCAGGTAGGAGGCGTGGACACGACCTTGGACGAATCCCTCACGGTGCCGGGTTCCGTCCGGGGCGGCCCATTCCCACGCGGGCGGGGCGCCGGCGCCGGGGGTGCACGCGGTCCGGTGGAACTCGTGGCCGCGCACGGTCGTGCCCGCGGTGGCGAGAACCGAGTCACTCATCGCAGTCGCCTCTCTGTATCCCAGGGTGAGCCGGCCGGTCATCCTTGCGTCCGCATCCAGCACACCGCACATCTGCCGATCATCGAGAGAGCGTGCCAGGTAGAGCAAACCTGCGCACTCCGCCACGATCGCCGCACCGGCCCGCGCCCGGCGCAGGACAGCCCGGCGCAGGGGTTCGTTGGCGGACAGTTCCTCGGCGTAGACCTCCGGGAACCCACCTCCGACGACCAGCCCGGTGGTTCCCGGAGGCAGCGACTCGTCCGTACGCGGGTCCACGGTCACCACGTCCGCCCCCGCGGCCGTGAGCAGCTCGGCCGTCTCGGCGTAGGAGAAGGTGAACGCGGCGCCACCGGCCATCGCGATGACCGGCCGGAATTTCCCGTCTGTCGCGGACTTCTCGGGAAGATGCAGTCCGGCCCGGGCCGCTGCGACCTCGTCGTCCGGGTTCCAGTCGGTCCCGGGCAACGCCGGGGCGGAGCGGGCGATGGCCAGCACCGCATCCAGATCCACCGCATCGGCGACCACCGCGCCCAGGCCACGCACCACGTCCACGGCTTCGCCCGACCGCTCGGCCGCGGGCACGAGACCGAGGTGCCGGGAGGGGGTCGCCAGCGAGTCGTGACGACGGATCGCGCCGAGCACCGGGATGCCGAGCTCGTCCAGCGCCTGCCGCAGGATCATCTCGTGCCGGTCCGAGCCGACCCGGTTGAGGATCACCCCGCCCACCCGGATCCGCGGGTCGAACCCGGCGAAGCCCTTGACCAGCGCCGCGACCGAACGACCCATCGCCGTACTGTCGACGACCAGGACGACGGGGGCCTCCAGCACCCGGGCGACGTGCGCGGTGGAGGCGAACTCACCGCGTCCCGCGGCGCCGTCATAGAGCCCCATGACCCCCTCGATGACCGCCAGGTCGGCGGGAACCGGCGTGGCCACCGCGTGCCGGAACAGCGGCACGAGCCGTTCCTCACCCACCAGCCAAGGATCCAGTGTGCGACCGGGACGCCCGGCCGCGAGCGCGTGGTAACCGGGGTCGATGTAGTCGGGGCCGACCTTGTGCGGGCTCACCACCAGACCACGCGCGGCGAAGGCCGCGAGCAGTCCGGTGGCCACGCTGGTCTTGCCGTGGCCGCTCGCCGGGGCGGCAACCACGATCCGGGCGGTCATCGGGTGCTCACCATTCGATACCCCGCTGACCCTTCTGACCCGCGTCCATCGGGTGCTTGATCTTCGTGGTCTCCATGACCAGGTCCGCCGCGTCGATCAGGTCGGGATGCGCGTCCCGGCCGGTGATGATCACGTGCTGCTGCCCGGGCCGGTCCCGCAGCGTCTCCACCACCTCGGAGACGTCGACCCAGCCCCACTTCATCGGGTAGGTGAACTCGTCCAGCACGTAGAGGCCGTGTTCCTCGGCCGTGAGCCGGCGCTGGATCTCCCGCCAGCCTTCCAGCGCGGCGACGGCGTGCTCCTCGTCCGAGCCGGGCTTACGCGACCAGGACCAGCCCTCACCCATCTTCTGCCAGCTGACCGCGCCACCCTCGCCGGTCTCCTCGTGCAACCGACCGAGCGCGCGAAAGGCGTTCTCCTCGCCGACCTTCCACTTCGCCGACTTGACGAACTGAAACACCCCGATCGACCATCCCTGCGTCCAGCCCCGCAGAGCGAGACCGAAGGCAGCGGTGGACTTCCCCTTCATCGTGCCGGTGTGGACGATGGTCAGCGGGCGGTTCCGACGCTGCCGAGTGGTCAGGCCGTCCTGCGGCACCGTGACCGGTTTTCCCTGCGGCATCAGGCAATTCTCCGTTCGGTGCGGTCGCTCATCTGACTGCGGACCATCCCGGCGAGGGACTCCGCGCGCAGATCGTCGAGGGTGATCAGCTCACCGCCGAGACCGGCCGCCAGTTTTCCGGCCATTCCGAGCTTCACGGGCCCACGCTCGCAGTCGACCACCACGCTCCGCACGCCCTGCCGGGCGAACTCGACGGCGATACGCGCCGGGTCCTCCCCGGAGGTGTGACGGCCGTCGGTCACCAGCACGAGCAGGGGACGCCGGTGCGGGTCGCGCAGCCTCTCGTTCCCGATCACGGCCCACGCGCGGCGCAGCCCGGCCGAGAGCGGCGTACGGCCGCCCGTCGGCAGCCGGTCCAGGCGCATGCGGGCGGCTTCCACGGCGCCCGTGGGAGGCAGGGCCAGCTCGGCGTCCGCACCGCGGAACGTGATCAGGCCGACCCGGTCACGACGCTGGTAGGCGTCGAGCAGCAGCGAGAGAACAGCACCCTTGACCGCGGCCATCCGCTTCTTCGCCGCCATCGAACCGGAGGCGTCGACGCAGAACAGGATCAGGTTTCCCTCGCGACCCTCGCGGACCCCCATCCGGATGTCGTCGCGGCGCAGCATCACCGGACCCCCCGGCTCACGGCCACGCGCGTGCTGCTGGGCTGCTGCCGCCGTCAGGGTCGCCGGCAGGTGCACCCGGCCGGACCCGTCCTGGCGGCTCGCGCTCCCGGAGTCCAGTGGCCGCGTGGCGACCGTCCGCCCGGACGTCGTCAGAGCCCGGGAACGCCTTCCGGCCGCCCCTTTTCCGAGACCGGGAAGCTTGAACGACCGCACCTTGAAGGGGGCCGTGGCCGACACCGGATCCTGCGCCGGGGCGGGCGCTCGGGGGGTGTCGGGATTCGGGTCCTGGTCGTCCTGGGCGTCCTGGTCGTCGTGGGATTCCTCGCCCGGGCGGCTCCGCCTCTGGTTCGAGGGTCCCGACGGGGCCTGTCCTTCGGCGGCCGCGTCCGGTCCGGGATCCGGCTGCGCGGCAACGGATCCGGCGTCGTCCGCCGTCCCCCCAGCACCGTCCTGGCCGTCTTTGGGGGTACGGCCACCCGGACCGCCGTCCGGGCCGCCCTCCGGACCACCCTCGGGCCCACCGTCCGGATCGGTCTCCGGTGGTTCGGGGTCGTCCGGCAGGTTGTCCCGCAGCGCCTCGTCGAGCAGGTTCTCGTCCATGCCCGGGGCGTCGAACGGGTCACGGCGACGCCGGTGCGGCAACGCGAACATCGCCGCCACGCGTACGTCGTCGCTGGTCACCCGAGTACGGCCGGACCACGCCGCGTGGGCCCGGGCGGTGCGGGCCACGACCAGGTCGGCGCGCATACCGTCCACGTCGAAGGCGGCGCAGACCGCAGCGATCTGGCGCAGCACACCGTCGGGAAGTTCAACGGACGGCAGGTGGGCGCGGGCGGAGGTGATGCGAGCAGCCAGTTCTCGCTCGGCCTTTTGCCAGTCCCTGACGAAACGCTCCGGGTCGGCGTCGAACGCCAACCGGCGGCGCACCACCTCGGCGCGGGTGTCGGGGTCCCGGCTCGCCCGCACCTCCACGGTCAGACCGAACCGGTCGAGCAGCTGCGGGCGCAGCTCGCCCTCCTCCGGGTTCATCGTGCCGACGAGCACGAACCGCGAGGCGTGAGTGATCGAGATGCTCTCCCTCTCGATGTGGACCCGGCCCATCGCGGCAGCGTCGAGGAGCACGTCCACCAAGTGGTCGTGCAGCAGGTTGACCTCGTCGACGTAGAGGATGCCCCGGTGCGCGGCTGCCAGCAGACCCGGCTCGTAGGCCCGCACCCCGGCGGACAGCGCCCGGTCCAGGTCGAGGGATCCGAGCAGACGGTCCTCGGTCGCACCGACCGGCAGTTCTACGAGCCGGGCCGGCCGAGGATGGTGCTCGTGGCCGTGCGGCTGGTCGGGGCAGCCCGGGTCGGGCGAGTGCGGGTCACAACCGAAACGGCATCCGGAGATCACGTCGACCGAGGGCAGCAGTCTCGCGAGGGCACGCACGGCAGTCGACTTCGCCGTGCCCTTCTCCCCCCGGACCAGGACACCACCGATGTCCGGTGCCACCGAGGAAAGTAGGAGCGACAGGATCAGATCGTCCATGCCGACGACGGCGGTCAACGGGTACGGGGGCACCGGTGTTTCCTCCACTCCCGGCGGGTCTCCACGCCCACCGCTAGCGCACACCGCGCCCAGACGGGCACGGGGACCTGGTCGAAGTACCTGGCTTCCGGATCCGATCCGGTCACAGTGGCGGGACCGCCCCGGACTCCGAACCCGGGCCGATGAGGGCCCGACCTCGTGCACCGGTGTTCCTCCGCGCAGGTCGCCTCGGATACTGCCACATTCGGGTGACGGGCCGGTCCCCCACTCGGAGGTGCCTCGGGGACCGCCCCCGTGATCATGGACGTCCTGGTGGGACGAACGGCAGTCCGGCCGGGACCCCCTCGTTGATCAGGCGTTCCACCGCCTTGACGTCCAGGTGGTCGGCCACCATGTCAGCCAGCGAGTCCAGCCGGGCCTCACGCAGTGCCTCGAACGACGTATCCGGGGCCACCACGAAGCCGTCACGCCCGGACAGGTCCGCGACCTCGGTCAGGTAGGCCCGCCGGAACCCGTCGTTCTCCAGCGCCCCGTGCCACGTCGTGCCCCGGACCGGGCCCGATCGCCAGCCGTCCAGGAACGCTTCGGCCCCGTTCCGGGCGCTTTCCGGGGCCTGCGGATCGAGGGTGACGACACCGTGGTGGATCTCATATCCGTGCACGGGCTGCCCGAGGGCCTCTCCGACCGGCCGGGCCAGCACCTTCTGCGCGCCGAACTCGGTGCGGGTCGGCAGTAGTCCCAGCCCGGCGACCGTTCCCTGCCGCGACTCGACCTCATCACGGACCAGTCGCCCGAGCATCTGGTGCCCGCCACAGATCCCGAGCACCGGCAGCCCCGCGGCGGCGTGCGCCACGATCGCGTCGGCCAGGCCCGTCGACCGCAGCCAGGCCAGGTCGTTCACGGTGGCACGGGTACCGGGCAGCACCACCAGGTCGGACCCGGCGATCTCGGCCCCGTGGTGCACCAGGCGCACCACGACCCCGGGTTCGGCCGCGAGTGCGTCGATGTCCGTGATGTTGGACAGACGGGGCAGGCGGGGCACGGCCACCCGGATCACGTCGCTGCCCAACGGCGGACGCATCGGGCCCCGGTCCTTCTCCAGGTCGAGGGAGTCCTCCACGTCGAGCCAGAGACCGGTCAGGTAGGGCAGTACCCCCAGCACCGGTCGCCCGGTGATCTCCCGGATCATGCCGAGCCCGGAGTCCAGCAGCGCCGGGTCACCCCGGAACTTGTTGATCACGAACCCGCTGATGTGTTTCTGGTCGTTCTTGTCGAGCAGCGCCAGGGTGCCGTGCAGCGCTGCGAACACGCCGCCCCGGTCGATGTCGCCGACGACCAGGACCGGAAGCCCAGCTGGCCGGGCCAGCCCGAGATTGGTGATGTCCCGGTGCCGCAGGTTGATCTCGGCAGGGCTGCCCGCGCCCTCACAGATCACCACATCGAACCGGGACCGCAGATCGGCCAGGGCCTCCAGCACCACCGGCAGCAGCCGGGGCGTCAGGTCGCCGTAGTCCATCGCCCCGGCCTCGGCGAACGGCCGGCCCATCAGCACGACCTGCGACGTGCGATCCGTACCCGGCTTCAGCAGCACCGGGTTCATCGCGGCCTCGGGTTCGACCCGGGCCGCTCGTGCCTGCATCGCCTGGGCCCGGCCGATCTCCGCGCCGTCCCGGGTGACGAACGAGTTCAGCGACATGTTCTGGGCCTTGAAGGGCGCGACACTCACCCCCTGCCGTGACAGCCACCGGCAGAGCCCGGCCACCAGGACACTCTTACCGGCATCCGACGTGGTGCCGGCCACCATCAGGGCTCCGCGCAGGGAACCGTTCGACTCCACCGTCACGCTGCTCCACCCTTCTGATCTCTACCCCCGACGACCGACGCGACGACGACCGTTCCTGCGCACACCACCGCGGCCAGCGCACTGACACACCGCCCCAGTCTCACTGCCCGCCGGACATCGGCGATACCCGGCGGCCGTTCCCCCCTACCCATCACCGGCCGCGATTCCACTTCTCCCCCATACACATTCGTTCCCCCGAGCTGCACTCCCAGAGCCCCGGCGGCCGAGGCTTCACACTGACCGGCGTTCGGACTGGGGTGCCGGTTCCGGTCCCTCCGCCACACCGACCAGGCCTGGGCCCACGAACCACGCACCACCGGCGCGGCCACCACCGTCAGAACGGCCGTGAGACGGGACGGCAGCAGGTTGACCACGTCGTCCACCCGGGCCGCCGCCCACCCGAACTGCTCGTACCGTGCCGAGCGGTACCCCACCATCGCGTCCAGCGTGTTCACCGCCCGGTACCCGATCACACCGGCCGGGCCGGCCACGGCGGCCCAGAACAGCGGCGCCACGACCGCGTCCGAGGTGTTCTCCGCCAGCGACTCCACCGTGGCGCGGGCCAGTTCGGGCGGTTCCAGCCGGGAGGGATCCCGGGCACACAGGTGGGTCAGTAGTTCCCGGGCCTGCGGGGTCTGCCCGTTCTCCAGCGCGGTGGCCATCCGCGCACCCTCCCGGGCCAGACTCGTTCCCCCCAGCGCGGTCCAGGTCGCCAGTGCCGTCAGCCCCGCCCGGGCGACCGGGCGACCGGTGCAGCACCGGTCCAGCCCGGCCGCACCGAGCGCGGGCAGACCCGCCGCGACCGCTGCGTACAGCGTTCCCCGGGCCCGCGTCGGACGGTAGAGCCGCTGTTCCAACCGCCCGGCCCACGCACCGAAGACCGCTACCGGGTGTCCACGCCGGGGGTCGCCGAACACGGCGTCGGCCAGGACCCCGATCGCGATGCCCACGGCCCGGGCCCCGAGGTCACGGCTCGTCGTCTGCACGGAACTCATGGCCAGAATCCTGCCTCAACGACTCCGGGCCACAAGCGCCACCTCACCGACTCCGCTCACTGGGCCCGCCCCGCCGGAACCTTGCCGCTGCCTGCGGTCTGGGTCTTGGTCCGGGGCTTGGTCCCGTCCGCACCCGCCGTGGTGTCGTCGTCGAGCACCGTCAGACCGGAGACGTCCTTGACCGGCTCACCGATCTCCCGCACCGCGCCGTAGACCGCCGCCGCGTCCGGGTCCCGCTCGTCGGCGCCCCGCACCTCACGGGGAGTGCCCACCGGTTCTCCGGCGTGCCGTTCCCGGGTGAACCGGGTGAACGCGGAGACGCCGAACGTCAGGTCGTGGCCGACGGTCTCGGCCTCCACCTCGAGGGTGCGTCCCGACCGGTCGTCCTTCGTCCATGCGCGCTCCCAGAGCCGGCCGGTGATCACCACGGGATGCCCCTTGTGGAGACTCTGCTCGGCACTGGTGGCCAGGGCCCGCCGGCAGTTCACACTGACGTAGGTGGTGCGCCGGTCGACCCAGGTGTTGCGTTCCCGGTCGAACCACGACGAGGTGGAGGCGAGCCGGAAGCTGGTCACGCAGTTGCCGTCGTCGAACCGCACGAACCGCGGGTCGCTGGCGATGTTCCCTCGCAGAACCACCTGGATGTCGTTCACTGAAGACCCCTTTCGCCCACCGGCCGGAGTGGCCGGAGCTCGCCGGGCCGAATGCCCGATCAGGGATCCAGACTCGGTGGAGCGCCGTCCCGCCGGAAGCTGCGAACGTTCTTCTGTGGACAAACCCCGGGTCGTGCGGGCCTGTGGAATCCACGAACGGGACGTTGTCCACAGACCCGCCCCACGGCTGGATCCGCCGGGGCGAGCGCTCCACCATCGAGGCATGAGCGCACGCACCCTGAGAGGTATTTCAGTTGGAGAGGGCCGCCACCGGCTCGGTGTTGTTCTCCGCCGCAGTGGCCTCACGCTGCCCGGCGGGCGGGACCTGATCTCCCTGGGCAGCCGGGTCACCGGCCGAAGGGGACTGTTCACCGAGCAGTACCTGCCGGGTCTCGCGGTGCCGGGCGAGAACCGACCGCACCGGTGCTACCACCCGTACGGCAGCGACCTCGGCGACAGCTTCGTGAAGTCTGCCCTGCAGTTCCTCGCGGCGGCGGCCGGCCCCGTTGGTGAGCCACCAGCGGGAGAACAGCCGCAGCAACACCCCGGCCACGAGCGCACCGACACCCACCGTGATGGCGAGCGGAAGGGACCCGAGGGCCCCGGGCAGGTCCTGCCCGAACAACTGGAGAAGGCCGTACAGGGCCAACCAGAGCAGTCCGATCACCGTGACGCCACCGAGCACGTGTTGCCCGATCTGGACGACGTGCCACCAGAAGGGCGGGGTGAAACGCAGATCGACAGCGGCGAGCCGGCTGTCCAGGACCCGGGCGAGGCCCTCCGGGTCGGGCTTGGCGGCGTACGAGGGACGGCCGTTGACCACGGGCAGGCCGAAGGCCGGGGTATGCCGTCCCGGTCCCGGGGAGGCCGCTGCGCGCAGTTCCCTTCCGGCGATGACACCCGTCGAGCCGGCCGGTGTGGCTGTGGTGGCAGCACCGGAGGGAAGGACCGCGTCTTCCGGGGGAAGGCCGGGGTCACCGGCCAGGGCGACGAGAGTCCTCATCTCGGTGGCCCAGCGCTCAGGCAAGGAGTCGGCGTTGTCGGCGAGCATGGCGTCGACGGCGATCCGGACGGCCGGACGCTGAGCCGGCGATGCGAGTGCCTTCAGAGAAGCTGTCTCGGCACGCAGCTGGGTCTCCGCCGCTCCGGTACTGCTGCGCCGGGAAGCCGCGATCCGGGAGGCCCACACGGCCGGGGCCCAGGCGAGCTTCTCCTTGCCCCGGCGGCGGTAGTCGGCGCCGAGCACGTCGAGCAGAGCCGGGACACCGGCGGCCGCCGCCAGGTCGACGGTCAGCTTGTCCTGCGAGACCGGCTTGCCCCCGCCGGGTTCCGAGGCCGCCAGACCGCCGGCGATCTCCTCGGCGGCAATGTCCAGGTCGCTCTCGATCCGTTCGATGACCGCGAACCGGTCCTGCACGACATCAGCCAGCAGGATGCGCAGCTCGTCGATCCCGTCGCCCCGGGTCGCGGAGACCGGCACAATGCCGACGCGGGCCAGCCCGTCGCCGTCCAGGAGGCGGCGCAGGTCGGTCACGCAGGTGTCGACCTCTTCGGCGCTGAGCTTGTCCACCTGGTTCAGCACCACGAGCATCACACCGTCGTGGCTGGTGAGCTTCTGCAGGTAACCCGAGTGCAGCGAGTCGTCGGCGTACTTCTGCGGATCGACCACCCAGATCATCAGGTCGACCATCCTGACCAGACGGTCCACCTCGACCCGGTGCACGGCCTCGGTCGAGTCGTGGTCCGGCAGATCGAGCAGCACGAGACCGTGGAGCGCGGCCTGGTCATCGGCATCGAGCACCGACTCCCGGCTCATCCGGCGCTCGTCCGGTACCTGCAGCCAGTCGAGCAGCGTCTGCGAGCCCAGATCGCCCCAGACACAGGCCATCGGCGAGGTGGTCAGCGGCCTGCGCGCGCCGACCGCTGCGATGTCCATCCGGGCGATCGCATTGAAGAGACTGGACTTGCCGCCACCGGTGGCGCCGACGAGCGCGACCACGGTGTGTTCGGTGCCAAGATCGAGCCGGTGGCGCACATGCTCCATCCGGTCACGCGTCTTCTTCACGGATTCCGGCGGAAGCCAGGGCGATCCGTAGTCGAGAGCCGCGGACAGTGCGGCAACCCGACCCATCACGTCGGTCACCTGGCCTCGCCGTCCTTTCGAGTCATCGGTCCTGACGTTCTCGGGGGTGTCCCGGCAAGTGCTGCCGCCCGGGAACGGCATACGTCAGTCATCATGTGGGTTCAGGGTAGAGCTCATTCGGCGATGTTCACCGCGGATGCCGCATCCAGGAGGGCGCCGACCCGCAGGCCGAGGTCCTCAGGATTCTCGAGCACCCGCTCCAGGCGCAGTCGCTCGTCGTCGATCACGGTGGCCGACCTCATCACCAGATCGGTGCGGGCCGCCTCGAGAATCGACCTCAGGGCGTCCTCCCCCAGCAGCTCCTCGACCGCCAGGCGAGCACCCACCGTCGATCCCGGAGTGACGGCCGTACCTTCCGCCTCGGCGGAATCGGCGGTCTCCGACACGCCGGCCCTCTGCCCGGCCCGCACCCGGACCTTCTTGGCCACGGTCTTGCCGGAGGCATCGTGACCCGCGTCCGGCGTGACCGCGAGAGCGAAGACCACGTCGGTCACGGCCTGTTCGTCGACCTTCAGGTCCGGTCGATCCTTACGCGCCTTGGCCAGTGCCTCGGTCACTCGCTGCGTGACCTTCTCACGCCACTCACCGACCGGCTTGGCCAGCAGCTTCTCCGGATCCGCGGGCGCCACCTGGTGCCCGCGGGCCGTGAGCAGGCTCGCTCCGTAGGTGTGTCCACGCCAGGTGGTGAGCACCTGTTCCATGGCCGTACGCACCGAATGCTGCACGGACGCGGTGACGGCCTCACAGATCGTGGTGGCCAGCGATGCCTCGTCCTGGTCCGGCTGGGTGAGCGCGGCCCCCAGACGCTGAGCCCGGTTCGTGGTCGTCCCTCCCAGGCGGGAAGCCAGGTCACCCCGGGCAATGAACTCCTGCCAGTGCGAGAGCACCTGCCCACTCATCAGCGACCCGTCGGCCAGTCCGTCCAGCATCGCGAAGCGCGCCGGGATCATCACGCCGTCGATCTCCTCGTACAGCTGCGACCAGCCGTCCGCCTGAGCCGCAGCGGCTTTCGCCAGGGTGCGGGCGCGGGCCGGGAGACTGCGCAGAGCACCTTTCAGCGTGCGTTCCACGACGACCGAGCGCGAGCGGTCGTCGCCGGCGATCCGGCGCAGCCAGTCGCGCAGGGGCTTCACGGCGTCGGTCGGCAGGAAGCCGTTCTCCAGGGCGGCCTCCGGCACGGTGAACAGCGCCGCACCGCCGAGTCCCCGGTCACGCAGCTTGGTGGCCAGGTGAATACGAAGTTCCTGCAGCGCCTCCGGTGGTACCCGGTCGAGCACGACCGCGATCGCGGCACCCCGGTCGGCAGCCTGCTTGAGCATCTCCCACGGCATGGCGTCGGCGTACCGGGCCGCCGTGGTCACGAAGATCCACAGATCGGCGGCCTGGAGCAGCTGCACCGCGAGGTCGCGGTTGGTCTCCACCAGGCTGTCGATGTCCGGGGCGTCGAGCAATGCGAGGCCAGGGGCCAGGCCTTCATACGGAACGAGCCGGAGACCGGTGATGCGCGGGGCGTTCGGATCGATCGGCTGGAGCGGCTCGGCGGCCTCCGAGGTGACGCGGGTCAGCCGCGGCAGGATGCGCTGCGAGAGGAACGCGCCCGAGTCGATGGGGTGGTGCACGAGGACGGGCGAGCGCGTCGTCGGACGCAGTACCCCGGAACGGGTGACCTCACGGCCCACGATCGAGTTGGTCAGGGTGGACTTCCCCGCGCCGGTCGAACCGCCGATGACGGCCAGGGCCGGGGCGTCCGGGCGCTGCAGTCGCGGCAAGATGTAGTCGTCGAGTTGGCTGAGGAGGTCTTCGCGTTCCTTCCGGACCGCTGCGGCGCCCTCCACCTCGAGTGTCAGCGACAGCGTGGCCACCTGGGTGCGGAGCCGCTCGACGGCGGCCAGCCGCTTGGGCAGCGGGGAGTTACCGGCGCCCGGGCCGTTTCCCTTGTCGCCGCCCGAGCCACGACCGGCCGCACCCCGGCCGGCTCCCCCGGGACCCTTACCGGATCCGCCGCCGGCGGCTCCCACGCGCACACTTCCCGCCGGCGCACCGGCAGCTCTCGGCGCCCGGCCGGAGTCGGACGGGACCACCGCAGCAGAAGCCGGTCCGTCCACCCGGGAATCGGTGGAACGCTCCGCCGCAGAATAAGAGCCGGCGGCCGGCACGACCGGTGCAGAGGCTGCCTGGGTCAGCACAGCGGCACCGACCCCCGGAGCATCCCCGCGGGACCCTTCGGGAGCGAGCGTCCCCGGACCACCGGCGCCAGGCGCTCCGGGTCCGGCGAACGCTTCCGGTATCCCGGCGGTGTCGCTCCCGGGTTCGGCCGGGTCACCGTGGCGGCGGCCGATGGCCGGGGCGAACCAGACGCCCGTCACCGGCTCGGTCTCGGCATCAGCGACGGGCGGGGCGGGGGCGGCCGGGGCAGCGGTGCCGGTGACCGGAGCGGCAGCCACGGGAGCAGCTCCGGTGCGGGTTTCCGTGGACGAGTTCACGGGCGCGACCGCCGCCGGAACCCGGGACATGACCGGAGGCAGGGCCGGCGGAGCGGGTGGCATCTCCTCGGACCGGCCACCTCGGCCGGTGGACGTGAGGGGCCCCATCGGTACCGGAGGTGCTGCGACACGAGCCGGTGGGCCGACCGGGGAATCCGCCGAACTCTCGACGGGGACACCTTCCGGGGCCGGAACGGTCGATCCGGAATCGGTCACGACACCATCCTGGTCAGGAACGCCTGCTTCAGAAACACGAGGCCACACAGCGCCACCCGGATATCCAGTGGGAGCGAAAGTTCTTGTGCCACGAGGCAACGACCCTTCCTCGCCGGGCATCCCGGTGGGGACGACCGGAATCGACCCGGTAGCGACGGGCGGTCCGCCGACACCGTCGGCACCGTTGTCCTTCGTGCGGCGGCTATCTCCTGCCGGGCTCACAGCGCCGTCCACCTCCCTGTCATCCTCCGCCACGTCGCCGTACGGACGAGCGAATTCAATACGTTCCGTCGACCAAAGATTACTAATTGTTCAATGCGCGAGGAAGGGCCGCAACGACCCGGTCTCCGCACCTATGTTTACTGCTTCACCGCCCTGAACACCGCCAACCCACGCCGATACCTTCGAATGGCCGTACGGCGAGATGCAGGTCACGGTGATTCAACGAGAATGAACGCATAGATAAACTCTTTGCATTCATCCACACACTCTTCGTCACCACTTCGTGAATATGCAGGTCAATCTCCCACAACGCATCGACCAGCCAAAAGTACGGTTCGCACCTTTTACCCGTTGCACGTCGACGCGGACATTCCATATTCCCTTCATCAGACCCGACGCGCCGGTATCATCGCGTTCGGGGGTCAGCGAACGAGGCGTTGCAGCCATCGGTAGCGAGCCCCTACACGCGCTCGTAGCTCAGCGGATAGAGCAACAGACTTCTAATCTGTCGGTCGCAGGTTCAAATCCTGCCGGGCGCACCAGCACCACCCGCCCCGGGAGTGTGGCTCCAAGTCAGCTCCCGGGCCACTCCATACCCTCCAGCCCCCTGGACGGGGCGCGTAGCGAATCCAGCCGATCAGGCACGTTCCGCGATCGTTCGTGCGCATTTTGCAACGCCCTGACCTTGCCGGGCGTCATCGGGCAGTGCGACAACTCCCGACGTGCGGCATTGTGCCCGACTTCGAGCAATCCGGGTTACTGATCGGCGACTCAAGGTCAACGGCCACCGAACGATGACATCATCTCCTCCTGTGCTGAACTCGGGGCGAAACACCCCGACCGACCCCCGACGGACAACCGTGCCATCACGATCCGACGAAGCAACTGCCAGGTCCGACGAGGCGGCGACAGCGAGGATCCAAAGCCTCGCCACGGTCGCGCGCGCCCTGGGTCTGTCCATCCGCCTGGAGCAGATGCTGGAACTGGCCAGCGAGTCGGCCCTCGCCGCCCTCGGCGCCAGCAGCATCTCGATCAGCCGCCTGCAGCCGGGTACCAGCACGCTGCAGACCCTGATCAACGTGGGTGACCTGGCCCCTGACGAGGAACGCTGGCCGGCCGAGGAGACCTACCACTTCGACGACTACCCCCAGGCCCGCGCGGTGCTGTCCGACCTCAAGGTCTGGATCACCGACGTGGACAACCCGCTGAGCGACCCGATGGAGGTGGCTCTGCTGCAGCGGCTGGGTAAGCGCACCGCACTGGCCGCGCCGCTCATCGTCGACGGCCAACTGTGGGGCGAGTTCTACGCCACGCGGGGTGCGCCGCTCACCCACTTCTCGGCACTCGACCTGGCCTACACCGAGGCCCTCTGCGCGATCCTCGCGGGAGCCCTGTCCCGCGCGATCCATTTCGAGGCCCTCGAACAACTCGCCTTCCGCGACCCCCTGACCGGCCTGGCCAACCGCCGCGCCCTCGACGACGCCGCCGAGGTGGCCCTCCAGCACCGGCGGGCCCTGCGCAACGAGGGCCCCGGCCACCTGACCGATCTGGGCCAGTTGCCCGACCCCCGCGGACGCAACCGATCAAGTGCCGACGCCTCGGCCCGCCGGGTCTCGGCGGTCGCGGTCGATGTGAACGGTCTCAAGAGGGTCAACGACACCGCCGGCCACGCGGCCGGCGACCAGTTGCTGATCTCGGTGGCCCGTCTTCTGATGCAGCATTTCTCCCCACTGATCGGCAGCATGACCGCCCGGGTCGGAGGGGACGAGTTCGTTGTGCTGGTGCCTAATCACTCGGTCGAGGCGGTGCTGTCGTGCGCCGACGCGCTCTGCGCCTCAGCCGCGAACCTGCTGGCGGGAGCCGGAGTGTCCTGCGGCATCGCCAGCACCACTCGGGCCTGGCCGCACCTGACCGCGACCGACCTGTTCCGCGCCGCCGATCAGGCCCAGTACGAGGCGAAGCGCAGGGCGAGCCGGACCGCCGTGTTGTCGACGTCCCTCGTCGACAACTAGACCGGCAACTCGACCGGCAACTCGACCGGCAACTCGACCGGCAACTCGACCGGCAACTGAGGCGACCCGAGGGCGACGGCCGGTGCCGGCGTCCTCAGGCAGCCGGAAGATCTGCCGGTCGCCCGACGATGAAGCCCTGGCCGAACCCGACGCCCAGATCACGCAATGTCTGCAACTCACCGTCGGTCTCGATGCCCTCTGCCACCAGCGACACCTTCGCCTCCTCGGCGAAACCGACCAGACTGCGAGTGAGGGCGAGCCGCATCGGGTCCAGGTCGACGCCACGGACAATCTCGATGTCGAGCTTGATCACCGAGGGCCGCAGCTTCAGCAGATGGACGAAGTTGGCGAAGCCTGCGCCGGCGTCGTCGACGACGATCTCCACCCCGGCCTTCCGCAGCACTCCGAGAGGCTGGGCGAGCAGGGCGTAGTCACGCACCTGGGTGTGCTCGGTGATCTCCACGCTGAGCGGGTAATGGGCGTGACGCAGTAGGAGGTCGACAACACTCGGCGTCATCAGGGCCTCGGCGGACAGATTGACGTTCAGGCGGCCCCCGCCGGGAACCGCGGGCAGTTGCCGCAACGCCGACCGCATGGTCAGCAGTTCCAGCTGCACCCCCACCCCGGCCCGCATCGCCGCCTCGAAAGCATGTGCAGGAGTAGGAAATCCAGGATCGTCAAAGCGGGCGAGCGCCTCGTAGCCGACGACGCCACCGTTCATCAGATCGACGATCGGCTGGTACACCATGCGGAACCGGCTGCCGTCGAGCGCCTCGTGAATGAGCCCGGACTCGCCGATCTGGGCGCGGCGCAACTGCTCGCTCATCACCTCGGCAAGCAGGCCGAGGAACTGCGTGGCGCGCTCGTCCAGCCCCGGTGTACTCACACCGCTGGCACACACCAGCAGCGCCCGGCTGCCGATGGGGATGGCCGCGTAGGACCCGACCCCGTGGATGCGCGTGGTGGGCAGGTCGCGGCTGACCGGGTGCCAGTGCGTGTCGGCCAGATGGGTCGGCAGTGTGCCCGCGAGGATGTGCTGGGTGTACGTGCCCTCGATGGGCGTTCGATGGTCGAGCAGAAAATTCAGTGTCGTCTGACCACAATCGGCGGCCCGCAGAGCCACGTGGTCACCGAGGACCTCGACCACGGCGGCGAACTCCATGCCCAGGTGCACACGAGCCAACCGGAGCAGCCGCCGGATCTCCAGATCCTCACCAGAAACACGTGGTCGCGGAAAGGACGGCGCAGATGCCGTCTCAGTGCTTTCCACAGATTTGCCCCATCCCGGCACTTCGGCGCGCTGATCGTCGACCCAGCTTGATTTTACGGGAGCAAACGTGACCGACCGAGGCAAAGCTTTTCAGCAGTCCCCGGTCCATCGGATTGCGCGCCGGACCCGTGACAGGATTTCCTGCTGAATCCTGTCACATGGGGCTTTTTGCCCCACCGGCAACAAGTGTGATTTATACCACTTGCCACACGGTGGGACCAACTGGGATCACTCCTGGTTGACCGGGTACAGCCCCTGCGCGTAGTTCGAGGACGAGTAGTAGGCCTCGACCTCCGCCAGCGTCTGGTCCGGCCGCTCCATCTGATGGGCGATCTTCGCCCGCGACGGCAGGTGCTCGGGGTTCCAGGTCTCCTGATTCCACAGCTCCGAGCGCATGAACGCCTTGCCGCAGTGGAAGAACACCTCTTCGACGGACAGCACCAAGGCCAGCACCGGGCGGTGGCCCTTGACCACCATCCGGTCGAAGAAGGGCGCGTCACTGACGATGCGCGCCCGCCCGTTGATCCGGAGCGTGTCCGTCCGGCCGGGGATCATGAACAGCAGCCCGGCCCGAGGATTGCTCAGGATGTTCAGGTAGCCGTCGACGCGGCGGTTACCCGCCCGTTCGGGCATGACGACCGTGGTGTCGTCGATGACCTGGACGAAGCCGGCGGGGTCGCCCTTCGGCGAGACGTCGCACGACCCGTCGGCCGCGGACGTGGCCAGCAGGAGGAACGGGGACGCGGCCAGCCACTCCCGGTGTGGCTGCTCCAAACGGGTCATCACCTTGTCCGCCACCCGCTGGATCGGTGTGCCGACCACCTCACGCAGCGCGTCGACGCTGGTCACCTCGGTCATACCCGCCAGCTCGGCCGGTGGCTCGATCTGCATGTGATACCTCCCGTGGTCCCGGGAACGGACCGCCGGGCCGGTTGGGCACCTGCGCCCCTCCCGGAAACCCTGCCCGGTAAGGAACGCGACTGGCAATGGGGTTTCGTCTGCGGGGCAGTGTCCGTCGGGTAGGTGGTTCCCCCAGAATGATGGACGAGGAGACGCGCGGCTTCCCATGGTCGGGGCGAAGACCGGAAGTTTGTCGGTGGCCGCCCCTACGCTTGCGGGCAGATCGACGAAGTGGCCGTTGTCTGGGAGGGGAACGCCGGCATGAGCGAGGTCAGGACCGTCAAGGACGCTCTCGAGATCGATGATCGGGTCGGCGAGGAGCACCAGGCAGACGAACTGGAGCAGTTCCGCACCGAGCTCACGGCCTACGCCTACCGCATGCTCGGATCGGGCTTCGAGTCCGAAGATGCCGTGCAGGAGGCCATGATCCGGGGCTGGCGCGGGCTCGATCGGTTCGAGGGCCGTTCGGCTCTGCGTTCGTGGATGTACCGCATCACCACCAACGTCTGCCTCGACATGCTGAAGAGCCGCGAGCGCCGTGCTCTCCCGATGGATCTGGGCCCCTCGCAGAAGACGGCGGAGGTGGTGATCGGCGAGCCGCTCGGCGAAGCCACCTGGATCCAGCCGATCCCGGACGGCCGGGTGCTCACCGGCACAGCCGACCCGGCCGAGGCCGCGGTGCAACGCGAGACCGTGCAGCTGGCCTTCATCGCCCTCCTGCAGAACCTGCCGCCGCGCCAGCGGGTGGTGCTGATCCTGCGCGAGGTGCTGCAGTGGAGAGCCGCCGAGGTGGCCGAGTTGCTCGACACGTCCGTTGCTTCGGTGAACAGCGCCCTGCAACGGGCCCGGGCCACGCTCGCCACCGACGGCACCACGCCGGACGAGGCGATCGCGAAGGCGACGGCCGGAGCCAGGGCGGGTTCTCTTTCCACCAGCTCGGCCGGCACCACCGACGGTGAGGCCGCCGATCTGCTGCAGCGTTATCTCCAGGTCTTCGAGAACTACGACATGGAGGGCCTGGTGGCCCTGCTGCACGAAGACGCGACCATGTCGATGCCGCCGCTGAACCTTTGGCTGAGCGGCACGCAGGAGATCACCGCCTGGATGACCGGGCCCGGTTACGAGTGCCGGGGCTCCCGGCTCGTGGCCACCTCGGCCAACGGGATGCCGGCGTTCGCCCAGTACCGGGTCGCGCCCGATGGCGGCTGGAAACCATGGAGCCTGCAGGTGCTGCAGGTCGTCGACGGCCGCATCACCGACATGACCTTCTTCCTGGACACGCCTACCTTGTTCCCCTATTTCGGCCTGCCGGACCGTCTGGGGTGAGTCTCTCGCCCGAGGAGGCCACGCACCAGCTCTACGCGGTCGAGCCGGGCCTGTTCACCGCCGAGCGCACGCGTCTGGCTGCCGCTGCCCGCACGAACGGTGACACCGTCGCCGCGAAGTCGATCGGTGGGCTCCGCCGGCCCACCACCTCGGCCTGGCTGGTCAATCAGCTGGCTCGGGGTGAACAGGGCTCCGGTGACGACATGGAGCGTCTCGACCACCTGGGCCGGGAACTCCGTGCGGCCCAGGCCGCCCTCGACGCGCCTCGCATGCGTGAGCTCACGAAGGAACGACACCAGCTCATCGCCGCGCTGGTCCGTCACGCCGAACACGTGGCCGGCGGGGCCGGGCAGAAGGTCAGCGTGGCCGTTCGCCGAGAACTGGAAGACACCCTCGGTGCCGCGGTGGCCGATGAGCAGGCCGCAAGGGCCGTGATGTCCGGCCGACTCACCCGCGCGCTCACATACGCAGGTTTCGGCGAGGTCGACATCACCGAGGCCACGGCCACTCCACTCAGCGTGGTACTGCCGTACCGGGCGCGAGACAGTGACACCGGAGGCACGAAGGAGGCGGCCGGTCGACCCGGCGGCATGAGACGCAGTGACACGAAACTGCGCGATCCAGAACATGATTCTGGCGGAGGTGACCGGAAGAGCACCTCCCCGGACCAGCGCCCAGCCGCTCGGAAAGAACCTCGAGGCCACGTCGAGCAACGGGTCGAGCAACAGACCGCCCGTCGCGCCCGGGCCGAGGGACTGGTCGCGACCACCCGGGCCGAGGTCGCCGAGGCCGAGGCGGAGATGCAGCAGAAGGAACAGGAGCTCGCCGAGCTCACGTCGGAACAGGCCGACCTGCAGGCCAGGCTCGACGAGCTACAGGCCGAAGTGGTGGCGGTGCGTCGCCGGCTCGACGCCGGTGATCGCCGCACGTCCCAGGTCGGGCGCGAGGTGAAACGTCAGGAGCGCCGGCTCAAAGACGCCGGCAAAGCGCTGGAGCGGGCGCAGGCGGCACTCGATCGTCATGAACCGTCCTGAATGAGCGAACCAGGTCTTTCGATGGGATCAAACGATCGAACCTCTCAGGGCTCATAGTCGTCGTGCAGTACGACCCGGGAGAACTCGATCTCCTCCGCCCACTTCCAGAAGTGCAGTCTGCGGGCCTGCGGGGTGTTCCGCTGCAGGGACACCCGGAAACAGGTAGCACCGTCATCGCGCCGCACCGGCTGGTCGTTGCCTCCGAGCCCGGTGCGTAGAGCGTGCATCTGCCGGCCGGCCGACGTCCCGGCCAGCCCGGTGAGCACCTCCACCGTCACATCCACGACCTTGTCGCGGTCGACACCGGGAGTCCCCTCGATCGAGGCCAGGAATCGCGAGCCGAGACGATAGGCCGACAACGGACGCCCCGTCTTCTCCCCCGCCGGGATCCGCCGCGCCCAGCACACCGTCACGTCGAACCGGAAACGGTCTTCAGGATCGGTGAAAAGGTCTTCCGACGAGAGCATCTCGCGGTGATCGCGCTGGGCTCCCCTGCGGTTGCGGCGCCGTAGGCGTTCCAGCTCACGGTCCCGGGCCTCCAGCAGCCCGATCCGCCGGGCCAGTTCGGCCTCCAGATGCTGCATCTCCAGGGTTGACGAGCGCAGTTCCTCCTCCAGCCGGGCCTTCTCGACCAGAGCCAGACGTTTGGCGGAACGTTCCTCCTCCACCGCCAGCAGCGCACTCCGCAGAGCGGTCTTCTTCGCCGGGCGTTCCAGCACCTGCGCGGCCCGGCCGGCCAGCATCGAGGGGGTCGGCCGGGGAAGTTCCCTGACTGTTGAGCCCTCGTGCAGTTGCTCGACGTCGTCCCGGGTTCCGGCATCGCCCTTCTCGAGATAGCTGAGACCGGGCACCCGCACGTTCGGAACGGGGGCGGGCAACGGCACCACGACCGGCCCTGACGGATCAGGACCCTCCGGACGACCGGAGACAGCCGGCGATTCCATCGGCGCGAGCCACCCAGGCCCGCCCGGCAGTACCGCGAGGGACCGCACCGGAACGTCATCATCGACGTCCACCATGCTCAGTGCGGTGCCACCGGCGCAGACCCGCACCGGCACCACCTCCCCCACCGACATCAGGTCCCGCAGATCGTCGGTCAGGTCGCCCGTCACCCGGGCCCGGGACAGGAAGCTCGGGAAACCGGGCAGCAGAGCGATCTCGCACACCGACTCACCCACCGACTCGACCCGTCCGAGAAGTACTTCCCCGTCGACGACCTCGGCCATCCGCTCGCCCGGGGGCATCCGCATCCCGGAGACGTCCAGCCGCCGGGACCGGTCGTCGTAGATCCCGTGCACCTGCATGCCCCGCTCGAACAACCGGTCCGACGCCACCCCGGCGCACAGCAGGCCGACCTGGATCGTCGCGTATCCGCCGCCCTCCAGCATGACCATCGCCTGGGACGGATTCGGGCAACCGCTGACGGTTCCCTTCACCTCCGGTGCCGGACCCCGACCCGGGGCCGCCGTACGGGCCCTCAGCAGGCCGGCCGCATCAGCGGCCCTCAGCCCGTCGTCCAGCAGACGCTCGGTGGTGGCTGTCCCCTCCGCCTCCGAGTAGGCGAACCGCAACCGTGACCGGCGCAGGTCCCGCACCCACTCCAGCCCGGTCGGATAGACCCGCCCGGCACCGCCGTACACCTGGGTCATCTCGGGCATGCCGCGGGAGAACGCCCAGGACGCCGCCGGGTCGCAGATCAGGTAGACGTCGGCCAGCCCGTCCAGTTCACGGGCCAGCCGTCCGGCGTCGATGTAGGGCCGCTCCGCCCCCCGCGCCATCGTGACCACGACCGTGGGTCGCAGCCGTCCGGGCCGGTTGAGCTCCTCGGCCAGTTCCTCGGCCCGCCTGGGACCGGTGATCGTCTGAACTCCCACGCTGCATCCCCCTTTCTCACCGATCGGCAGAACCGGGGACCGTCTGAAGATCAGGCCGTCACGAGGAACCCGGCCACCACGAGTGCCACGGCGATCAGCGTCAGCCGGAACGCCGCTCGTCCGCCGCTCGCCCCGACGCGCCCGATCGCCCCGGTGATCCCGAGAGTCACCCCCGCCGCCAGCAACAGGACCGCGAAAACCTTCCGCAGCACCCCGATACCGTCCGATCCGAGCACCCCGAACAACAGACACGCCGCCGCCAGCGCGATCAGCACCGCCATCACGCTCAGCGAGCGGTCGGGCCCGATGCGCTGGGGCAGCCCTCTCACCCCGGTGATCGCGTCCGCTGCGCTGTCGCCCACCGTGTTCGCGAAGTGCGCGCCGGCTCCGAGCAGAGCGGCAGCACCCATGGTGGACGCCGGTGGCCACTGCCCGAGTACGGCCAGCGAGGCGATGGCCGGGAGAAGACCGAACGAGACCAGATAGGGAAGCGGGCTGATCGGTGCACTTTTCAGCCCGGCGTTGTAGCCGACCGCGCTGAGGACAGCGACGAGATGACAGAGAGCGGCGTCGTTCCCGAGCCGCCAGGACAGCAGAACCGCGGCTGCGGCGGCGCAACAGGCACTCGCAGCAACCACTCTCGCGTCGATCAGCCCGGCGCTGATCGGCTTGTCGGTGCGCTGCGCGACCTCGTCCCGTGAGGCGTCGAACGCGTCGTTGGACCAGCCCACGCACAGCTGCCCGGCCAGGATCGCCACCCCGACCGACACCGCCCGCCCGAAACCGTCCACCGAAAGACCGTTCTGAACGGCGATCGCATACGCCGTAGCGAATACGGTGACGGCCGCGGACGGCAACGGATGGCACGCCGCGAGCAGTCCTCGCGCCGCGCGTCCCCACGTTCGCATCGTTCCTCCAGCCGTTCGGACCACCACCCGCGTCCACCCGCGTCTATCCTGACGTCCGATTCAATCCGATCCAGGCGCCTGCCGTACTGTCGAGATGTGCCCGTGAAGCTGCTGATCATGTCCGACACCCACCTACCCAAACGTGGGCAGGACCTGCCCGCGCAGGTCTGGGACGGCGTGGCGGAGGCCGATGTGGTGTTCCACGCCGGTGACTGGGTGCTGGAGTCATTGCTGGACAAGCTGGAGCGCCGCGCGAAACGCGTGGTCGGGGTGTGGGGCAACAACGACGGGCCGGGTCTGCGCCGGCGCCTGCCGGAGGTGGCCCGGCTGGAGCTGGAAGGCCTCCGGATCGCGATGACGCACGAGACGGGGGCCTCCGACGGTCGGGAGAAGCGCTGCGACAAGGCCTACCCCGACACCGACCTGCTGATCTTCGGGCACAGCCATATCCCCTGGGACACCCTCACTCCGGGCGGCCTGCGCCTGCTGAACCCCGGCTCCCCCACCGACCGCCGCAAGCAGCCCGACCACACCTACCTCACGGCAGTGGCCGAGAACGGCGCCCTTCACGACGTGGTGCTGCACCGGATCTAGGGCCCAGCGCCTGAGCCCTGCCCTCACCGCGGCAACCGCCCAGCATCTGCTGGCTCCAAACACACGAAAGGCCAGGTCCGTAGACCTGGCCTTCGCCGAGGGTGGGCCATCAGGGACTTGAACCCCGAACCCGCTGATTAAGAGTCAGCTGCTCTGCCAATTGAGCTAATGACCCTCGCTGCTCGGCGCCTTGCGGCCCCTCGCTGCGTTGAAAACATTACCAGTTCCCCGGCCCAACTACGAAATTGGTATCCGCTCCCCACCGCGTGACGGGCGGCACAGACGCGTCCAGGCCTGCTCAGAGCACCGGAACCGTCACGCGGGCGGGTGAAGGGGGTCAGGAGGGCGGGAGAACGTACTTCTTCGCGGCGGCCCGGGCCGTCTCACTGTCAGGGCCGGGCTGGGGCACGAAGAGCACCTCGCGGTAGTACTTCAGCTCCTCGATGCTCTCCCGGATGTCGGCGAGGGCGCGGTGGCCACCGTTCTTGGACGGGGAGGCGAAGTACACCCGGGGGTACCAACGGCGGGCGAGCTCCTTGATCGAGGAGACGTCCACGATGCGGTAGTGCAGGTGCGCGTCGATCTCCGGCATGTCGCGCAGCAGGAAGGCGCGGTCGGTGCCGACCGAGTTCCCGGCCAGGGGCGCCTTGCGCGGATCCGGCACCCACGCCTTGATGTAATCCAGTACGAGCTTCTGGGCCTCCTGAAGCGTCACACCACCGTCCAGCTCGGTGAGCAGGCCCGAGGTGGTGTGCATGGTGCGGACCACGTCCACCATGGTGTCCACCACGCCGTCGGGCGGCCTGATGACGACGTCAACACCCTCGCCGAGCACGTTGAGCTGGGAATCGGTGACTAGCGCAGCCACCTCGATGAGGGCGTCCTTCCCCAGATCGAGGCCGGTCATCTCGCAGTCGATCCACACGATGCGGTCCTGCGAACGTTCGCTGTTCTCCGATGTCACGGCCGGTACTCTACGCTCCGAGACGTTCATCGGCTCCTGTTGAACCGCCGGGTACCCCGCGCCGCTAATCTCGACCGGGTGAGCACGCCCTTCCCCACCGGCACCCCCGCGCTGCACCAGCGGCGTCCGAGCATCTTCACGACGCTTCTCTGGGTCGCCGTGATCGTGGTGCTGATCTCCACCGGCTTGCTCAGCCTCCTGGCCATCACGCAGGAGATCGGCATACTCGGCGCCGTCACCGGATCGGTGCTGGCAGCCGTGCCGGTGTTCCCGGTCATCGCCACCTTCCTCTGGCTGGACCGTTACGAGGCCGAACCCCCGTCCCTGCTGGCCCTGGCGTTCGCCTGGGGCGCGGGCGTGTCGACCTTCGGCGCCCTGGTGATCAACACCGCCTCGCTGGTCGCCATCCGCAACGCCGGCGGCGACATGACACACGCCGCTGTGTTCGTGGCACCCTTCGTCGAGGAGGCGTTCAAGGGCCTGGCCGTGGTGCTCATCCTGCTGATGCGCCGCCGGGAGTTCGACGGGGTGGTGGACGGGATCGTCTACGCGGGCATGTCAGGCATCGGGTTCGCCTACGTGGAGAACGTGCTCTATCTGGGACGCACGCTGGCCGACGACGGAACCGGCGGCGGCACCCTCTTCGTGTTCCTGCTGCGCTGCGTGGTCTCCCCGTTCGCGCATCCGCTCTTCACCGCCGCTATCGGGGTGGGCGTCGGGGTCGCCGTGCGCGCGAAGAATCCGCTGGTGAAGGTCTTCGCCCCGATCGCCGGGTACCTGGTCGCCGTCCTGTTGCACGGGGTCTGGAACTGGTCCGCCTCGTCCGGCCTGGCCGGGTTCGCCGCGGCCTACGCGGTCCTGCAGCTACCCGTGTTCATCGCCTTCATCTCGCTGGCCCTGCTGGCCCGCCGCCGGGAGGGCAAGCTGGTCGCCCAGCACCTCGACATCTACGGTCAGACGGGCTGGCTGACCCAGGCCGAGGTGGCCATGCTGGCGTCCCTGCCGGCCCGCCGCGAGGCCCGCGACTGGGCCATGCGTACCGGCGGGACCAGCGCCCGCCGCGCCATGCGCGACTTTCAGGAGATGGGCAGCGAACTGGCCTTCCTGCGTGAGCGGATGGCCCGGGGAACAGCCGCGCCGGACGCCGCGAACACGGAGTACGCCGTCCTCGCCACGCTGTCGGCACTGCGGGACCGCTTCCTGCCGCGGCCCCACCCCGGACCGCCCGCCCCCTGAGTCACTTCTGGATCACCCCTGCATCACCCCAGGAGATGGTCGAAGTCGCCGTCCTTGGCGCCCAGGATCAGCGCCTCGATCTCCGCGTGCGTGTAGACCAGGGCAGGCCCCTGCGGGAACCGTGAGTTGCGCACGGCCACCTGCCCATCCTGCAGCGCCGCCATTTCGACGCAGTTGCCCTGAGAACCGCTGCGGGCTGACTTCTTCCACTCCGCGCTGATCAAGTCAGCCGGCATCCCGTTGTGAAAGTGCGACATCTCGACCTCCAAGTGCTGGGCAGACGACGGTGCTCAGGCTCGGACGCTGGCATGTCCTTCTGCACGTTCATTCTGCACGTGCATTTGCGCGAGCAGCCGGGCAGTTCAGGACTATACGGGCAGGTCGGGCCACTGGCCAGCCCGTTTTGCACACTGTGTGGCCAGTCAGCAACGCCCAGTTATCGATGGTTGTGCACGCAAGGGTGTTATCACCCCAAAGGCGCCCTCAGGCGTCGGCGAGCAGCTTCTGCAGCGTCCGGCGGGTCATGTCCGGCGGGAGACTGTCCACGGTGAGCCGGTCCATGTTCTGCGTGTACCGCTCCACATGGTCCGGCTTGTCGAGGTAATGAGCACTGGTCAGGTGCTCGACATAAACCGTGTCGGGCAGTTCCGGCTCGGGGAACCGCAGGATGGTGAAGGCACCGCCGTCCACCACATGCCCGCCGTAACGGAACGGCATGACCTGCAACGTCACGTTCGGCAACGTCATCATGTCGAGGAGGTGCTCCACCTGCTCGCGCATCACCTTCGCCCCACCCACCGGACGGTGCAGGGCGGCCTCGTCGACCACGGTCCAGAAGTGTGACGGGCTGTTGCGGTGCAGGATCGCCTGGCGTTTCACGCGGAAGTTCACCCGGCGCTCGACCTCTGCCACCGTGGCATTGGGCGCGCCGGAACTGACCATCGCCCGGGCATAGGCCTCGGTCTGGAGAAGGCCCGGCAGAAACTGAATCTCGTAGCTACGGATCATGCTGGCGGCCTCTTCGAGGCCGACGAACGTCTCGAACCAGTTGGGCAGGACGTCGTCGTAGCTGTGCCACCAGCCCGGGGCATTCGCCTCACGGGCGAGAGCCACCAGCATCTCGCGCTGGACCTCGTCCTCGACCCCGTAGAACTCCAGCAGGTCGACGATGTCGCGGTCCTTGAATCCGACGCGGCCGAGCTCAAGGCGGCTAATCTTGGATTCGGACGCGCGAATGCGATAGGCCGCGGCCTCACGGGTCAGATCTTTCGACTCTCGCAGACGTCGTAGCTGGGCGCCCACCAGAATGCGCCGGACCGTCGGTCCACCCGGCGTCGTCACAGTGTGTGCACCTCACCTGAAGTCAAAGAGGATCCGATCGCCCATGAGCGTGGCTCTTCGTGTTCAACCCGCCGCAGTGCCGCGACCTCGTGCCAGTGTGCCATCTCGGCGACCTCAAGTCCTAGCGGAAGCCGCTTTCAGTCAATTTCGGACTGCGCACACATTTACCCCTGATGCACGTGCATCCGCACGAACCAATCAGATACTCTCGAGATGCACGTGCATTTGGCGGTAGCGTTTGCACCGGCACAACGCGTGGCCCAGGGAGAACCGGTCCGGCGAAAGACCGAGGATCCCCGGGGTCGGGAACGAGGTATGGGGCCTGTCGTGGTGATTGCACAGCCGCAGTCCGCGGACGTCGCGCCGTCCGCGAAGCAGAGCACTGCCAAGAACATCAAGCAGGGTGCTGCCGAGATCGACCTCGTCCTCGAGGCCGGGTCTGCCACCTGCATCCTTCCTGTGACCCTTCACGCCGTTCCCCAGGGCCGGGCCATGGTCCGGCGCGGCCTGACCCACCTGGGCGCCGAGTCCGTCGCTGACGACATCGCGCTGGCCGCCACCGAACTCGTCGCCAACGCCATCGAGCACGGCGTGCGCGACGCGGTCGGCCGGGTCGGCGACCCCGACGAACTCCAGCGCCGCCGCGCGGACGCCGTCCGGATCAGCCTGGTGAGCAGCGGCACCCACCTCGTGCTCTCGGTGACCGACCCGAGCCCCACGCCGCCCGTACGCCGCCCTCGCGACCCGTTCGCCGGTGGAGGCCGGGGCCTGCAGCTCATCGAGTCCCTGAGCCTCTGCTGGGGCTGGACCCTGCTCGACGAACAGGACGGGCAGCGGGCCCCCGGGAAATCGGTGTGGGCCATGTTCCCGAAGGTCGCCGTCGAGAAGCCCATCCCTCAGATCCGGATCCAGGGCGCGGCCTGAGCAGTCAGGCCGGCGGCACCGTCAGACGATCTTGCCGACCCCGCTGAGGATACGGATGGGAAGGAAGTTCCCGTCGTTTCTCCATTGCGTGACGTCGACCAGCCCGGGCTCGATCAGCTCGGTGCCGTCGAAGAGCTGTTCCACCTGAGACCGTGACCGCACGACGAGCGGCGTGGGTGAGCTGTCGTAGACCTTCTCCAGCAGTTCGACCGAAGCCGGCTCCATGCCCTCGGAGCAGATCGCGGAGATCGCCAGGTAACTACCGGCCGGCAGCAGACGGCGGTACTGCTCGACCACCTTGATGGCCATCTCGCGCCGCACGAAGTGCAGCACGGCGATGAACAGCAGCCCGACGGGCCGATCCTGGTCGAGATGGGCCTTCAGACGCGGGTCGTCGAGGATCCCGTGAGGCTGGCGCAGGTCATGGTCGAGCGCGAGAACACCGGGGCGGGGTGCGCGCAGAGCGCGGTTGTACGTCATGACGATCGGGTCGTTGTCGACGTACACCACCTTCGCGCCGGGCCGCATCTGCTGAGCCACCTCGTGCACATTCGGAGAGGTGGGGATGCCCGAGCCCAGATCGATGAACTGCTCGACCCCGAGCTCGGCCAGCGCGTTGACGGCACGGATCAGGAAGCCGCGGTTGGCCTGGGCGCAGGCCTGCAGATCGGGGATGACCCGGCCGACCTCGTGCACGGCCTGCCGGTCGATCGCGAAGTTGTCCTTGCCACCGAGCGCGTAGTCGTACATCCGCGCGGCGCTGGGCTTGGCGATGTCGATCTCCGGCGGGATCCACTCCTGCTCGGACGCGGTCCACGACCAGTCGACAGCGATCTGCTCGGCCGGTGGCTCGTGCGGCTGGGTCGTCATCGTCGGCGTACTCCAGACTCGATGCACCAGGTCCCGTTCACCCTATGCGTGGGAACACTTCGGTCTGAATGGTGGAAACCCCCGTCTATGGCATCTAAAGCCTCACTTCGACCGGGAGGAAGGCCGGTGAGCACAGGGAGTGCCCCGGTACTACCCTGGGCAGGTGATCACCGCGTTCGTGATGTTGCAGGCCAGGCCCGACCGGATTCCCGAGGTCGCGACGGAGGTCGCGGGTATCGAGGGGGTGCGGGAGGTGTACTCGGTGACCGGTGACGTCGACCTGGTCGCCGTCGTGCGCGTCGAGCAGCAGGACGACCTCGCCGACGTCATCGCCGATCACCTGGGAAAGGTGGAGGGTGTGACGTCGACGCGTACCTACCTGGCGTTCCGCACCTACTCCCCCGATGCCGTGGACGACGCTCTCACCTCGGGTTTCGACCACTAGATCGGTCATTGGGGACGAGGCCCCTCACCGGGCGCTACCGGCCAGCAAACCGTTGACGATGTAGCGGTTGAACGTCAGGGCCGGCGTGACCGGGACGATGATGGCCAGCACCCCGGCCTCGTCGACCAGGGTCACCGGCACGGTGTGCCGCCCCTGCAGGCCGGCGATCACGACGGTGAGTGGTTGCGTGGACAGATCGCTGGACAGCACCAGTGGCAAGAGGAACTGGGCCCAGGCGACAGGAACGTGATCAGCGCGGTGGAGATGATGCCGGGCCGGGCCATCGGCAGCACGATGTGCCGGACCACCTGCAGTCGGCTCGCCCCGTCCACGGTCGCGGCCTCCTCCAGGCTCACCGGCATGCCGGTGAAGTAGTTGTGCAGCACCCAGGTGGCCAGCGGCAGAAACCCCGAGACGTACACGAACACGATGCCCGTGTAGGTGTTCACCAGCGAGAACTGGCTCATGATCCGGTAGATCGGGATCAGAGTGGCGTAGGAGGGCAACGCCATCGTGGCCAGGACCGTATAGAACAACAGGTTCCGGCCGGGAAACGTCATGCGGGCGAAGGCGTACGCGGCCAGGGTGGCCAGCACGACGGTCAGCGTGCGACGAGCGGACCGACTGAGCGCGATTCTCGACCGGGTGCGGGCCGACGGGAACGTCGATGTCACCGAACTGACCGCGAGCCTCGGGGTCTCCGGCGCCACCGTGCGCCGTGATCTGCAGTCACTGGCCGAGAACCGGATGCTGGTACGCACCCGCGGTGGAGCCATGTCGAACGACGTCGGCGACGAACTGCCCTCGCGCATCAAGGCTTCCCGCTTCCAGGCGGAGAAACGGCGGATCGGTGAGGCCGCGGCCGGGCTGGTCCACGACGGGGCTGTGGTCGGGCTGACCGGCGGATCGACCGCCCTCGAGGTCGCCCGCCACCTGGCCCGGCGACGCGGGGTCACGATCGTCACCAATGCCATCGACATCGCCGGCAAGCTGGCCGGTAACTCCGGGCTCCGCGTCGTCGTGATCGGCGGAATCCTGCGTTCCTCGCAGGAACTCGTTGGGCCGGCCGCCGAGACGATGCTGTCCGACTACCACCTCGACATCGCTTTCATCGGCGTCGACGGCCTCACACCCGACGAGGGCTGCACCACCTACGACGAGATGGAGGCCCAGACCGATCTGGCCTTCCTGCGCCGCTCCCGGCGCAGTGTCGTGATCGCCGACTCCTCCCAACTGGGCAAGGTCACCTTCGCCCGCATCAGCCCGCTGTCCGACGTCAGCGATGTGGTGACCGATACCGGCGCGGACGCCGAGCAGCTGGCCACGCCGGCGGCGACCGGGGCGAGGATCATCGCCGTCTGAGGGCACCGGAACAGCCGGACACCGACTTCGCAGCGGACCGTTCATCGTCCGTCGCTCTCCGTGGACAACGATGGTCCAGGGGTCTGTAACGCTTCGATCTCACTGGGCGACAACCGGGTCCGGAAGGGGCATTCGGGATCGAAGTACCCCTCCGGGGCTGCGATGATCTGATCGATGAGCACCGTCCAGCCTCCACTGAGCGGGTACTACCGCGCCCTTCTGCGGTCGTACCTGACAACGGCGAGCCCTGACCTGGCCGGGACGGTGCACGCCTTCGCCACCCCGGTCGAGAAGGGCGCCGACTCACAGGACCGGCTCTGGACGGCGTGGGGCGAGGTGATCCGTCAGGCGTCCCTGCGAGCGCCCGAAGACCAGACGCGCCTGGTCGATCTCGTCGTCGCCCTGCGCGACCGCGGGGTCAGGCCGGACCCGGCCAAGCCCCAGGTGATCTGGGGGCAGACCCTGTGGACCGATCTGCCGCTGCTGAACTCCCAGATGCGGGAGGCCTGGAACTGGGCCGCCCCGCCGGAGACATCGGACTACACCTGGCGCAACGTCAACGGTTTCGCCGCCCGGCTGACCGTGGCGGGCATCGACTTCGGCCTGCTCGGGCTGTGGACCATCCGTTCCAGCCTCGAGGAGACCACCCAGGTCTCCACGATCGAGCTGATGGCGGCCGCGGAGTGGTTCAAGTACCTCACCGCACAGCTCAAACAGTGGTCCGAGGCCGACCGGCAGTTCGACGGATCGGACGACCCGGCCTCGGCACCGGGAAAGCTGCTGCTGAAAGAGGGCTTCAGCCAGTCCGGGTTCAGCGCCACGCGGCTCAGCTACTGGCAGCGGCGTATCCGTGAGGGCAGTACCCAGAGGTAGACCGGCGCGTCGTCGTCGATACTGGTCACATGCCAGTTCCGGAACAGTCCGCCCTGATCGTGCCCGTCCCCGAGGTGGAGCCGGTGGTGGGCCCGTTCCGCGCGAAGCTGGACGTGAACGCGGCCAAGGGCGTTCCCGCCCATGTGACCGTGCTCTTCCCGTTCCTGCCGCCGTCGGCCATCGACGACGAGGCGCGCACCACGTTGCGTGACCTGTTCGCCGGGCACTCTCCTTTCGAGGTCACCTTTACCGAGGTGCGCTGGTTCGGGGACGCGGTGACCTGGCTGGCTCCGTACCCGGACATCGCCTTCCGGCAGCTCACGGCGGCGGCGTGGGGTCACTTCCCGCAGACGCCTCCCTACGGCGGTGAGCACGACGGCGACCATCCCCACCTGACGCTGGGCCATGGTCACCCGGTCGACGTGCTCCAGGAAGCAGCCGTCGAGGTGACGAGCCGGCTCCCGTTGACCGCCTCGGTCTCGGCTGTGCACCTGATCGCCGGGTCGGACGCTCCGAACTCGTGGCGCACCCTCGACGTGTTCACTCTGGGCAACCACAACTGACCCGTCCGGGCAGTCTGCCCGCCAGCTGTTGAGAACGGGCACCGCAGGCACGATGAGTCAGACGTGGATCACTCGCGAGTTCGGCACTCACGCATTCAGAGGAGCCGGCGGGGGCCTGCTCTCAAGCTCGTGCTGGCCCTGATGTTGCTGTCCCTCGTCATGATCACGCCGATGCTCGCCTGGAATCTCACCGGCGAGAAGGCGGCGCTCGGCCTCAACTACACGCTACGCAGCGCCGAGCTGGCCAGCGGAGGCACGACGACCGCGCGCTGGAACCCGTGTCAGAAGGCGATCGTCTGGCGGGCGAACCTGTCGGGCTGGTCGGCGGGGCAGCGTCCCGCGATGCTCAAGCAGATCCAGACCGCAGTGGCCCGGGTGACGAAGGTGACCGGGATGAAGTACCGCTACGCCGGCACCACCACGTTCATCCCGCGCCAGGAGAACCTGGCCTCGGCTCCGGCCGACATCGTTGTGGCCGTCATCAACCCGAAGACCACGAACTTCTCCTTCAGCGAGAACTCCCTGGGGTACGGCGGCGTGCTGTGGGCGACCTGGTACGGCGGGGACGGTGAAGGAGCGGCTGTGGTGCGGGGTTACGCCATTCTCATTCCCAGCGGGATGAAGAAGCTGAAGCCGGGCTTCGGGCCGGGCAACCGGCAGGGGAACGTGATCCTGCACGAGATGGGTCACGCCACCGGGCTGGACCACGTGCGCAGCAAGGCCCAGCAGATGTACCCCGATCTGACCGCCAAGTCACCCAACGGCTTTGCGCCGGGCGACGTGCAGGGCCTGACGAAGATCGGGACGAAGGCCGGCTGCATCAGCGTGCCGTCGCGCGTCAACATCACCGACTACAACTGAGACGTCATCCGACAGGATCAGGCGACCGGGATCAGTCCATGGGCTTCAGTCGATTGGCGCAGTGCCGATGAGCTTTTCCATGGGGGCAATGTCGCAGCGGGTACGGCAGTGGTGGAGTCTGCACGCGGGGGCGCGATTCTTCGTGACCCTGGCCGTGATCAGCCTCGTTCCGGTGCTGGCACTGGGCACGGTGATGGCTACGCAGTACCGGACCGAGCTGCGTGACCGCGGGGTGGCACAGGGCCGCCTGCAGGCGGCGCTCATCTCCCGCCTGATCACCGACACGCAGCTCGACTCGGTGACGCTGAAGAACGGTGTCACCGTGATCGAGCGCAGCCGGCTGGACCGGCTGGCCGACACCCAGGTGGACAGCGGTGTCATCACCCGCTTCCGGCTGCGGGGGCCCGACCTGCGCATCGTCTACAGCTCGGACGGCTCCGGACTACGGTACGGCCCGGCGATCGGTGACAGCACCGACCTCGACGGTCAGTCGGCTGCCGACGTGCTGACGGCGCTGAAGGGTGATCCGATCGCCTCGATCGTCACGACCACCCGGTCCGACCAGAAGCTAGAGGTGATCGAGGCGTTCGCGCCTCTGTACAACGTCCGTACGCATGTCCTGATCGGTGTCCTGCAGGCCGAGTTGCCGTACGCGCCGATCGCCGCCCAGATGAACTCCGGCCTGCACCGGTTGTATCTGGCCCTGGGTACCGGGCTGCTCACCCTCTACCTGGTGCTGGCGTCCCTGGTCTGGTGGTTCACTCGTGAACTGGCCCGTACCGCGGCGCGGTTCGAGCATCAGGCGCTGCACGACGCGCTCACCGACCTCCCCAACAAGGCCCTGTTCGCCGACCGCATCTCGCAGACCGCGACCCTCGTGGAACGGGGTGGCGGCATCCATCTCGGCCCCGGGCGAAGGGGTGGTGGCGCGGCCGTCGTGCTGTTCAACCTCGACGGTTTCCGTGACATCAACGAGGCGATCGGTCCGGTCAACGGCGACACCGTGCTGACGACAGTGGCCCAGCGCCTGCGCGACACCGTACGTGCGGTGGACACCGTGGCCGGTCTGGGGGGTGACCTGTACGGCCTGATCCTGGCCGGGGTCGAGAAGCCGGACCAGATCGAGGCCGCGGCGGGGCGGATCAACAAGGCGGTCGAGCAGGACATCATCCTCGACGACGTCGACGTACCGGTACGGGTGACCGGCAGCATGGGAGTCGTCTTCATGCCGAAGAACGGCACCAACGCCGAGGTGCTGCTCGACCGCGCCGACGTGGCGCTGCACGTGGCCAAGACCTCCCACAGCAAACTGGTCTGCTACGACGACGAGCAGAACAACTACAGCCCGGACCGGCTCGCGATGATCGGGCAGCTGCGCGCCGCCATCGACAACGACGAGCTGCGCCTGCACTACCAGCCCAAGATCGACCAGCCGGACGGTCATGTCACCTGCATCGAGGCACTGGTTCGCTGGCAGCACCCGGACCGGGGCCTGCTCTCCCCCGACCAGTTCGTGCCGCTCGCTGAGCAGACCGGATTGATCGACGACCTGACCCGCTGGGTGCTCACGACCGCTCTGCGCCAGCTCACGCTGTGGCGACAGCTGCGGGACGACTTGTCCGTCGCCGTCAACATCTCCGAGCGCAGTCTGAACCATCTGGACCTGCCGCAGATGGTCTTCGACGCACTGGCCGAGACCGGTGCCAGACCCGGCGCGCTGATGCTGGAGATCACCGAGGCCGCGCTGACCTCCGACCCGGAACGGGCCGGCGTGGTGATGCAGCACCTGTCGGGGGCCGGGGTGCGACTGAGCCTGGACGACTTCGGTGAGGGCTTCACCAATCTGGGCACCCTGGCCGAGCTGCCGCTGAACGAGCTGAAGATCGACAGGATCTTCGTACAGGACATGCTCAACGGACCGAACGACGCCGCGATCGTGCGGTCGGTGGTCGAGCTCGGGCACAACCTCAACCTCCAGGTCGTGGCCGAGGGGGTGGAGACCGCGGAAATCCTGGTGGCGCTCAACGAACTGGGTGTGAACGCGGCGCAAGGGTACTTCTTCACGCCGCCTCTGCCGTCCGCCGAGATCATGGACTGGATCAGCGCGAACTCACCGGTCAACGAGGCCCAGGACAGCCAGGACCAACCACCGCCGCAGTAGCGGACCGGGGGTGCCAGGATGGGCCTCATGAGTGACAGCGTGCCTGCAGACTCCTCCGAGCCCACCTCTGCCCCGGGCATCCGGATCGGTCATGTCGAGCGGTTGTCCGCGATGGAGGCGCTGAAGCGGCATTACGGGGCCGGGCGGATCAACTCCCTGGAATACGAGAAGCGCTCGGTGCTGGCGGAGAAGGCGCAGTACGAGTCGGAGCTGGACGAGCTCTTCACCGACCTGCCCCTGCCTCATTCGGTCGCGCCGGGTTCACCGGCCGACCCCGGCGCGAGCGCTTCCTCGTCCCCGGTTGGACCCTCTGGTTCGCCACCAGTCGTCGAGACCCTCACCCCGGGCGCCCCGCCCGTCGAGCCGGACCTCGGGCCGGCCCGGGTGCCGAGCCGTGGGGTGCTCAATATCGCGGAGCCGTACGCGACCACGATCGTGTCGATCACGCCGATACTGGCGGTGATCCTGTTCTTCGTGACCGGGACGTGGATCTGGTTCCTCGCCATCCCGATCGTGGCGTTGCTCGTCTACGGTCCTGACGGACGCGAAGGCACCGGTCCCGAGGCTGCGCGCCGGCGGGAACGGGAGAAGTAACGGGGTTCTTCAGTTACTACGTTCGCGATGGGTCGTGAGGCGGTTGCGCAGCGTTCCGGCGAACGACTCGGCGATACGTAACTGGCCCCGCAGAGCGTCGCAGCGGGCATCGGCGGCGACTCGGTACATGGCGAGGCGCTCGACCGTCTGGTCATGGCCCTCGTCCTCGGTGTCCGTGTCATCGAGCTTGTCGAGTACGCCGAGCAGATCGCGCATCTCGTCGAGGCTGAACCCGAGCGGTTTCATGTCCTTGACCAGCTGGAGCCGGGCGACGTCCGCTTCCAGGTACAGCCGGAAACCGCCCTGGCTTCGCGCCGAGGGGGCGATCAGACCGACTTCTTCGTAGTAGCGGATCGTGCGCAGGGAGAGTCCGACACGCTCGGCCACCTCGCCGATATGCATCGTGGGCTCCGCCATCTCTCCCCTTCACGCCGTCCTTTTGATCCTGCCGACCAGCCGCGACGCGTCAGTTTACGCAAGCTCTCCGGAGCCGCGCTGGCCGTATGCCAGATCTGCACTGAGAGCACGCTGAGAGACACTCACGTGGCGCAACACCTGGCCGGGGTCCCTGCCGAACAGAACGGCCCGTAAACCTTCCGCCCGGTCAGAGTTGAAAGATCATTCGGTTTCGTGAGGTGAGTCCCCGCACATCACGCAGCCTGCCTTGCAGCACGTTCTGGCCGACCGCAAAGAGGCCGGGAGCAACTCTGGACGAGTCGTTCCCAGCCTCTTGGTCGGCTGCTGGTGCCTTACAGCGGGGTGCCGAACGTCTGGGTCCAGTAGGGCGAGCCGTTTCCGACTGCGTAGCCCAGGCCCATCTCGGTGTAGGTGCAGTTGAGGATGTTCGCCTTGTGCCCGGCGGAGTTCATCCAGGAATCCATCACGTCGGCGGGGGTCTGCTGGCCCATCGCGATGTTCTCGGCAGCGGCGCCGAACTTGTAGCCCGCGTCGGACATGCGGTCGAACGGGCTGCGGCCGTCCTGGCTGTTGTGGTCGAAGTAGTTGTTCTTCGCCATGTCTTCGCTGTGGCTCTGCGCGGCCGCGGTCAGCTTGGAGTTCAGCTTGAGCGCCTTGCAACCGGCGGCGGCACGCTTGGTGTTGACGATCGAGAGCACCTTCTGAGCCCTGGTGCCACCCGTACCACCACCACTTGAGGACGTCGTGGTCGTCGTGGTGGTCGGCTTACCGGCCGGGGTGCTCGGCTTCGACGTCGGCGTCTTGCTCGGCGTCGCCGTCGGCTTGGTGGTCGGCGTCTTCTTCTTGTTGTTGATCGTCAGCGAGTACGTGGCCACCTTGGCGCTCTTGCCCGACTGCGAGGTGAGCACGCTGACCGTGTATTTGCCGTTGGGAAGCGACGTCGTCTTGAGACGCAGCGCGTAGGGCGCCTTCTCATCCTTCACGACCACACGCTTCTTACCGTCGACCACGAAAACAACCAGGCTGCCGGCCTTTACCTGCTTCGGCCCTTTGATCGTGTAGACGCCACTGACCGTGCCCAGGTTCTTCGGCGCGGCCGAGACCGCCGCGGCCGACTGCGTCGACTCCGGCGTGGGCGCGGTGGTCGACGAGGTGGACGGTGTGGCGCCGGCGTCGAAGTTGGCGGACGCGAGCTTCGTGTTCGACTCGTTCTTCGACCCGAACAGCGACGGCCCGACGAACACTGCCAGGAGCGCGATCAGGGTCAGCGGAGCCAGGACGAAGATGGCGTTCCTCGTCCAGTTCGATGACTGACTGTGCATGAGGACAAGACTCCCAAACGTGCTCGCAGCGGTTGTTCCATTTTCGAAGTTAGCACCGGCACAGTGCAGTGAAAATGCAGCAAACTGCCCCTGACCTCGTCACCTGCACTGTTCCGGCGAGGCTTAACACAGGCTTGGTGATGGCTTGTGGCCCTGCCGACCGGCCCACGCCTCCGGGCCGGCACTTACCGATGCGTACCTGCCGTAATGATTCCCGCCAACTGTCGAACTACTTTGCTGTTCTCACGCACTGGCCGACCTCACGCACTGGCCGACCTCAGCGCTGGCCGGCCTAGGACGCTGGCCGGATCATCAGGTCGTCCGACGCGGTGTCGCGCAGTCGGACCAGGGTCGGCGCATACATGGTGCTCTTGATCCGTCCCAGTGCCTCGCCCGCCTTGGGAGCAAGGTCGGCCGCGCACTTCACCGCTGAGGACAACACCTCGTTCTCCGCCACAATCTGGTCGACGATGTCCCGATCGTGCGCCTCCGGCCCGCCGTAGCGTTTTCCCGATGTCATGGCCTCGTGCGCGGCTTGAGGCGTGAGACGGGCCTGGATCAGTGCGGCCATGGCCCGGGTGAACGGAATGCCCAGGTCCACCTCCGGCAGACAGAACCAGCCGCGGTCGGCACGCATGACCCGGAAGTCATGCGCGAGAGTCAGCATGGCCCCCGCCGCGAACGCATGCCCCTGCACGGCCGCGACCGTCGGGACCGGAAGTTCGAGCAACTTCGCGAACAGTTCGTGGACCGCGACCACGTAGTCGACGAACTGCTGGTCGTCCCGATTCCGCAGCCAGTCGAGATCGAGCCCGTTCGAGTAGATCTTGCCCGTGCCCGTGGTCACCAGCGCGCGGGGACCGTCAGCATGGGCAACCTCTCCGAGCGCACCGCTCACCTCGGCCATCCAGTCGGGACGGAAACGGTTCTCGTCGTCGCCGAGGTCGAGTACGAAGACTTCGCCGGTGCGGGTCAGGCTGGGCATCGTCGGGACTTCTCCTCATTGGCCGGTGAAATCGGGGCTGCGACGTTCAGAGAACGCAGTGACCGCCTCGATCAGGTCTTCCGAGGACAGGAACGCCGCATTCCAGGCCGCCACTTGCTTGAGTCCGATTTGCACCCTACTCGCACGCTCCGCGTCAAGGACCTGTTTCACCCCCTGAACCGCCAACGGCGGATTCTTCGCCACCTCATCAGCGAACTCGCGGGCGGTGTCGAGCACCTCGTCCGGCCCCGGCAACACCCGGTTCACCAGACCGATCCGCTCAGCCCAGGCAGCATCCACGTCTTTACCGGTCAGGGCCAGTTCCCGGAAGTGACCGTCACCGATGATGGCCGGAAGACGTTGCAGACTGCCGAGGTCCGCAACCATCGCCATCCGCACCTCACGCACGCTGAATCGCGCTTCCGAACTGGCATAACGCACGTCACATGCCGCAATCACGTCGACCCCGCCACCGATGCACCAGCCACTTACCGCCGCCACCACTGGTTTACGGCACTCCGCGATTGCGGTTACGGCGTCTTGCATGACGCGGATCTCGTCGTGCAACCTGGTGCGGGGACCGGCCAGTCCGGGGGCGCCGTTGAACAGGCCCTGCCAGCGTTGGCCGAAGGCAATGAGGTCGAGGCCGTACGAGAAGCTTCCACCGCTTCCGGTGAGTACCACCGCGCGGATCGTCTCATCCCTGTCCAGCTCCGCGAACACCCGCGGTACCTCAGCCCAGAAGTCCGGCCCCAGCAGATTCCCTTTGCCCGGCCCGATCAGAGTCACCTCGGCCACGTGTCCTACCGACTCCGGTAACTCGGCTGTCCCTGAGGACCCGGCTGGCTCTGAAGACCTGACTGGCTCGGGGGACCCGACTGACCTTGGCGACCCGACTGGCTCTAGGGACCCGACTGACCCCGGGGACCCGACTGACCCCGAAGAATCGGCTCCCCCCGAGGACTCGACTGCCCCTGGCCGCCCGGGTCCTCCGGCTTCCCGACCGCCGCGCGGCAATGGTCGAACAGTCTTTACCGCGCCATCAGCGCTTTCCTGTCCCAGACCGGCTCCGGCATCCCCCAGCCTCCGCACGTCCAGCGACACCAACGGTTTGCCCGGGATTTCGTACTGCACAGCCGGTCGAGCGTGCTTCACCTGGTCGGTCATCTGCTCCTGCTCCCGCCATCGGAATCTGGAACTATCGGTCAAGTCGGCACAGGCCACTGTAAACCTGCTGCACAGGGGACGCCTCAGAACGGCGGTTCTCCATACCGGTCCTTCTCCTCTTCTATCTTCTTTCCCACCTTCTCCGCACCTCGCAACTTCCCGGCACGACGGTTGCGACGCTCCGTCCGGTCGTTCACCCACCGGATGTCACGCCCCCAGCGAGCAAGCCGCAAAGCGACACGTTGCGCCGAACTCGTCGTATCGGGCCGGCTTCTCTGGCGTCGTTCCCCGATCTGCTCCCCACCGGGTTTCTCGCCGGCGGACCCTTCAGGCTCTCCGGATCGTTCAGCCCGACCCTTCGCCGACCGGGCTCGTATCGGGAGTCCCCATCGTTCATCTCCCGGCAGAGGATCTGGCACAGAGGGATACTCAATACCCGCCGGACTCGTCCAGATAACAGTTCCCACCGGATAATCTTCATGCGCCGAACACCGCCGAACCTTCCATCCCCCAAATGTTTTCAGTCGATGATGTCGGCGACAGGCCGGATGCAGGTTGCAAACGCACGACAGACCGCCCTTCCCGAAGGGAACAATATGATCGATGTCGCACCTGCTCGCGGGTATGGTGCACCCCGGGTGAGTGCAACTCTGGTAGCGCGCCACCACGAGATCGGTCAGGTGTTGACCAGGCTTGTAGCGCTTCGCCGCCGCCGACTGATGCATGGCATCGCCACATTTGGTCAACCCGGAGTGACCCCTAGGACCGGTAGACCGCGAGCTGGAGCCGTGAGGCCGCGGTGTCGACCCGTCGGGACGAGATGCTGACCGCTCAGACTGGACTTGACCGCGCTGCTTCCCAGCCCAACCGTCGACCCTGTCCTTGCGCGGGGCCCCAGTCTCTGCCTCTGCTCCGGTCCTGGCCTTTTCTCCTGTCCCTCCCCCTGCCCCTGCCTTGGCCTCTGCCCCGTCCTTGGTTGCTGCTCTCGTCCCGCCCTTGATTCCTTTCTTGCCATCGGTTTCTGCCCTGTCGTCAGCTCCTCTTTCCCGGTCGCCCTTGCGGGATTCCCTCTCCTGGCGTTCGCTCCTTTCCATCGGATACAGAAGCGTGACTCGCTCGGCAGCGAAAGCGATCTTCCGTGCAAGGTCAGCCGGAACCGCCCCGTAACCCATTAACAGACCAGGCTCTTCGCTCAGTCCGAACAGAGCGGCATCTGTCATGGTGATGACAAGTTGCGGCCCCCGAGCACTCCCAGTTCGCGGTGACCGCCTCCACCAACCGAGGACTTGCCCCTTTCCGACCCGACTCAGACCGAACTCAGCCAACTGCCGATCCTGCTCAGCCTCTTGCGCCTCGACCATCTCTTCCAGATCTCCGGGAGGATCCTCATCGCTCATTTCCTGGCCGGTGATAGACCCGTCCGCGTTGGAGGAATCATCAAGGAATTCGGACTGCGGACCACCATCGGCCCGTTCGGCACCGGCACGGTCGGTCCAAGACCCGTTTGTTATCGAATCATCATCTGATGAAACGTGATTCAGCAAACTTTCATCCGACGAGTTATCAGTCTCCGAACTGTTCCCTGACGAACTGCCAGTGCGTGATTCACTCCCTGCTGGACCATCAACGCGCGAGCTGCTCCCCGACGGATCACTCCCCGGTGAAGCGTGCACCGGCGAACCGCCGGCCCGCCAACCATCGGTTCCCTCGCTGTCAGCTGTACCGCAGGAAGAGTCGGACCTGTAAGAACTCCCGGAAGTCTGCCTCTTCGAGCACTTTTCCAAGTCCGCCTCTTCATCGGACCGCCGAGGATCCCGAACCAGAGGAATCTCGACACCGGCAGCAGCGGCCTCGAACAGTGCGGCCATGGCATCGGCTCGACGCTGCTCATGGGTTCGCGGATCAGGAGCACCGTTGTCCAACGCCTCGTCGCGGCATGAGTCCGCCATGACATCAAGAAATCCGTCGATCACCTGGGCCACGTCGGCTGGGAAAATGCCATGAAGAGCCGCCATGCCGTCAGGCAATGCCTCGAATCTCACTTCCCGGCCCTGCTTCGCCCGTCGATGGCGGGCATTGGCACCATCCGGATCCAATGACGTCAGCAGATCCTCGATGAATCGCTTCAGCTGGGGCGCCGTCTTACGGGGAGCCTCGATCCTCAGAACGGCCTGAACCACATGCCACTCGGGGCATCCGGGCACGAACCAGGTAGGATCGGCCAAGGGGTGATGCAACCGGTCGCAGATCATCTTGGCCCGATACCAATCAAGTTCACCCGATCGCACCAGGTCGAGGATGTCCGGCAGATTTCGCTGGAGCCGCACCGCCGAGTTCACTGTGCTGCTCGCCCATGGTCGCGAGACACGAAGCAAGGGTGCGATCTCGGCAGAAACCTGGCTGCACGCACTGATCACCGAGGCCGAGTCTGCATCCCGATCGATCGCATCCTCGCCGAGTGAGTCAGGACCTCCATCTGTGTCACCACCGGACTCACTATCCGGATCCGCCGCGCCAAGGTCTGCATGACTCGAATCACTACGATCGTTGTTGCGCGAAGGCCGTGGAGAGGGATCTCCACCCATCGAACCTCCGCTCTGAGACTTGCAGATCGCCGGACTCGTGCGATCAACCATCTGCACCATGGAGAGCGCCTGTACCGCTTGCAACTGACGTACGAGGGTCTCGCACTCCGTGACCTGAATCAATGGACCAGGATCCAAAAGGGCGCCTCCAAGACGGCTGTTCAGAAGTCTCGTGACCGTCTTGAGGACAACGTGAAGAGCCTCGACGTCAGGCAGCCCTTCAACAACACCTTCCAAAGGCTCGGCGCCCATTGGGTAAACCCCCATTCAGCAATGGTTTTATCCATCCCCCGACCTCGCTGCCACGATGCTAACCCGCCCCACCGACAATCTTGGTCGAGCCCGGCGATCCAGCCGCAAGCATCCGCACATCCGGAATTCCGGCACAAGTCGGTGTCGAGATTCGGGTGTGAGGATGTGCTGCGGTCCGCCCAAGATTGTCGGTGGGGTGAGGCAGGATGGACTCATGACGGAAGTTCGGAGCGTCGGGAGGGCACAGATGGCAACGAGTCGTGCGGGGAACCAGGACACGGAGCACGATCGCGATCCGGTGACAGACCTGCGGCGCATCGCGTTCCTGCTGGAGCGATCACTCGCGTCGTCCTACCGGGTCAAGGCTTTCCGGGGCGCTGCCTCATCCCTCCTGGCCCAGAACCCCGAAGAAATCCGAGGGGCAGCGGCAGCGGGCAAGCTGACCTCGCTGAAAGGTGTGGGCGAGAAGACAGCAGCGGTGATCGAGCAGTCGCTGGCAGGCCAGGTGCCGGATTACCTGTCCAACCTCGAAAAAGAAGCCGAAACGCCGCTGGCGACCGGCGGCGAAGAGCTTAGGGCAGCGCTGAAGGGTGACTGCCATACACATTCAGACTGGTCTGACGGTGGATCACCGCCGGCCGAGATGGCCTGGACAGCGAAGGAACTCGGTCATGACTACATGGTTCTCACCGATCACTCACCACGCCTGAAAGTAGCGAACGGCCTCACCGCCGAACGCCTGCACCAGCAACTGGACATCATCGAAGTGATCAATCAGCAGCTAGCCCCTTTCCGGATGCTTACCGGCATCGAGGTCGATATCCTCGAAGACGGATCCCTCGACCAGGATCCAAAACTGCTGGCCCGCCTCGACATCGTGGTGGCCAGCGTGCATTCTAAACTTGCGATGCCGGCCAAGGCCATGACGCGACGGATGCTCATGGCGATCGAAAACCCGAACACCGACATCCTGGGCCATTGCACCGGCCGCATGGTCAAACCCCGCGAAGGACGAAATCCTCTGGGGCGAGCCGAATCCGAGTTCGATGCAGCTGCCGTTTTCGCGGCCTGCCAGGAACATTCGACCGCAGTCGAGATCAACAGCCGCCCGGAAAGGCTCGATCCCCCTCGTCGCCTGCTACGTCAGGCGGTGCAGGCAGGTTGCCTGTTCGCCATCGATACCGACGCGCATGCCCCTGGGCAACTCGACTGGCAGATTATCGGCACCTCACGCGCGGCAGAGTGCGGGGTCCCAACCGATCGCGTTATCAATACCTGGAACGTGGACGAACTGCTGACATGGACCGGGGCGTGACCGATACGTGGCTGCAGAAGAACATGGTTCGAGAATTTTGCGGTCACTGTCGGCCCACCCGCCGGCGAGGTGGCAGCGACGTAGTGGAGTGGCGATAGAGGACGAAGGAACAGCGGACGAGGTGAACGCGGAGAAGAACTCCGGGATCGCAGGTGAACCGCTACGGGGGCTGGGACGGGTCTCATGCTTCAGGACCAACAGGTCATCGGGTCTTGAGGGGCCACGCGGCGCGAACCGGACCGCATCATCACACGGAGGAACAGATGAGACCGCTGGGCCAGAGCAGACCCGACAGCACGAAGCGTGTGCTGCAGGAGCCGATGACTAGCCGTCTGCCCTTCCAGCTGAGCGCACCGTTCCAGCTGAGCACACCGTCAGCCGAGCGCGCTGTCCAAGCCGAGCGCGCTGTCCAAGCAGAACATGCCAGCAAAGCATAGAGACCCCGCCGGGAGTGACCCGCGCTGCGTCCCTGACACGCAGCCCGCATCCGCTCCCGACGGGGCATGAGAAAGCCTCTACCATCACCGGCTCCTTCGGCAACGAAGTTGGCAACAAAGCAGCAGAAGTTGTCAACTCGTGACGTGGAGATAGCGGTCACGCGAAGGCGGGGGCAGATTCGCCATAACAGAAAGGCCGCACATCACTACCCTGTGAAGTGGTCTCCTGGTTCCAGCAACTCCCTTACGCGCCGAGTGACGGGTCCGCAGCAGGTACTCGCGGGACCAGCGCCATGGGCAATCCGTGCTTGGGCCTTAGAGTCACCAGTGCCTCGACGACCGGCCGGGGAGCTCCGGCCGGACGACGCACGGCCCGGTCACGAAGCAGAGTGGCCAGCAGAAGCACCGCTTCGACCAGGGCGAAGTCGCGGCCGATACAAAGACGCGGTCCCGCCCCGAAGGGAAGATAGGCAGGATTACGGTCGCCGTGGCCCGAGCCGGAACGGGAACCGGAACCGGAGCCCGAGCCAGAGCCAGAGCCGGAATGGGAGCCCGAGCTGGAGCCGGAGCCGGCAGAACCAGAAACAGCATCGCTGTCGGACAGAAATCGTCCCGGATCGAATCGCTCGGGATCTGACCAGTTCTTGGCGCTGCGGTGCAGAAGCCAGGGACTGACGATGACGAGGGTTCCTTCGGGCACGTCGACGCCGTCGATGGTGTCGGCGCCGGCCGAACGCCGCGTGATCACCCAGGCCGGAGGGTAGAGGCGGAGCGCTTCGTCGACCACGGCGCGGGTGTAGGTGAGGTGGGGGATGTCTTTCCAGGCGGGAGGACGTCCGTTGAGCACCTGGTCGAGTTCGGCGTACAGACGTTCCTGGACCTCGGGGGCGTCGGCCAGCAGGTGCAGGATCCAGACCAGGCTGGACGCGACCGTCTCGTGGCCGGCGATGACCAGGGTGACCAGCTCGTCACGGATCTCCTGGTCGGTCATCCAGGGCCGGGAATCTGCGGCAGCTGGGTCGTCGGACCCGACGCCTGCCGCCCGGAGAAGCACGGCCAGCAGGTCGGTGTCTTCCGCCCGTACTCCCTGGGCCCGGCGGCGGTCGACGATACCGGCGGTGACCTGGTCGAGAGTTGCTACGGCAGAACGCATACGGCGGGCAGACAAGGTGGGGAGACGCGAGAGGGGGCCTGCGGCAAGAGGATTGGTCGCGCGGGCAATGACCTGGCGCAGAGCACGGTCCACGGCCCCGACCAGGTCGGAGCCGGCGTCGGACAGGTCGTCGGCGAAGAGCGTTCTTCCGACGACGGTGAGCATGGCCCGCATGATGGCCGCTTCGGCGTCGATCGGGGCGTAAGGGGCGGACTGATCCCAGTCATCGCGGAGTTGTTCACCGGCGACGACGGTGGAGACCGCCACCTGGTCCAGGCCACCGTGATGAAAGGCGGGCTGCATGATGCGACGGTGACGACGCCAGACCTCCCCGTCCGAGGTCAGGAGGCCGGAGCCGGTGACCAGGGAGAGCGCACCGTACTGGATGGTGGCCTTGGCGTAGTTGCGATGGTTGCGCTGCAGCACGTGCCTGGCCCCGGCCGGGGTGTTGACCAATAGCACCGGGGTCTTCGGCATCGGGAAAGCCACCAGGTCACCGTGCCGCTCGACCACCCGCTCCAACCAGGCCAGCGGGTTACGCATGATCGCGGGAACGCCGCGGATCATGTCGAGCGGTAGCGGTCCGTCAGCATCGAGCGAGGTGTAGCGCGCGTTGCGGCGAGGCGCGGCGGGCCGTGTTCCTGCGCCCCCGGAAGGCTCTGGCGAGAGCGAGCTCAGAGGTACAGCCCCGTCCGGTCGTCCTCCACACGGGGAGCCGCGACAGCGTGAATGTCACGCTCCCGCAGGAGGATGTACTGCTCGCCGTGCAGCTCGACCTCGGACAGGTCTTCGGGGTCGTAGAGCACCCGGTCACCGATCTGGACCTGCCGTACGTGCTGTCCGATGGCCACGACGGCCGACCAGGCCAGACGGCGGCCGACGGAAGCCGTGGCCGGGATGACGATGCCGGCGCTCGAGCGGCGTTCACCGGCCTCCTTGTCGATGGAGACAAGGAGGCGGTCGTTCAGCATGCGGATGGGCAGCTTGGTCGGGGAGCCCGGGGGAACTTCGGTGGAGAAGGAGCTCACCTCAGCCTCGGCCACGAATGAAGATCAGAGCACCGGCGACCACGACGAACGCACCGGCCACCGCCGCGACGCGCTCGCTGCGCAGCTCGCCCTCGGGGGTGTGGGTGACGGTCTGGAACCGGTCGGAGAGCGCAGCGGCACTTCGGCGCGCGATCTCCTTGGGCTGGGCCCGGGTGGTCAGCTCGTCGATCGTGGCGGCGAGGTGATCACGCCGCGCCTGGATCTGCAGCTCCAGCTCGGTGGGCGAACCGCTCGGCGCCTTGTCGGAGGAACCGGAACCGGCCGGCTTCTTCCCCCCGGACTTCTTGTCGCTCATGACAGCCTCTCGTCAGACCTTCAGGGCCTTGCGCAGCGAGGCGACGTGCCCCGTAGCCTTCACGTTGTACTTGGCCAGCTCGACCTTGCCCTCGGCGTCGATCACGATGGTGGACCGGATGACGCCGACAACGGTCTTGCCGTACAAACTCTTCTCGCCCCACGCGCCGTACGACTCAAGCACCTCGTGCCCGGGATCGGACAGGAGGGGAAACGTGATGGCGTCCCGCTCGACGAACTTGGCCAGTTTGGCAGGTTTGTCCGGCGAGATGCCGACCACGGCGAAGCCCTCGGCCTGCAGCGCGTCGAGGCTGTCGCGGAAGTCGCACGCCTGCTTGGTGCACCCCGGGGTCATCGCGGCCGGGTAGAAGTAGACGATGACGCGCCGACCGGCCAGGTCGGACAGCGAGACGGTCGACTCGTCGGCGGCGGTCAGGGTGAACGATGGTGCGGTGTCGCCGACCTCGAGCTTGGCCACGAAGAACTCCTCAATGCTGGTCAGCGGGTGTCACCCAGCCTACCGGGAGCCCGTACGAATACGGCGTCGCCCCGAAGGTCCGGCAACCTCTAGGCTGTCCTCAGCGCGCGAGTGGTGTAATTGGCAGCCACGCAGGATTTAGGTTCCTGTGCCTTCGGGCGTGGGGGTTCGAGTCCCCCCTCGCGCACTTCAGTGGTGTGCGCCGGCTGCTGCGGGATGTCAGCCAGCAGTACGTCGGCGGACCACCGGCAGACCGGCAGACGCGAGACCGGTACCCGGGTCAGGGCCACGGTCGCGTCGTCGATCGTCCAGGCGGCGGCGCTGCCGGCCTTCCCTTCGGGCACCCGGAACAGGCTTGTTCGAGGGAAGCGGACGGTAGCCCCATGAGTCGCCAGGAGCTTCAGATCGATCGGTGAGGTGTGACCGGCCACCACCGTGATCCGCTCGACAGTCTTCCACGCCGATCGATCATCAGCGCGTCGCCGTCGTGCGTGTAGGTCGGCGAAGAGGTCCGAGACCATCGCCGCGCCGACGGCGCTCCCGGACCGGTCGAAAGCCGACAGCCCGGGCGAGAACTGCTCGCCATACTGATGCTTCAGCTGCTCGGGGAGCGACATCGGTGGCCTCCTCGGACCCGGTCACGGTGGAGTTCGTTCGAAGGGCCGACGAAAGGCGCCGCTGAATGGTTGTTCTCGTAGCCGAGGAGCTTTCGCGGCTGCGCGACCGCATCGGACGTCCGTCGCTCGACCGCGCCCTGCGGATCCCGCAGGATCTCCGAGACCTCAGCTACGGGGTGCTCTTCCACGTACCGAAGCCCATGATGGCGCACTGCTTGACGGCCGGACCGGGCACTCACGCCGCCAGGAACATCCGCTCCAGCGCCCCTGGACCAGGTCGTCGGCCCGGTAGGCATCTCGGCACACGGCCATCTACTCGAACGGGAGCCCCCCGTGGATCTCCCTCACCTCTCTCCTTCAGGCCGTCACACTTGCCCTGGGCCCGCGTCTCGCAGGGCGAGACCGCGGCATCCACCTCTTGAGCGTCGTGAATTCGTCGCTTACTGTGGACGCAGGTCATGAGTACCAGCGCATAGCCCCGGCTTGCTGGTCGGCAACCCTCCTCCGCGGTGGGGTGCTCCGGGTGAAGACCTGGCGGCAACCAGATGGTTCGCCGCAAGCGCGGACCCGTTTTGCACCCGGGTCCCAGACCCGAGGAGCACTGCCATGTCCGCATCGTCGTCCTTCCGCAACACCCGGTACCGCCAGGCGAACCTGGGTGTCGCCACGCCGGCCGGTGGGATCTCCACCTTCACGCCGCCCGAGTCCGCCCGGGCCAGCGAGCCCACGACCACGGAGAGCACCCTGCAGATCACCGGTCCCAGCACGAGTACGACGACCCCGCCGACCGCAGCTCGTCTCCCGATCGGCCCGCTGCTGCCGGTGGTGGGCGGCAACCTGGCCGCTCCCCTGGCCGGCAACGGCACCGGGGGCCGCACGGCGCGGGCGGTCAACCTCGACTACGCCGCGAGCGCCCCTGCGCTGCAGGCCGTGGCCGACCACGTGGCCGAGGTGCTGCCGTACTACGCGAGCGTGCACCGCGGCGCCGGGTACGCCTCGCAGGTGAGCACGGCGCTGTACGAGAGCGCTCGGCAGACGATCGGTGCCTTCGTGGGGGCCCGCCCGGGTGACCTGACCGTTTTCACCCGCAACACCACCGACGCCCTGAACCTGCTGGCCGGTGCGGTGCCGCAGGACGGTCCGGGGGCCGGCGAGGTGGTGGTGCTGGACGTCGAGCACCACGCCAACCTGCTGCCCTGGACCGCCCGCCGTCATCGCCTGATCCCGACCGCGAGCACGGTGGCCGAGACCGTCGCCACGCTGGAGGCCACGCTGGCCGAACGCCCGGCCGCGCTGGTCGCGGTGACCGGGTGTAGCAACGTGACCGGAGAGATCCTGCCGATCGGCGAGATCGCCCGTATCGCCCACGCGCACGGCGCCCGTGTCGTGGTGGACGGCGCCCAGCTGGTGCCCCACCGCCGGGTCGACATCGCCGCGCTGGACGTGGACTACATCGCCTTCTCCGGTCACAAGATCTACGCGCCGTTCGGTTCCGGCGTGCTCATCGGCCGTTCCGACTGGCTCGACGCCGCGCAGCCGCACCTGGCCGGCGGAGGGGCCGTGCGCTCGGTCGACGCGCAGGGCCAGGCCGTGTGGACCACGGGGGTCGCCCGGCACGAGGGTGGTACCCCGAACGTGCTCGGCGCCGCTGCCCTGGCCGCGGCCTGCCGGGCGATCGCCGATCTGCCCGAGGGCGCGGTCGAGGAGCACGAGGCGGCTCTGTCCGCGCGGCTTCTCGACGGTCTGCAGGCGATCCCGGGTGTGCGGGTGCTCCGCGCCTGGTCGGACAGCACCGACCGGGTCGGTGTGGTCGGCTTCACCGTCGAGGGTCACGAGGCCGCGCGGGTGGCCGTCTACCTGTCGGCCGAGCACGGCGTCGGGGTGCGGGACGGCAAGTTCTGCGCCCACCCGCTGCTGAACCGTCTCGGTGTCACCGGTGGTGCGTTGCGCGCCAGCCTGGGCCTGGGTTCCCGGAGCGACGACGTGGAGCGTCTGCTGCACGCCGTGCGCACCCTGGTCACCGAGGGGGAGAAGCTGCAGTACGAACAGATCGACGGAGCCTGGACGCCGGTGAACGACGACCGTCCGGCCCCGAGCTGGTCGACGTGGGGCGCTACCAACCCGGTCGACGGTACCTCGGAGTGCGGTTTCTGAGGTGAAGAAGAGGGGTCACCGGACGGTCACGCTGACGGTGTGCCAGCCGGTGGCCCCGTCCGGCGCGGGCGGGGCCTCATCGCCCGTCTGAACGGTGCCGTCGCCGTCCGTGGCCCGGACCTGGACCTGGTGTGACCCCTTCGGGGCGTCGTCCCAGGCGAAGTACCACTGGCGCCAGGTGTCGACGCTGTCCTCGGCCCCGAGGGTGGCCTTCTGCCAGACCCCACCGTCCACCCGGACCTCGACGCCGGTGATCCCGCGGTGCTCGGCCCAGGCGATCCCGGCCAGGGTGACCGTTCCGGCGTCCACCTTCTCGCCGTTGACGGGTACGTCGATGCGGGACCCGGTCTTCACCGGGCCCCGCTCCGACCAGCCCCGCGGCGTCCAGTAGCCCTCGGCCCGGTCGAAGCGGGTGACCTCGAGGTCGACCACCCACTTGGTCGCGGAGACGTAGCCGTACAGCCCGGGCACGATCATGCGGACCGGGAAACCGTGTTCCAGCGGCAGCGGCTCGCCGTTCATGCCGATGGCCAGGATCGCGTCCCGGCCGTCGGTCAGGGTCTCGACCGGGGTCGACGCGGTCCAGCCGTCGGAGCTCGTGGAGAGCACCATGTCGGCGTCCTTGCTCACACCGGCCCGCTCGAGCAGAGGCTGGATCGGCAGGCCGATCCAGCGGGCGGTGCCGGTCAGGTCGCCACCGACCTCGTTGGACACACACATCAGGGTGAGATCCCGCTCGACCAGATCCCCGGCGATCAGTTCGGCCCAGGTCAGCGTGACCTCCTGCTCGACCAGGCCGTGGATGCGCAGTGACCAGTCCTCGGCCTTCAGCAACGGCACGCTCAGAGCCGTGTCGATGCGGTAGAAGTCGTCGTTCGGGGTGAGGAACGGTTCCATCCCCTTGACCCCGACCTCGACGCCGCTGCGGAGAGCCGGTGCCGGATCGGCGGGCACGGGCAGCTCGAGCGCGTCGCGGGAGGCCGTCGCACCCCGCAGCCGGGCACCCAGCCAGTTGCCGAGGGTGCCGGTCGCGATGCCCACGGCGAGCACCGAACCCAGACCGATCACGGTGCGGCGCCCGGCGATCAACGAGGCCGCGGTGCCGGGCTCGGCCCGGCCCCACTCCCGGATCACGCCGACGAGGCGCTGCAGCACGAACATGCCCGCCGCCGCCCCGATCAGGCTGGGCAGGGCTGCGAGCGCCGTGGACTCCGGCCGGGTGGCGGCTGCGAGCGCCGCGACGGCGCCGAGGGCGAGCACGAGCCAGGTGCCGGCCCGGCCGCGGAGGGCGAGGAGGCCGGCCAGGGCGCTGAGAAGGCCCGCGACCAGGTAGGCCACCGTCAGCAGGGCCACCTTGTCGTGGGTGCCGAACGTGCTGACCGCGAAGTTCTTCAGCCAGGGCGGCACGTTGGCCACCACGACGTCGCCGAGGGCCACGATCGGGGCGGAGGAGGGCGAGACCAGGCCGGCGATCACCTGGGCCAGGCCGAGCGCGAACACACCGGAGGCCAGACCGGCGCCGGCTGCGAGTAGTCGTCTGTTGCTGTTCATCTCAAGAGGTGAGCTTGCCCGATCCAGCTGTGCAATGCCACGAAACAGTCAGCCGCCGGGCCGGACCAGCCCACTCTCGTAGGCCGTCACCACCGCCTGGGCCCGGTCGCGCAGACCGAGCTTGCTGAGGATGCGCCCGACGTGCGTCTTCACCGTCTGCTCCCCCAGCACCAGGTGGGCCGCGATCTCGGCGTTGGACAGGCCGCCGGCGATCAGGGTGAGCACCTCGGTCTCGCGGGGCGTCAGGGCGTTGAGTCGCACGGACGGACGCGGGTCACCGGGTCGGCGGGCGAACTCCTCGATCAGTCGCCGGGTCACGGTGGGCGCGAGCAGGCCCTCGCCCGCGGCGACCACGCGGACGGCCTGGACCAGTTCGTCGCTGCGGGCATCCTTGAGCAGGAATCCGCTGGCTCCCGCGCGTAACGCCTCGAACACGTAGTCGTCCAGGTCGAACGTGGTGAGGATGAGGACCTTCGGGTGCCGGTCACCGGGCAGCGCCATGATGCGGCGGGTCGCCTCGATGCCGTCGAGGTGGGGCATACGGACGTCCATCAGGACGACGTCGGGCAGCATCACCCTGGTCACGTGGACGGCTTCGAGTCCGTCGGCGGCGGCGCCGACGACGTCCAGGTCGGGTTGCGCCGCCAGCAGCGCGGAGAATCCCTCGCGCACCATGGCCTGATCGTCCACGACCACGATCCGTGTCACTGGTCCGGTGTCTCTTCCTGGTCGCTCTGGTCGCTGGGTAGATGCAACCGCACGACGAATCCGTTCGGCGTCGGTCCGACCTCAATTCTGCCCCCGGCGGCCGCGGCCCGTTCACGCATGCCGACGATGCCGTGCCCGGTCTCCGGGGGATCGCCGACGGGGCCAGGCTCTCCGCTGGTCACGGTCAGGGTGACGTCGTGTTCGCCGGCCCGGGCCTCCAGACGCACGGGGGCTCCCCCGGCATGCCGGGTGGCATTGGCCAGGGCCTCCTGAGCGATGCGAAAGGCGGCCAGGGACTGTCCTTCCCGGAGCCCTGCGAAGTCACCGGTGATATCGGCGTCGAGCTGGACCCCGGCCCGGCGGGTGCTCTCCACCAGCTCGGGCAGCAGGTGCAGGCCCGGCTGCGGAGCCTCCGGGGCCGAGGAGTCCTCCCGCCGCAGCACGTTCAGGAGTGACCGGGTCTCGACCAGCGCCTTGCGAGCGGTCTCGGCGACGGACAGCAACTCCTCGCGGGCGGCGTCGCCCAGGTCGGGCACCCGGTACTGCGCGGTCTCGGCCTGCACCACGACCAGGGACATGTGGTGGGCGACGATGTCGTGCAGGTCGCGGGCCAGCTGGGCGCGCTCCTCCAGCACCCGGCGGCGGGCCCGTTCCTCCTCGCTCACCTGGGTCTGGGCCTGCAGATCCCGGCGGGCCCGCAGAAGGCGGCCGGTCAGTATCCCGAACAGGGCGATGGCGCCGAGCCCGACCACCCAGCCGCTGCGGGCGTTCGGCTGCACCCCCCAGTAGAAGAGCGACGAGGTCAGGACCCAGGTCCCGAGGGCGTCCCGGACGGAGTGCTGGGCGGCCGTGGAGAACAGCAGCACGAAGATGATCAGGCCCTGCACGATGAGCCACTGCCAGGGTGCGTCGTTCAGCACCGGCAGCGTGAACGCCAGGACGAAAGCCGTTGCCACACTGAACATCAGGGCGGGTAGCGGTCGGGCCACGACGAAGGCCAGGGGCGCGGCCACGATCAGCGCGACGAAGAACATCGGGCCGCGGCCCGTGGCGTGCAGGTCGTAAGTGGCCCCGGCGGAGCCGAAGGCGATCCAGAACATGGCGAAGGTGGCCACCAGCACGACGGGTTCAGGCCAGAGGCGTCTCCACTGCATGACCCGACCCTAGGTTCCCCCGCCCACCCCGTCGTCCCTCTGTGGAGTGACCCGTCGCAGGGGTGCATCCCACCGCGGTAGGGGGCCCGATCTGGCTCCCCAGCACGACGATCCTGCCCACCCCGGATTCCTATCTTCGCCCTCTGCCCCGCTGCCGGACGGTCCGGCCGCGTGGCCCGGAGGAGCCGTGACTCAGCGAATTCTCGCTGTTCTGGCCGGTGCGCTGGTGGTTTTCGGCATCGGTGGCTGGGGTCGAACAGTGGACGTCGAGGGGCCCGGGCAGTCGGGCGCCACTGCGGCGGTGCGAACCCTGGGCACGCCGGACGAGGTGCTCCCCGTGGGGTTCGCGCCCCACCCGGGTGGGTGTTCCTCTCCCATCGGTGGTTCCCCGTACGGGTTCACCGACGCCTGTGTGGTGCACGACCAGGGCTACGACCTGCTGCGGTACGCCGACGACCGGGGTGCGGCGCTGGGGCCCTGGGCCCGCAAGGCGGTCGACGCGCAGTTCGCCCGGCAGACGATGGCCGGCTGCCACGACCCCGGCTGCCGGCTGATGGCCCGGCTCTACAGCGGTGCGGTCCAGTTCAATTCCTGGCGACAGGGTTACGGGGTCCCTCGGCACGAGACGCCGTGGCAGCTGTTCGGGCCGGTCCTCGCCGGGCTGGCTGTCATGGCCGGGCTGCTGTCGCGGCGCGCGATACCCGGCCGCCTCCTCGTACCCGTTCGCGAGCACCACGGACAGCCGGCCACCCGATGAGGACCGTCACCGCTGCCGCCCTGCTCGTCCTGGTCCTGCCGCCGCGCCTGCTGCCCCACCCACTGGCCGTGGACATCCTCATCGGCATGGTCGCCCTGGTGCTCGGGTATGCCGCCGGAGCCCTGCTGGAACGACTGCCGCGGCTGGGCGCCCACCCTCGATCCGGACGCGTTCTCGCCCTGGGCCTGCTCGTCGTCGCCACACTACGCACCGGTTCCCGGCTGGACACGCTGAACGCATCCCTCGGGATCGCCGGTGGTTCCACCCCTCATGCCGTTCTCGCGGTGCTCGGCTCGGTCCTGGGCGCCGCGGTCGTCCTCCTGACCGTCCGGTCGCTGCGGAAGCTGTCCGGACGACGACTGGCCGTGGTGCTCTGCCTGCCCGTGCTCGCCGGGGCCCTGGTCGCCGCGCGATCCTCCTCGGACGGTCGGGAAGGAGCCGAGTTCCTTTCCGGGGCGCGAAATTCCGCCGACATCACCGCGGTCACACACCGTCCGGCCACCTCTCCCCGGCGTATTTATGTGATGCGCGGTTCGGCCGGGACGGTGGCCGACCGCGTCCGTCAAGCAGTCGGTCAAACAGTCGACCGAACGGGAACCATCACCCCGAAGGCGATCCTCATCGTCGTCCCCACCGGGTCGGGCTGGGTGAACCAACGGATGACCGCGAGCCTGGAAGAGCTGTACGACGGCGACCTGACCACGGTGGCCGTGCAGTACGCGTCCTCACCGAGCTGGCTGGCGTTCCTGCGGGGAGGTGAGGGGGTGCGCGAGACGGCGGCGGAGCTGATCGGGCAGATGCGGTCCCGGATCGACCGGCTGCCGGCCCGGCAGCGCCCCGATCTGCTGGTCTACGGCGAGAGCCTGGGGGCCTGGGGCGCCCTGCCCTGGCTGCATCAGGTGGACGCCGCGCTGCTGGTCGGAGTTCCGGGAGGTCATCAGGCCGTTGGACCCGGCCTGATGACGCTCAACCATGCCGACGACCCGGTTCCGGGCTGGCGACTACGGCTTTCCCCGGTGACGTTCTGGCGCTCGAACGCCGACGTGATCTCGTCGCAGAGCGTGCCGTTCGGTCACGGACACAGCTACGGCGGCCCGGAGACCGCCGCGGCCTGGTGCCAGGTGCTGATACTGCCTACGTGTTGAGTAACTTCGACAGATCGGCCGCCAGCGACCGGAACGCGTGGCCCCGGTGACTGATGGCGTTCTTCTGCTCGGGGGTGATCTGCGCGCTGCTGAGGGTGTTGCCCTCCGGCTCGTCCGGCACGAAGATCGGGTCGTAACCGAAACCGCCCGCGCCCCGCGGTTCCCGGATCAGGTGACCCGGCATCGTGCCGTGCCAGACCTGCTCCGTGCCGTCGGGCAGGGCCAGGGCCGCCGCACAGGCGAAGTGGGCGCGGCGGTGCTCGTCCGGCACGTCGCCGAGCTGGGCGAGCAGCAGCTGCAGGTTGGCCAGGTCGTCGCCGTGCCGGCCGGACCAGCGGGCGCTGAACACGCCGGGCGCACCGCCGAGCACGTCCACGGCCAGACCGGAGTCGTCGGCGATCGCCGGCAGCTGGGTCGCCTGCGCCACCGCGTGCGCCTTGAGCAGCGCGTTGGCCGCGAAGGTGACACCGGTCTCGACCACGTCGGCGACCTCCGGGAAGGAGTCCATGCCCAGCAACTCGGCCTCGACCCCCGCGTCGACGAGGATCTGCCGCAGTTCGGTCACCTTGCCGGCGTTGTGCGTGGCCAGCACCAGGCGGGTCACTTCGAGGCCTCCAGCGCCGCCTTCTGGATCAGCGCCAGCTCGGCGCACCCGGCCGCGCCCAGGTCGAGCAGGGTGTTCAGCTCGGCGCGGTCGAAGGGAGATCCCTCGGCCGTGCCCTGCACCTCGATGAACCGCCCGTCACCGCTGCAGACGATATTCATGTCGGTGCCCGCGTTGACGTCCTCGTCGTAACACAGGTCGAGCACCGGGCGGCCACCGACGATGCCGACGCTGACCGCGGCGACCGTGTCCTTCAGCGGCCGGGCGGTGGCGCTGCGCAGCAATTTCTTCGAGCGGGCGAACTCGACGGCGTCGGCCAGGGCCACGTAGGCGCCCGTGATGGCCGCGGTCCGGGTACCGCCGTCGGCCTGCAGCACGTCGCAGTCCAGCACCAGGGTGTTCTCACCGAGCGCGGAGGTGTCGATGATCGCGCGCAGGCTACGGCCGATCAGCCGGGAGATCTCGTGCGTACGGCCACCGACCTTGCCCTTGATCGACTCGCGGTCGCTGCGGGTGTTCGTCGCCCGCGGCAGCATCGCGTACTCGGCCGTCACCCAGCCCTGGCCGCTGCCCTTGCGCCAGCGCGGCACCCCCTCGGTGAACGACGCGGCGCACAGCACCCGGGTGCGCCCGAACTCCACCAGGACGCTGCCCTCGGCGTGATCGAGCCAGTTACGGGTGATCTTGATGTCGCGCAGCTGGTCGCTCGCGCGGCCGTCCACGCGGACGTCGGTCGTGGTGGTTGACATGTCCACGAGCCTACGGGCTGTGCCTCGTCCCCTATTGGACGCCCGACCCCTGCCGGACCGCGACCCGCTCGAGAAGGTACGACCCGCCCACCCGGGCCGCCTCGACCGGACCCACGTACGCGCTACGGGCCTCGCGCACCACGGTGTCCGCGTCGGTCCAGACCGGGATGTGGGTGAGCACGACACGCCGCGCTCCCGCCTCGGTGGCGGCCTCCCCGGCGCGCCGGCCGGTCAGGTGCACGCCCCGGGCCTCGTCGCGGCCCTCGATGAAGGACGCCTCGGAGAGGAACAGGTCCGCGCCCCGCGCCAGCTCGATCAGATTCGCGCAGGAATCGGTATCGCCGGAGTAGGCGACGACGGCACCGTCGTGCTCGATCCGCATGCCGAAGGCCGGGACCGGATGGTTGACGGTGCGCGTGGTGACGGTGAACGGCCCGATCCGGACCACCCCGCCGTCGGTGAACTCCCGCACGTCGTAGACCGAGGGCAGGTCGGCCTCGGCGTCGGGCCCGTAGGCGGCGAGCACCCGCCGGTCGGTACCGGCCGGCCCGTAGACCGGCAGCGGGGCCGCAGCCGCGCCCCGCGGGTGGTAGCGGCGAGAGACGTACAGGCCGCACAGGTCGATGAAATGGTCAGGATGCAGGTGCGAGATGAGCACCGCGTCCAGCGTGGAGGGGTCGGCGAACCGCTGCAGGGAGCCGAGGGCCCCACTGCCGAGATCCACGACGACACGCCACGTGCGTCCGTCCTCCTCGGCCTCGAGGAGATAGCTGGAGGCAGGTGAGTCAGGCCCCGGGAACGAGCCCGAGCACCCGACGATCGTGAGCCTCACCGTGGCCCTCCTGTCCTTCGCAGCGCTCCGTCGACACCGGTCATGGGAATCGAGCGTACGGCCGGGGAGCAGGCAATCCCATCCGAACTGCGAGTGACCCCCGCCTCTTCGTTAGAGTTGTCGTGTGTCGATCGCCCCTGTGGAACTCGAGAAACCGGACACGGTCGAACAACCGGACACCGATGTTCCCTGGATAACGCTCGTCTGGAACGACCCCGTCAACACCATGTCCTACGTGACCTACGTGTTCCAGTCGTACTTCGGCTACTCCAAGAGCAAGGCGGAGAAGCTGATGCACGACGTGCACGTGAAGGGGCGCGCGGTGGTCTCCAACGGCAGCCGCGAGGAGATGGAACGGGATACCGAGGCCATGCATGAGTTCGGCCTGTGGGCAACCTTCCGCAAGGACGACTGATGGCGCACCGCAAGGCTCCCTTCAAGCACTCCCGCGCCGGGGTCCAGGTGAACCTGGACGACCAGGAGCGCGAGATCCTCGTGCACCTGCTGGGCCAGCTGGACGAACTGCTCGACGACGGACGTCCCGCGGGCGAGGTGGACCCGCTGGAGGCCCTGGTCGGGATGCGGGGCTCCGCCGACGAGACCCCTCCCGTCACCCCCGAGGACCCGGCGCTCGCGCGGCTGCTGCCCGACGGCAACCGCGACGACCCGGAGGTCTCGTCCGAGTACCGCCGGCTGACCGAGTACGGGCTGCGCTCACGCAAGCGCTCCGGCGCCCGCACGGCCGCGAGCGCCCTGAACCGGCCGGCACCGGTCGTCCTCAGCAGCGAGGAGGCCCTGTCGCTGATGAAGGCCCTCACCGACGTGCGGCTGGTGCTCGGCGAACGGCTGGAGCTGAAGACCGACGAGGACGCCGAGGCCCTGCACCAGCGCCTGTGGGCCGGCGAGGAGGCGGAGTCCTGGATGGCCACGGCCTCGATCTACGAGGTGCTGACGGCCTGGCAGGAACACCTGGTCGTAGCGGTCTCCAAGAGACTCTGAGGCTTTCGTCGTCTTGACGATAAGAGGACCTGGGGATAGCGTCGTCCCATCGATAGCGTCAGATTGACGAAATGAGCGTAGCGATGAGCGTCCCCAGTTTTCGGCCCAGCCTGCTGACCGACCAGTACGAACTGACGATGGTGCAGGCCGCCCTCGCCAGCGGCGCTGCCCAACGGCGCTGCGTGTTCGAGGTCTTCGCCCGGCGACTGCCGGAGGGCCGGCGGTACGGCGTGGTGGCCGGCACCGGGCGCCTGCTCGAGCAGCTGTCGCAGTTCCGCTTCGGCGACGAGGAACTGGCCGACCTGGAGCGCCGTGGCGTGGTCGACGCGCCGACCCGGCGCTGGCTCGCGGACTACCGGTTCACCGGTGACATCACCGGATACGGCGAGGGCGAGTGCTACCTGCCCGGCTCACCGGTGATGACGGTGGAAGGCACCTTCGCCGAGGCGGTCCTGCTGGAGACGTTCGTGCTGTCGGTGCTCAACCACGACAGCGCGATCGCCGCCGCGGCCAGCCGGATGACCACCGCCGCGAACGGGCGTCCGTGCCTGGAGATGGGGCTGCGGCGCACCCACGAGGAGGCCGGCGTGGCCGCGGCCCGGGCCGCGTACATCGCCGGGTTCGCCGGCAGTAGCGTGCTGGCGGCCGGGGCGCGGTACGGCATCCCGACCATCGGGACCGCGGCGCACGCCTTCACCCTGCTGCACGACAGCGAGATCGAGGCGTTCCGGGCACAGGTCGCCTCGCTGGGGGTGGGCACCACCCTGCTGGTGGACACCTATGACGTGACCGCGGGTGTGGAGCACGCGATCGAGGCCGCCGGCCCGGAACTGGGTGCGGTGCGCCTGGATTCGGGTGATCTACTGGAGCAGGCCCAGGCCGTGCGGATCCAGCTGGACAAGCTGAACGCGACCGGGACGAAGATCGTGGTGACGAGCGACCTGGACGAGTTCGCGATCGCCGGCCTGGCCGCGGCACCGGTCGATTCCTACGGTGTGGGAACGCAGCTCGTCACCGGCTCGGGTGCCCCGACCGCCGGGATGGTCTACAAGCTGGTGGCCCGCGAGGGCGCCGACGGCAGGATGGTCCCGGTCGCGAAGAAGAGCGTGGCCAAGGCGAGCGTGGGCGGGCGCAAGTGGGCACTGCGGCGCCGCGACGCCCAGGGTGTGGCCGACCAGGAGCTGCTCGGCCTCGGCGGGCGGCCGACCGGTTCCCGCCCCGACGAGTACCGTTCGCTGCAGCGCACTCTCGTGTCGGGCGGGGAGGTCGTCGACACCTCCACGGTGGCCGACGCCCGGGCCCGGCACGAGCTCTCCCGCGCCGAACTGCCGGTGACGGCCCGCAAGTTGTCGCGCGGCGAGGCCGCGATCCCGACCGTGATGTTCTGAAGGAGTTTCAGGGATGAGTACAGCTCTGATCATCGTGGACGTGCAGAACGACTTCTGTGAGGGCGGCTCGCTCGCCGTCGCCGGGGGAACCGCCGTGGCGGAGGGGATCACGGCGCTCCTGCAATCGCAGACCGATTACGCAGCCGTGGTCGGCACCCGCGACTGGCACATCGACCCGGGAACGCACTTCAGCGAGTCCCCCGACTACGTGGACTCCTGGCCCCGGCACTGCGAGGTCGGCACCCCGGGAGCGGACTCGCACCCGGCGCTGGACACCACGCCGGTGCAGGCCTGGTTCCACAAGGGGCAGTACGCGGCGGCCTACTCCGGGTTCGAGGGGGTCTCGAACGCTTCGGAAGCTTCAGACGCTTCGGACGGGGAAAAGCTGACCGACTGGCTCCGGGAGCGCGGGGTCACGGCGGTGGACGTGGTCGGGATCGCCACCGACCACTGTGTGCGGGCGACTGCGCTCGACGCCGTCGCGGCCGGCTTCACCACCCGGGTCCTGCTCGGGCTGACCGCCGGGGTGGCCCCGGAGACCACCCGGTCGGCGCTGGAGCAGCTGAGCTCGGCCGGGGCGGAGCTGGTGGGGTCACCCGCGTCCCCTAAATTGGACGCATGAGCGAAGGTCTTGTGGGTCTGCCCGGCAGCGATCACCCGGGTTCCGGCCCGGTGGTGGAACCGCTGCTCGACGGACTCCTCGGGGACGTGGTGTCCGGTGACGCCGAGCAAGCGCTGGCGGCGCACCGCGACCACCGGCGGGCCTGGTACGGCGACCTGATCGGGGCGCTGCGGGTGCCCGTCGAGGCCGCCGAGCAGGTGATCTACGCACTGCACACGTCCGACGCCGGGCTGCCGATCGTGCTGGGTTCCGGGCCGGCCCCCGACGGGGACGACCTGGCGCTGCTGGAAAACCTGCGCCGGGCCCGGTTCCAGTTCCTGGACAACCACCGGGTCGAGCTGATCGCCGTGGAGCTGCCCTTCGCCGGTCCCGGAGCCGGGTCGGCGGCCGAGCGGGCGCGGATCATGCTGGACTCGCTCGACTTCACCGTGCCGGCCTGGTTCAGCGTCCCGGCCGAACCGGGCTGGGAGGCGGCATTCGACGTGCTGCGTGAGGACGGCGCCGAGAGCGTCGCGCTGCAGCTCCTGGGCTCCGCGCAGGACTCCGCCACCTCCCTGCGGGCACTGATCGACCGGGACCTGCCCTACGCGATCACCGCGGGTGTCTCCGGCCTGGTCACCGACGCCGACGGTTACGGCCTGCTGAACGCCCTCTGCGCCACCCGCGCCGCGCTGAACGGCGCCGAGGTGCCGGAGATGGCCGCGATCCTGGCCGAGAAGGAACTGGAGCCGCTGGCCTCGGCCGTACGCCGGATGAGTGAGGCCGACGCCGCCACGGCGCGGGCGTTCCTGCCGACCGTGGTCGTGCCGTCGGTGCGGGCCCTGGTGGAAGAGCTGGAGGCCGAAGGGCTGATCGAGCCCGACGCCGCCTGACCGAGACCATTTCGGGATCGTCCATCCGGGCCCTCCACACTGCGTTCATGATCACGTAACGCTACGTTTTCGCCATGAAGGTGCATAACCGCCCGGGTGCGGGTCCTACCGTTCTGGCGCTGCACGGCATGAGCAGTACGGCAGCGGTCTGGGGCGATCTGGAGAGACGACTCGCCGGGCGGCACCTGGTGGCGCCCCATCTGCCGGGCCGGGGCCCCTCGCGCGACGTTGCGGCCCTCGACGGGCTGGACGGGCTGGCCGACGTGGTGCTCGAGCTGGCCGACCGCTCGCTGTGGGCGGCCGCGGGCGAGACCGTGGTCGTGGGGCACTCGATGGGTGCCTTTCTCGCGCCGATCGCGGTACGGCGGATGGTGGACGCAGGGTTTCGGGTCCGCGGGGTGGTGCTGCTCGACGGTGGCCCCCGGCCGGCGCCGTCTGCCCTCACGCATCCGCTGGTGGTGCGCGCCCTGTTCACCGGGATCGCGCTGACCCAGTTCTGGAAGCTGTCGTTCCGGGCGGGCGACGACGCCGTCGACTGCCTGAGCCGGCCCACCCGGCTGGGGCTGCTGAACGATCTCGACATGCCCGTGCACCTGATCACGGCCGCCTCCGGCGCCCGCCCGTCCAGCCCGGAGTTCCTTTCCGACCAGGCCGTTTCGGAAGGGCTGGCCGAGCTGGGGCGGATGACCACCGAGCGTGTCGACACGACCCACGAGGGCCTGCTCACCCATCCGGCCGTCGCCGCGGCGGTGCGCCGGATCGGCTGACCCGGGCGCGACACCCCGAGTCCGCCCGGCGCAAGCGGATGTGACGAAGTCGGAACCTGCACAGGACCTTCGACCGAGCAGTAGATGACGTGTTAGAACTGGGTTAATGCCCGGCGACGGAGCCGTGTCGTCATGTCATCGAGAAAGTGATCGAGCTCATGCCTGAGCCGGAGGTCGAGGCCCTCGTGGCCGAGTTGTCGGTGAAGTACCCGCTGTTCGCCACGACAACGATCCAGCGCTGGGTCCGGCGTGAGTGCGCGCGCTACGCCGAGGCCCGCATCACCACGTTCGTCCCGATTCTCGTCCGCCGGGGCGTCGAACGCACCCTGCGCGAGCTGGACACCATCCAGGTCATCGACCTCACCGCCCCGAACCTGTCGCCCGTGCACTGAGCAACCTGGGCTACTGGGCCTCCTCCACGTCGAGGTGGATGCGCCGCCCGCCGTGATCCAGGATCGCGAGGATCTCGGCCGGTCCGTCCGGAGCGCCGAACGAGTGCGGCACCATCGTCGAGAACGAGGCCGCCTCACCCGTCTCGACCACGATCCTCCGCTCCCCCAGCAGCAGCTCGACGGTGCCGGACAGCACGGTGAACCAGTCGCTGCCCGGATGCACCTTCAGCGCGTCGTCGCCCCGGGGCGCCGGCTGGGTCAGGCGCACGCGCACCACCGTCATCCCGTTCGGTCCGTCCTGCCGGTTCAGCGTCCAGAACGTCCGCCCCCGCTCCTCGTCGTGGCGCGGGCGGATCACCACGTCCTCGTCCCCCGCCGACTCCACCAGCTCGTCCAGCGTGGCCCCCAGAGCCCGGGAGATGGCCGTCAGCTGGTCGAGGCCGATGCGGCGGTGACCGGTCTCGATGCGGCTCAGGGTCGAGGGACTGAGGTAGCACCGCGAGGCCAGGTCGTCGAGCGACCAGCCCTGGGCCAGCCGTAACCCGCGGATCCGGGCCCGGACGAGCCGATCGACGCCATCTTCTTGCTTCATACGCAAGATGGTATGCCTCAGGCGCAAGATGCTCGTAGGGTCGGGACATGGCAGAACATCAGCACGGTCACGGGCACGGTCACGGTCACGGCGACAGTCACGGCCGTCAGCCCTTCACCGACGACCACATGGTCGAGATGCTCGATCTGGACGGGGAGGTCCTGCGCGACCACCTCGACTCCGTGACCGGGTGGATCGCCGGGCACCTGGGAGAGCACCCCGTCCGTACGATCATCGACCTGGGATCCGGAACCGGTACCGGAACGTTCGCCCTGCTGCGCCGTTTCGGTGACGCCCGGGTGACGGCGGTGGACGCGTCGACCGGCCTGCTGGGGCACCTCACCGCCCGCGCGGAGCACCTCGGGCTGGGCGACCGGGTGACCACCCGTGAGGTGGACCTGGACTCGTCGGCCCTCGGGACGCCACCGGCCGATCTGGTCTGGGCATCCGCGTCGATGCACCATCTGGCCGACCCGGCCCGGGTTCTCGCCGACCTCCGCACCGCCCTGGTCCCGGGCGGCCTGTTCGCGATGATCGAGTTCGAGACCTTCCCGCGCTTCCTGCCCGACGACATCGGCCTGGGCACAGCGGGCCTGGAAGACCGTCTGAACGCGATCGCCGACCGGCAGCGCCAGGAGCACCACCCCACCGTGAACTCCGACTGGACCTCCACCCTCACCGCCGGCGGGTTCACCGTGCGGGAGGAGCGCACCTTCGGGATCTCGCAGACGGCGCCTCTTTCCGGGGCGGCCCAGCGCTACGCCCGGGTGACCCTGTCCCGCCTGCGGCAGGGGATCGGTGACCAGCTGTCCGCCGACGACCGGGCCACGCTGGACGCCCTGCTCGGCGACGACGGCCCTCACCACCTGGAGGCCCGCACCGACCTGGGCGTACGCAGCGAGCGCCGGGCGTGGGTGGCCTCCCCCGTCGGGTGATCGTAGGTACCGGCGGTACCCAGGCTGTTCGGGCGTCCCGCGGTCATGATGGAGGCATGCGTTTCGGCGAACTGCTGCACCTGTGGCGCGACCGGCTCGCCCCGGCCGACGCGGGGTTCCCGGCGACCACGTCACGCCGGGCGCCCGGTCTGCGCCGGGAGGAACTGGCCCAGCTCGCGGGGCTCTCCGTGGACTACGTGCTGCGGCTGGAACAGGGGCGTGCGACGAACCCCTCCGCCCAGGTCGTGAGGGCCCTGGCCCGGGCGCTGCAGGTGTCCCGGGAAGAACGGGACCAGCTCTACGTCGCCGCCGGGCTGTTGCCGCCGCAGGACGGGACGATCAGCGCTCACGTGCCGCCTGGCGTCCAGAGACTGGTGAGCCGCCTGGGTGACGTGCCGATCGGGGTGTACACCGCGGACTGGACCCTGGCCTGGTGGAACGACCTGTGGGCAGCGACGATGGGTGACCCGGCGGAGCTGGACGCGGCCCGGCGCAATCTGGCCCGGATGCTGTTCACCGGCGGCCTGCCGCGGGTGCTGCACTCGACGCGGGCCGACTCGCTGGGCCCCGCCATCGTCGCCGACCTCCAGGTCGCGGCGGCCCGGTACCCGGCCGACGGGGGTCTGACCCGGCTGGTGCGCGAGCTGCGCGAGGCCTCACCGGAGTTCGCCCGGCTGTGGGTGGAGTCGGTACCGGCCGAGCACACCACCGACCACAAGATCATCGATCACCCGGAGGTCGGCCCGATCCACCTGGACTGCGACATCCTCCTGGTGCCCGGGGCGAACCTGCGGATCGTCACCTACACCACCGCCGCCGGTACCCCGGACGCGACCAAACTGGACATGCTGCGGGTCACCGGTGGTCGCAGCGGGATGCGCGCGGGGTGAACCGGGACCGATCACCGTCAAGTCGGGCGCCGGCCGCGCCGATGACCGGGCATCACTCGTGATCCCTCACGGTGCTGCGGGTTTCGCGATCTCTGACGGAGGCTCCGGATGGCCATCTCCCATTCTTCCACTGCTCTGGTCCCGGTGACGGGCGTGGTGGGCGTGTATCTGAACAAGCGCACCGGCGAACCGGTAAAGGTACCGATCGTGGCGTTCTCACCGGAAACCGGTCAGACCTTCTACGTGGACCGCAACGGCAAGGTGGTGGACTACCGGCTCAGCCGGGAGGACGACGTGTGGAGCGTGGGGGTGTTCGCCGCCGGTGACACGGAGGGCATTCACGACGCCGTGGTGGCCGAGCTGAACTCCACCGGCCTCTCGCACCATCCGCTGCCCCACGTACCCGCGGCGGCGTCGGCGGCCGCCCTGTCGTAGAGACCCCCGCCCCCGGAAAACATGTTGCACACGGGGCCCCGCGGGGCCGAAGGTGTGCGGCGATGAACACTGCTGCGGTTCTTGCCGCTTTCGACGAACAACAGCGCCGCACCGGTGAGGGCGAGGGCGCCGACAACCCCGAGTCCGGCCGCGAACCCCGGGTGCTGGTCACGGTGAAGCCCGAGTGGGCGGCCGTCACCTGGTCGCGGCTGACCGAGGCCGACGCCGACGAGGTGATCGCCGCCCAGATCGGGCGGATGTCGGGTCTGGGGCTGGACTGGGAATGGAAGTACTACTCCTACGACACCCCGGCCGACCTGCCGGACCGGCTGCGGGCCGCAGGGTTCAAGGACGAGGACCCGGAGACCCTGATGGTCGCCGACCTGCACGAGCTCGAGCTGGTCGGGGCGCCGGAGGGTATCCGGATCGAGCCGGTCACCGACGCCGCCGGGATCGCCCGGATGGTGGCCGTGCACGACGAGGTCTTCGGTGGGGACCATCGGGCCTGGGGTGACGCCCTGCTGCGCCAGATCGAGGCGACCGCCGGCGACGAGGCGCCGGGTGTGGTCGGCCTGGTTGCCCTGGATGGCGACCTCGCGGTCTCCACCGGACGCGTGAATTTCCACCACGGTACGGATTTCGCCAGCATCTGGGGTGGCAGCACCCGGCCCGGATGGCGGGGCCGTGGCCTGTTCCGCGCGCTGGTGAGTCACCGTGCGCGGCTGGCCATCGACCTGGGCTATCGGTACCTGCGGGTCGACGCCGCCACCATGAGCCGGCCCATTCTGCAGCGCATGGGATTTCACGAGATCGCCACCACGGTTCCGTTCATCCATCACGCGCCGGAAACCGAGAACCGGCACCTCTGACACGACATCAGTGCGCCGCCCGCGTGACACACCCGATCCCCGGGCGGCACACTCCACCGTCGTGACCAGCTTCGACCCGCTCGACCCGCTCGGCCTCGCCGACGACGCCCCGCTCTTCGCCGCCTGGCTGCGGATGTCTGCCGGCGTGAGGTCGGGGAGCACCCGGTTCTTCAGCATTCCCGGGCACAAGCAGAGCAGCCGGCTGACCGGTCCCCTGGTGGACGGCGATCTGCCGCTCTACGCCGGACTCGACACGGTGCAGCTGAGCGGTGGCCTGCTGGCCGAGGCCGAGCAGCGCGCGGCCGCGTTGTGGGGCGTGGACTGGTGCCGGTTCTCGGTCGGTGGCTCGACCCACGCGAACCAGGCCGTGGCCCTGGCCGTCGGCGCCCCGGGCGACACCGTGATCGTCTCCCGCACCCTGCACCGTTCGATGCTGACCGGGCTGATCCTGGCCGGGCTGCGGCCGGTCTGGGTGCACCCCGAGCTCGACGAGCGGCACGGCCTGCCGCTCGGGGTTCCCAGAGAGGCCGTCGCGCAGGCCCTGGCCCACCATCCGGAGGCGAAAGCAGTTCTGGTGGGCGATCCTTCGTACGTGGGCACGACGGGTGACATCGCCGGTCTGGCCTCCACCGCGCACGCCGCCGGGGTGCCGCTGATCGTCGACGGCGCCTGGGCCGCGCACTTCGGGTTCCATCCCGGCTACCCGACCCACGCTCTCGCGCTCGGAGCCGACGCCCTGGTGCTCAGCGCGCACAAGACCCTGCCGGCGATGAACCAGGCGGCGCTGCTGCTCGCGCGCACCTCCTGTGCCTCCCGCGCACCGGGTCTGCTCGATCCCTCTCGACTGGAAAGGGGTTTCGAGGCCGGGCACACGACCAGCCCGTCCGGGGCGATCCTGGCGAGCATCGACGCCTCCCGGGCCCTGCTCCAGCACCACGGAGACCGGCTCCTGGGTGCGTTGTTCGACCTGCGGCTGAACGCCGTCGAGAAGCTCCGCGAGGTGCCGGGTCTGGAGGTGATGACCGGGGAGGGCACCGATCCGGCGAAACTGGTGATCCGGTTGCCCGGCACCGGGGCCTGCGGCCTGAAGGTCGATGCCCGCCTGCGGGCAGCGGGTTTCACGATCGAGATGGCCGACCGGGACACGCTGGTGCCGATGCTGACACTGGCCGACGAGGCACCCGCGGTCGATGCTCTGGTCAGCGCGATCATCACAGCGGTGGACGCGGAACGCGCCAGCGCTCGCGAGGCGGTGTTCGCGCCCTCCTGGCGCACGGTGCCCGTGACGGGCACTGCGCCGCGCGAGGCATTCTTCGCCCCGCACGAGACCGTCGGCGCCCTGGACGCGGTCGGCCGGGTGAGTGCGGAGCTGATCGCTCCCTACCCACCCGGCGTGCCGGTCCTCGCCCCGGGTGAGGTGATCACCCAGGAGATCGTGGACGCGTTACGCCAGGTCGCCCACGACGGTGGCCGGATCGCCTACGTCGAGGATCCGACGCTGACCACGTTCCAGGTGGTCGGCCGAACCCCTACTTCTGGCCGATGAACCAGCGCCGCAGCGTGGCGATGCGCTCCTGCAGCTGTTCGGCGCTGGCCTTGGCCACCTCGGGACCGCCACAGGCGTCACGCACGTTCGAGTGGACCACGCCGTGCGGCTGACTGGTCCGCCGTGACCAGGCGCCGACGAGGCTGTGCAGTTCCTTGCGCAGTGCCGTGATCTGCCGGTGACCGGTGACCTCCTGCGGTTGCTCCGGAGCGACCGCCGGCTTGTTCTTGTTGCGCGCCAGCTGGTCGGCCTGCCGCTGCCGCAGCAGCGTGGTGACCTGGTCGGGCTCCAGCAGGCCGGGGATGCCGAGGAAGTCCTCCTCGTCCTGGCTGCCGACCTCGGCGTGGGTGCCGAACTCCTGCTTGTCGTAGAGCACCCGGTCGAAGGTGGCCTGCGACTCCAGGGCCTCGAACGGTGTCTTCTCCAGGTCGCCGGAGGCCTTCTCCTCGCGGTTGGCCTCGAGCAGCAGGCTCTCTTCCGGGTTCTCGTCCTCGTCGCCGTCCTTCTTCGGCTTGTCGAGGGCGTGGTCGCGCTCCACCTCCATCTGGGCGGCCAGGTCGAGCAGCACCGGCACGCTGGGGAGGAACACGGAGGCCGTCTCACCCCGCTTGCGTACCCGCACGAAGCGGCCGATCGCCTGGGCGAAGAAGAGCGGCGTACTGGTGGAGGTGGCGTAGACGCCGACCGCGAGCCGCGGCACGTCGACACCTTCGGAGACCATGCGGACCGCGACCATCCAGCGCGAGGTACCGGCCGAGAACTCCTCGATCTTCTCCGAGGCACCCTCCTCGTCGGAGAGGATGATCGTCGCCGACTCGCCGGTGATCTCCTTCAGCGTGCCGGCGTAGGCCCGGGCCGTCTCCTGGTCGGTGGCGATGATCATCGCGCCGGCGTCGGGCACCCCGCGCCGCACCTCGGTCAGTCGCTTGTCGGCCGCCTGCAGCACCGAAGGGATCCAGGAGCCCTGAGGGTTGAGCGCGGTGCGCCAGGCCTGACCGATCATGTCCTTGGTCAGGGGCTCGCCCAGCCGGGCGGCCACCTCGTCCCCGGCGCTGGTGCGCCAGCGCATGGCCCCGGAGTAGGCCAGGAACATGACGGGGCGCACGACGCCGTCGCGCAGGGCCTCGGCATAGCCGTAGGCGTGGTCGGCGCGCGAGCGGCGGATGCCCTCCCGATCCTCCTCGTACTCGACGAAGGGGATCGGGCTGGTGTCGGACCGGAACGGGGTACCGGTCAGGGCCAGCCGGCGGGTGGCCGGGTCGAACGCCTCGCTGACACCGTCGCCCCAGGACAGCGCGTCACCCGCGTGGTGGATCTCGTCGAGGATGACCAGGGTCTTGCCGGCCTCGGTGCGCGCCCGGTGCAGCAGCGGCTTCATCGAGACCTGGGCGTAGGTGACCGCGACCCCGTCGAACGAGGCGCCGTGGGCCCCCTGGGCGTTGCTGTAGTTCGGGTCGAGGTGGATACCCACACGCTGCGCCGCGTCGGCCCACTGCCGCTTCAGGTGCTCGGTGGGGCAGACCACGGTGACCCGCTGCACGACGCGCCGCTGCAGCAGCTCGGTGGCGATGCGCAGGGCGAACGTGGTCTTACCGGCGCCCGGGGTGGCCACCGCGAGGAAGTCGCGCGGGTTGGTGGTCAGGTACTTCTCCAGCGCCGCCTGCTGCCAGGCCCGCAGCTTGGACGACGTGCCCCAGGGCGCCCGGGCCGGGAAGGCCGGGGGCAGCTGGGAGGCGGCCGACGAGCTCGCGTGCGCCGGGTTGGTGTGCCCCGGGCTCGGCGGTGGGGGCGGAGGAGGAGGTGGACCCGGCTGACTGGAGACCGAGTCAAACAGCGAGGGAGCGTTGGAACCGCCGGGGGTCACGCCGCCGTCCTTTCGTCGTTCACGCGGATCTGCCGGTGTCCCAGGAGATTTCCCGCATCCGGAGTGCCGCCGTCGGCCCCGTGATCCCTAGTGATTGGTCGCGTCATCGACCAGTGAGGCTACCTGCTGATGGGCGCCGGGGCGCGACGCCGACCCGGTGACGACCGCCGCCGAAGGGGTGCGATGGATCACGAATCAGCGCGTGACCAGGGCCGATGGCGTGATCGCGATCGGGAAGGGAACGGCCAGAACCAGTTCCTCGTCACCGGTGGCCCGGCCGGTCTCGGCATAGGCCCCGTCACGCAGTTCCAGGGTGAGCACGCAGGGTTCGTCCGGATCGACGATCCAGTACGACTCGACGCCTTGATCCTGGTATTTGCTGCGCCTGTACAGCCCCAGAACCATCCACAGGCCACAGAAGGTTGTGGACAACCCTGTGGATCACGTCGGTCGCGCCCGGAAACCCGCCAGCGCCACCAACACCCCGAAGACACCCGCGGAGAACCACATGATCGTGAACAGCCGGGCGTCTCCCCCGACCGGGTCGTGCCAGGCGGCGAACGCGGCACCGGTGACCCCGATGCCCAGCGCCGCCCCCAGCGCGTCGGACAGCTGCAGGGCCGAGGAGTTGCGGCCCTCCTGCCCGGGCTCGCTGTAGCTCAGGGTCAGGACGCCGGTGCTGGCGATCGACAGGCCCATGCCGGTGGCGCAGAAGGCCCACAGCGGCAGCACCAGCCAGCCCGAGACCGGGGGCCGGATCAGCAGGGTGAGACTGATCAGCGAGGTCGCGATGATCAGGGCGCCGATCACGAAGAGCAGGTGCCGGGGAAGAGGCATCCAGGGCCGGGCCTGCACGTAGGACCCCGCGGTCCAGCCGACGATGCCGCCGGTGAGTACCAGCCCGGCCTGACCGGCCTCGAAGCCGTGCTGGTTGATGAGCATGAGCGGGATGAACGACTCGGCACCGAAGAACATCCCGGCGAACAGGCCGCGCAGGGCGATGACGGTGGGCAGGCCGCGCCGCAGCAGCAGGGTGCCGCGCGGAACCAGGGGACGGAATCCCGCCACCACGAGCAGCAGGGCGAGCACCACGACCGTCCCGCCCACAACGCCGTGCCCCAGACGCGCCAGACCCCACTGCAGCCCGAGCACCCCGGCTGTGACGGCCACACCGCAGACCGCACGCCGGCGCACCTGCGAGGGGGTCAGGGCCGACGGGTCGCCGGGTTCGTGGGACGGGGCGGACCGCAGCTTCGGCAGCAGGGCCAGGGCCGGGGGCACGGCCAGCGGCACGACGAGCAGGAAGACCAGCCGCCAGGTGACCTCCTCGGCCAGCCAGCCGGCCAGCGCGGGGCCGACGATCCCGGGCACCACCCAGGCGCCGGCGGTCAGTGAGAAGACGCGGGGCTGCAGCCGGGTCGGGAAGACGTCGGCGATCACCACGTACATGGCCACGACGAGCAGGCCCGCGCCACCACCCGCCAGAGCTCTCCCGGCCAGGAGGAACGTGAAGGTGGGCGCGAAGCCGCAGATCAGCTGGCCGCCGCCGAACAGGACGAGCCCGGTGGTCACCGGCCGGCGGGTACCCGAGGTGTCGCACCAGCTGCCGCTCAGCACCACCCCGACGAGCTGGGCGGCGATGAAGACGGAGAAGCCGAAACCGATCTCCCGCACCGCGTTCAGGTCGCGGGTCAGCACGGGCATCGCCGTCGACACAGCGACCGCCTCGAAGGCGATCAGAGTGATCAAGGTGACGATGCCCGCGAGGGTGGTCAGGTACGGCGAAAGCCGGGCCGACGCCATTGCCCGCTCGGGTGTTTCCGGTGGTTCGGGGTGTTGCGTGGCCCCTGACTCAGAAGGGGGCGGCTGTTTCAGGGGTTACTTACCGTCCTTGTCATCGCCGCCGCCGGAGTTGAGGCCCTCGTAGATGTCTTTGCACATGGGGCAGACCGGGAACTTCTTCGGGTCGCGACCCGGCACCCAGACCTTGCCGCAGAGCGCGACGACCGGCTCTCCGGAGAGGGCCGACTCCAGCACCTTCTCCTTGCGCACATAGTGCGCGAACCGCTCGTGGTCGCCGGGCTCGACCTCCTGCTCGACGTGCTCACGCTCGAGCAGGCCGGTGGTCGAGCGGTCCGGCGAGGACATCGGGTCCAGCTGGGGTTCGGGGTAAGGCGTGCTCATGGCGACTGAGTCTACGACTAGTTCGCCTAATTCATGGTCGGGTCGTCCGGGTACGTGGACACCAGGGCGAGCTCTCCGCGCTGGCGGCGCAACACCTCGCCCCACAACCGGTCGGGCCGGTCGGTGAACGCGTCCCGGGGCTCGGAGTCGACGACGAACCAGGCTCCGTCGGCGATCTCGGCCTCCAGCTGACCGGCCGACCAGCCGGCGTACCCGGCGAAGATCCGCAGCCCGGCCAGACCGGGCACGATCACCTCCGGAGGGGCGTCCAGGTCGACCAGCCCGATCGAGCCGATGAGCAGGCGCACGCCGACGGGCTCCGTGCCCTGACCCGGCATCGCGACCAGTCCGAGGGCCGAGTCGAGTTGCACCGGGCCGCCCTGGAAGAGCCGCCCCGGAGCGGTCGTGTAGGGCTGCCAGGACGGGAGGACGGACGAGACATCCACGTCCATGGGCCGGTTCACCACGAGTCCGAGTGCCCCGTCGTCGCCGTGGTCGAGCATGAGGATCACCGTGCGGCGGAAGTTCTCGTCCTCCAGGGTCGGGCTCGCGACGAGGAGGCTGCCGCTCAGCCGACGGGTCTGGATGGGCATATGCACATCATCAGGGTCGGGGACGTGTGGATACAGCCCAAGCCACGGGGAGAGTCAGCCACGGCGCCACAGAATCGCTGTGACGATCACCACACCCGCCAGATCGGCCACCACATCGGCCGGGTCGCCCGACCGGTTCGGCAGGACGAAGTGCTGGAGCAGCTCACTCACCACCGCGTGCCCGGCCAGCACGAGAGCCACCGGTCCCAGGCGCAGATTCGCCCGGGCGGCTGCCCACACCAGCCCGCCGAAGATCGCACCGTGCACGACCTTGTCGACCGGCAGGCCCCCGGTGCCCGGGGTTCTCGGGGCGTAGAGCACGACCAGATGGAGGACGAGCGTCAGGACGAGCACGGTCCGTCGCCAGGGCGACGCGGCACCGAACCCGGACCTGACCGGGTCCGGTGCCGACGACGTCCGCAAGGAATCGGTGCTCACGCCTGAACAGCCACCGCCGCCTCGTGGACGGCGGCCGCGACCACGGCGCTGACGTCCGGGTGGAACACGCTGGGCACGATGTACGCGGCGTTGCGCTCGGAGTCGGTGACCACCCCGGCCAGGGCGCGGGCCGCGGCCAGCAGCAGGTCGGTGGTGATGACCTTGGACTGGGCGTCGAGCAGGCCGCGGAAGACCCCGGGGAATGCCAGGACGTTGTTGATCTGGTTGGCGAAGTCGCTGCGGCCGGTGGCGACCACGGTGGCGTGCTGCGAGGCCTCCAGCGGGTCGACCTCGGGCACCGGGTTCGCCATCGCGAACACCACCGCGTTGGTGGCCATCGTGGCGATGTCGTCGCCGGTGAGGATGCCGGGGGCGGAGACCCCGACGAAGACGTCGGAACCGGCGAGCGCTTCCTTCAGCGAACCGGTGACCCCGCGCGGGTTGGTGTTCTTCGCGGTCCAGTGCAGGCTCTCCGGCAGACCGGTGCGGGCCGGGTGCACGACACCCTCGATGTCGCAGACCACCACGTCCTGCGCCCCCGCGGCGAGCAGCAGCTTGAGGATCGCGGTGCCGGCCGCACCCGCGCCCGACATCACGATCCGGACCTGGGAGATCTCCTTGCGCACCACCTTGAGCGCGTTCGTCAGCGCGGCCAGGGTGACGATCGCGGTGCCGTGCTGGTCGTCGTGGAAGACCGGGATGTCCAGGGCCTCACGCAGACGCTCCTCGACCTGGAAGCAGCGCGGGGCGCTGATGTCCTCGAGGTTGATCCCGGCGAACACCGGGGCGATCCGGATGACGGTCTCGACGATCTCGTCGACGTCTTGCGTGTCCAGGCAGATCGGGAACGCGTCGATGTCGGCGAAACGCTTGAACAGTGCTGCCTTTCCCTCCATCACGGGCATCGCGGCGAGCGGGCCGAGGTTGCCCAGGCCGAGCACCGCGGAACCGTCGGTGACCACCGCGACGGTGTTGCGCTTGATGGTCAGACGGCGTGCGTCCTCGGGGTTCTCGGCGATCGCCTGGCAGACCCGCGCCACCCCGGGGGTGTAGATCAGGGAGAGGTCGTCACGGTTGCGGATCGGCACCTTGGACTCGATGCGCAGCTTGCCACCCAGGTGCATCAGGAAGGTCCGGTCGGAGACCTTGCCGATGGTGACACCGGACAGCGAGCGCAGCGAAGCGATCACCTCGGGCACATGGTCACCGCCGCGCGTGGCGCAGGTGACGTCGACCTGCAGCCGGTCCACGCCGGACGCGGTCACGTCGAGCGCCGTGACGATCGCGCCGGCGTGCTCGATCGCGTGGGTGAGCTCGCTGACCGCGGTGGACCGGGCCGGCAGTTCCAGCCGGACCGTGATGGAGGAGGAAACACTGGGTGCGCTCGGCATGCGCCCATTGTGGTCCAACTGTGGTGTGCCGGTGACCATCGCAGGACACCTTGCGGCCGGTTTCGGTGCCGTCGGCCCCTTTAAATATGAACTCAATTCAGCACATCCGTGAGGGCACCCGGCTCACCGTCGATGAAGCCCTGGTACTCGTCACAGCCCATCCTCTGCAGAACACCCAGCGTGTCGGCGTCTTCTACGCCCTCGGCCACCACGAGCAGCCCCAGGCCGTGGCCGAGACCGAGCACCGAGGCCACCACGGCACCGGCCCGCAGTTCGGCGGGCAGGTCGGCGACGAAAGACCGGTCGACCTTGAGCACGTCGACGGGAAGGCGGCTCACGTACTGCAAGGACGACCAGCCGGTACCGAAATCGTCGAGGGCGATCACCACGCCCAGCGCCTTGAGCTCTTCCAGCACCTGGCGGGCGGCGACCGGGTCTTCGGAGAATGCGGTCTCGGTGATCTCCAGGACGAGCCGGCCGGGTTCGACCCCGCTCTCGGACAGGGCGCGCGTGACGGTACGGGTGAGCCGGCCGCTGATCAGCTGCCGGGCCGAGACATTGACGGCGAGCGTGAGCTCCGGGTGCTGGCGGGTCAGGTCGGAGAGGTCGGCGAGCGACTGCCTGAGCACCCAGTCGCCGAGCTCGACGATGCGGCCGGTGCGCTCGGCGATCGGGAGGAAGACGTCGGGCGCGAGCACGCCCAGTTCCGGGTGACGCCAGCGCAGCAGCGCCTCGACGCCGGTGATCCGGCGCTCGCCGCAGGTGCGGCGCGACTGGTAGACGAGTTCCAGTTCACCGTCACCGACTGCCCGGCGCAGGGCGGTGGCCAGCTCGAGGCGTTCCTCCACATTGTCGCGCAGGCTCGCGTCGAACAGTTCGTAGCGCCCCCGGCCCCGGCCCTTGGCGTGGTACATCGCGGTGTCGGCGTCGCGCAGCACGCTGGCGACCGGGTCGTCGTCCTCGGGCACGGCGTCGATGACGGTGACCCCCACGCTGACGCCGGGGGCGACCTCGGCGTCGCCGATGACGATGGGGTCGTCGAGCACCTCGATGATGCGGCTGGCCATGGCGACCGCGTCGTTGACCGCGTCCACGGCCATGACCACCACGAACTCGTCACCGCCGAAGCGCGCGACGACGTCGGCGGACCGGCAACGGCGCCGCAGTCGCTGGGCGACCGTGACGAGGACCTGGTCGCCGACGGCGTGACCGAGTCCGTCGTTGATGTCCTTGAAACCGTCCAGGTCGCAGAAGAGAACGGCGAGACGGCGCTTGCCCCCGGGACCGGCAGGCCCCTCCCCCGAACGCAGCCGCGCCATCGACGCGGCCAGCCCTTCCATCAGGACGGTGCGGTTGGGCAGACCGGTCAGGGAGTCGTGGGTGGCACGGTGGTTCAGATCGTTGTCGCCGGACGGCGGGGCGTCCGGGTCGACGACCCGGTTGACGGCGACCAGCCCGCGTGAGGCACCGGCGTGGTCGTAGAGCGTGGCGACGGTCGACTCGATCTCGACCACCGCACCGGAGCGGCTGATCTGCCGGACGAACCCGTGCCAGCGCCCCTGCACATGGATGTGGCGCCGGGCGGCCGCCGCGTCACCCTGCGCGTAGATGGTCTCGATCAGTTCGGTGAGCCGCTGCCCGATCGCGTCACCTGCGAGGATGCCGTACGTGCGTTCCGCGGCCTCGTTCCAGTGGGTGACCAGCTCGAACCGGTCGATGCCGATCACCGCGTCGGGCAGGATCGGGAGCAGTGAGCCGGTCACGTCGGTCACGGCGGGCACGGCCGGCACCACGGGCACGGCGGCCACCGGACTGCGTGCGGGCATGCCGAATCCCGGGGGCGCCAGCCGCAGCCCCCGGTCCTGATTCAGATCCGATTGCGTCACGATGCAGCACACAGTATCTCCCGTGTCGCATTCTGTAACGGCGATTGGCCCGATTCGACCCGTTTCCCGACTGAGAATTTGCTGAGAAAATGATCAGGAACCGCGGACCGTCGACTCCCGCACGATCAATTCGGGCAGGTAGACGACCTGACGGTGCTGATGCTCGACGCCGCTCTCGTGCGCCTGCGTCTCCTCGGTCAGCAGTTCTGCCGCGGTGCGGCCGATCTGGTGCCGGGGCTGGCGTACCGACGTCAGGGGCACTGCGGCCGCGGCGGCGAACTCGATGTCGTCGTACCCGACGATGGCGAGATCGTCCGGCACCCGGATGCGCAGGCGGGTCATCTCCTGCAGCAGCCCCAGGGCCAGGAGGTCGTTCGCGCAGAACGCGGCGGTGGGACGCCGCGAGGCCGGCATGCCTGCCAGGCGCTGACCGGCGGCCCGCCCCTCGGCCACGGTGAGGGCCGCCGTCGGCAGCACGGTCAGTGCCCCGGCGCCTTCCACCGCACCGCGAAAACCACGGAGCCGGTCCTGCACCTGGCCGATGGAGTCCGGCCCGCCGACGAAGGCGAAGCGCTCGTGACCGCTCTCGACCAGGTACTCACCGGCCAGCCGGCCACCGTAGACGTCGTCGACCGAGACCGAGCACCAGTCGTCACCACCCGTGCGGTCGACGAGCACCACCGGCACGCCGATACCCGGCAGCGCCGCCCGGCCGACCCCACCCGGATCCACCGGCGTGACCAGCACACCGCGCACCCGCTGTTCGAAAAGCAGTTCCAGGTATTCGTGTTCCCGCTGGCGGCTGTTGTCGCTGTTGCACAGGAACACGGCCAGCCCGGCATCCCGGGCGGCCTCCTCGACGCCCCGGGCGACGTCGGTGAAGAACGGGTTGGCGGCGTCGAGCACCAGGTAGCCGATGGTGCGGCTGGCCCCGGCCCGCAGGTGCCGCGCGGACTCGTTACGCACGAAGCCGAGCTTCTCGATCGCGGACTCCACCCGGGAGCGGGTCGCCTCACCCACCCGGTCGGGCCGGTTCAGCACGTTGGAGACCGTGCCCACCGAGACCCCGGCCGCGGCCGCGACGTCCTTCACGCTGACCGAGCTGGACAACCGTCCGCCCCTCTCCGGGATCGCACCACGAACTGCTGATTGAAACGCCTCAGCGCCCCGAGCGCCAGAACCGCTCGCCGCACAGGAGCCCCGTCACGACCTACTCCGGACATTCTCCCCCACCGCGCCGCTGAACTGCGCCGACAGGACGTCCATGGCCACCAGTGCCTGTGACCCTTGACACTAGCGAGCGGCCAGACATAGCGTCACCGCACCTGAATCGTTTCAAACCCCTGGTCTTGCGAGGAACCGAACCCATGAACAGGTACTGCTTCCTGCTGCAGGTCCGGCCTGAGCGGCTCGCCGAGTACAAGGAGCGTCACGCCGCCGTCTGGCCGGAGATGCTGCGGGCCCTGGCCGACTCCGGCTGGACCAACTACTCGCTCTTCGCCCGCGAGGACGGTCTGCTGGTCGGCTACGTCGAGGCGCACGACCTGATCGCGGCCCAGGAGGCCATGGCCCGCACCGATGTGAACTCCCGCTGGCAGGAACAGATGGGCGAGTTCTTCATCGGGCTCGACGGTCGCGCGCCGGACGAGGGTTTCCTGCTGCTGGAGCAGGTCTTCAACCTGGAGGACCAGTTGGGGAAGACCGTCTGACCGGCACGGCGAAGGGCCGGGACCCCAGGGGGTCGCCGGCCCTTCGCCCGGTTCGGGTTCGCTACCTGACGTGCTTGCCCTCGGCGGCGGCACCCGCCGGAACCGGCTGGGCGTCGTCGACGAGCTCCGAAGGCGACTCACCGACGTCGGACGGCTTCATCGACACGGTCTTGCGCAGCGCGACCTCTTCGATGAAGAGCGTCGCGATCAGGCCGACCACACCGACCACCGCGGCCACCAGGAAGATCCGGGCCGTTCCGTCGCCGTACGCGGCGCGCACCACCTCGGCGACCGGGGCGGGCAGGCTCTTCACGTCGAGCGTGCTGCCGCCCGAGGAAGCGGCGGCGGGGTCGATGCCGATCCCGACCAGGCCCTTCATGATCAGGTCGGTGACGTGGCTGGCCAGGATGGCGCCGAGCACCGTGACGCCGACCGCGCCACCGAGCGACCGGAAGAAGGCGATGACGCCACTGGCGGTACCGATGTCGGTGCTGTCGACGGTGTTCTGCACGGCCAGGACCAGGTTCTGCATCGAGGCACCGACACCGGCGCCGACCAGGACCATGTAGAAGCCGATGAGCACCAGCGAGGTGGTGTGGTCGATGGTGCCCAGCAGGCCGAAGCCGACCACGAGCAGGGCCACGCCGCCGACGATGTAGCGCTTGTAGTAACCGGTGGAGACGATCAGCCGGCCGACGATGATCGACGAGACCATGACGCCGAGCATCAGCGGCATGGTGAGAAGACCGGCCTGGGTGGGCGAGTAACCGCGGGCCACCTGGAAGTACTGCCCCAGGAAGACCGATCCGCCGAACATCGCGATACCGACGGCGAGCGAGGCGATCACGGCGAGCAGCGTGGTGCGCTTGCTGATGATGGCCGGCGGCACGACCGGCTCCTTGACCCGGCGCTCCACCACCACGGCGAGGGCCAGGACGACACCGGCACCGACCAGGAACGCGGCGGTCTGCCAGGACATCCAGGCGAAGTCGTCACCGGCGAAGGAGACCCAGATCAGCACGGCACTGACAGCCGCGGCGATCAGCGTGGCGCCGGCCCAGTCGATCGAGGCCTTGCGCGGGTGGTGCTCCAGGTGCAGCGTCTTCTGGATCAGGACCAGGGCGATCACGGCCAGCGGGACACAGACGTAGAAGCACCAGCGCCAGCCCAGCGAGCTGTCGACGATCACACCACCGATGAGCGGGCCGCTGACGGTCGCGAGCGCCATCACCGAGCCGAGGTAGCCGTTGTAGCGGCCACGCTGACGGGGCGGGATCATCGCGCCGATGACCGTCTGCGACAGGGCGGTGATGCCACCCATGCCGACGCCCTGGATGACCCGGAAGCCGATCATCATGCCGACGTTCTGCGAGGCGCCGGAGGCGGCCGAGCCGATCACGAAGATCACGATCGCCAGCTGGAGCAGGAACTTCTTGTTGAACAGGTCGGAGAGCTTGCCCCAGATCGGGGTGGTGGCCGTCATCGCCAGCAGCGTCGCCGTCACCAGCCAGGTGTAGGCGCGCTGCGAGCCGTCGAGGTCGGCGATGATCGTGGGCAGCGCGTTGCTGACGATGGTCGAGCTGACCATGCCGACGAACAGGGCGGCGAGAATACCGACGAGCGCCTCGACGATCTGCCGGTGCGACATCTCGGAGGACGGGGCGCCGGAGGATGGGGGTAAGGACTGCTGCGACGGCGGATTGACCGTGCTGGAGCTCATGAGTGGACCTTTCTCGTACTGCTGGATGTCGCTTCTCCGGTGCCTGCCGCGCGGTGCGCCGTCGCATCGCCCCGGTGGAGCGCCGGATCGTTGTGAATGACCTGCTGAAGTGCCTCGTCCAGCCGGAGGAGCTGGGCACAGAGCGACTGCGCCTCCCCGTCCGTCCAGCCGTCCAGGGCCTTCATCACCAGAGCGGCCCGGTGTGAACGCATGTCGTCCAGGCGCTGCCGTCCGGCCTCGGTGACGTGAGCCAGCCAGGCCCGGCCGTCCTGCGGGTCAGGCCGGCGGGCGGTCAGGCCCACCGTCTCCAGCACCGCCAGCTGACGGCTGACCACCGAGTTGTCGACCCCCAGGACCTCGGCGAGGCACGAGGAGCGAACCTCCCCGAGGCTCTCGACCTGACTGAGCACCATCAGCGAGCTCAGCGAGAGCCGATCGGCTTCCTTACCGGAGAGGGCCTTCATCGAACGGCCCACGGACTGCATCTGAAGGAACAGGTCGGAGACCGCTTCGGCGGTGACAGACATGGCCGCCTTCTTCCAAGGATGTTTGCTTGCCTCACACAACTATAAAGGGAACCGTTGCACAGGGCAACTAATTCCCCGGACCGCTTATAGGGTGGCCGTGTGTCACCAGACGATCTCGAGCACGTCCCGGCCACCCCCGGGGCCGGGGAACACCTGCCCACCGCGTTCACCACGATCGAGCAGGAGCTCACGGTGTTCGTCCGGCGGGCCCGGGGCTTCTCCGCCCAGATGTCCCGCGAGTTCCATCCCGACCTGGAGCCGGGCGCCTACGCGATGCTGCTCTGGCTCGACGACGTGGGCTCGGCCCGGATGACGGAGATGGCCTCGTACTTCGGCATCGGCAAGCCGACCGTCTCGCGGCAGCTGCAGCTGATGGAGAAGCTTGACCTGATCGCCCGCGAGGTCGATGAGAAGGACCGGCGGGCCCAGCGGCTCACCCTGACCGAGAACGGCGCCGCCCTGGTCCACCGGGCGCGCGGGGCCCGGCGGGAGAGCTTCCGGGTGAAGTTCGGCGACTGGCCGGCCGAGGACGTGGACCGGCTGGCCGAGCTGCTGACCCGTCTCAACGAAAGCCTGAGCAAGCCCAACAGCCAGTGAACGGGAGTGCAGTGTCCGACCCAGTGCCAGACCAGTCAGCCCAGTCTGACCAGCCAGACGTGTTCGACGTGATCGTGATCGGGGCCGGCCCGGCCGGTGAGAACGTGGCCGGCCGCACCGCTGCGGGCGGGCTGAGCACCGTGATCGTGGAACGGGAACTGCTCGGCGGTGAATGCTCCTACTGGGGCTGCATCCCGAGCAAGACGCTGATCCGTCCGGGTGACGTGATCGCCGCCGCGCAGCGGGTTCCCGGTGCCGCGCAGGCCGTGACCGGAACGATCGACGTGCAGGCCGTCCTGGCCCGCCGCGACTACATGACCTCGAACTGGGACGACTCCGGCCAGGAGCCGTGGCTGAACGACAGCGGCATCGCGCTGGTGCGTGGTCACGCGAAACTGACGGGCCCGCGCACCGTCGAGGTCACCGACTCCTCGGGCGCCACCCGCACCCTGACCGCGAACCGGGCCGTGGTGCTGGCCACCGGCACCACCGCCGTGGTGCCGCCGATCCCGGGCCTGGCCGAGGCCGACCCGTGGACCAACCGCGGCGTCACCGAGATGAAAGACGTACCCGACCGGCTCGTCGTCATCGGCGGCGGTTTCGTCGGGGCCGAGATGGCGCAGGCGGTGAAGCGCCTGGGCGCCTCCGAGGTGACGGTGCTGGAGGGCGGGCCGCGCCTGCTCTCCCGCGAGGAACCCTTCGCCGGCGAAGAGGTGGGAAAAGCCTTCGCGGCGGAAGGTATCTCGGTGCGGACCGGGGCGAGGGCGACCAAGGTCGAGCGGCACGAGGACGGCACGGTGACGGTCACGCTCGACGGTGGCGACGCGATCACGGCCGATCAGGTCCTGGTCGCCACCGGCCGCCGGCCCCACACCGACGACCTCGGTCTGGACACCGTCGGCCTGACCCCGGGCCGGCCGGTCGAGGTGGACGATCAGCTGCGGGCCACAGGGCTGGAACAGAACGACTGGCTCTACGCCGTCGGAGACGTCAACGGTCTGGCCCTACTCACGCACATGGGCAAGTACCAGGCCCGGATTCTTGGCGACGTGCTGATCGGGAAAAACGCGCACGACCGCTCCAGCCGCGACGTGGTGCCTCGCGTCACCTTCACCGACCCGCAGGTCTGTGCCGTCGGCCTGACCGAGAAGCAGGCCCGTGACCGGGGTCTCGACATCCGGGTGATCAGCTACCCGACCGGCAGCGTGTCCGGGGCCTACACCTCGGGCGACGGCGTGGAGGGCACCAGCCAGATCATCGTCGACACCGCCCGTGAGGTGATCGTCGGCGCCACCTTCACCGGGCCGGGCGTCTCCGAGCTGCTGCACTCGGCGACGATCGCGATCAGCGCCCAGGTGACGTTGCCCGATCTGTGGCACGCCGTACCCAGTTTCCCCACGATCAGCGAGGTCTGGCTGCGCCTGCTGGAGGCGTACGGCCTGTAGGGGCACCCACACCATGAAGGACGCCCAACAGACTCGAGTCTGTTGGGCGTCCTTCATGCGTGCTGGGTCTTAGCTGATCGGGGCCTGACGCGGGCCACGGCTCGGGCGGCCGCTGCCGCCACCGGCCGGACGACCACCGCGGGGGGCGCCGAAGCCGCCGCCACCCTCACGACGCATGCCCCCGCCGACACCGCCACCACCGGACCGGCGGCGCTGGCCACCGGACGAACGCTCCGGACGGGCCGGGGCGAGCGGACGGACCTCGAACGGCTCGCCGGACTCGGCGATCTCACGAACCGCCGCGTGACCGGGGTGAACCTGGTCCATGGTGGCCGTGACCGAGGCGTCGCGGTGCAGACGGTTGATCTCGCGGGTCTGACCCGGCTCGGCGAACGCGACGACCGTGCCCCGGGCGCCGGCGCGCGCGGTGCGGCCGGAACGGTGCAGGTAGTCCTTGTGGTCGCCGGGCAGGTCGTAGTGCACGACCAGGTCGACGTCGTCCACGTGGATGCCACGGGCGGCGACGTCGGTGGCGACCAGAACGCGGGGCGAGCCGGCGGCGAACGCGTCGAGCGCGCGCTGACGCTGGTTCTGGTTCAGGTTGCCGTGGATCGCGGTGGCCTCGGCCCCGGCCCGGGACAGCTGGCGAGCCAGCCGGTCGGCGCCGTGCTTGGTGCGCACGAAGAAGATCGTGCGGGCCGGGCGGATCGCGATCTCGCTGGCCACGAGCAGCTTCTCGGCCGCACCACTCATGGCGAAGACCTTGTGGTCCATCGCCGTGGCAGCGTCGGTGGTCTGCTTGACCGCGTGGAACGCCGGGTCGGTGAGGTACTCGGTGACCAGCTTGTCCACACCGCCGTCGAGCGTGGCCGAGAGCAGCAGACGCTGCGTGTCGGCCGGGGTGGCGTCGAGGATGCGCCGGACCGCGGGCAGGAAGCCCAGGTCGGCCATGTGGTCGGCCTCGTCCAGCACGCTGATCTCGACCTGGGACAGGTCCGCCGCGCGGCGGTCCATCAGGTCGATCAGACGGCCCGGGGTGGCGACGACGACGTCGACGCCACGACGCAGCGCGTCGATCTGCCGGCTGATCGAAAGACCGCCGACGACCGTGGTGACGCGCAGGCCCAGCGGGCGGGACAGCGGGTTCAGGGCCTCGTTGACCTGGCGGGCCAGCTCGCGCGTGGGCACCAGGATGATGGCGCGCGGCGTCGAGGCCACACGCTGCTTGGGCTCGGCGGCCAGGCGCGCCAGCACCGGGATACCGAAGGCCAGGGTCTTGCCGGAGCCGGTCTGGGCGCGACCGAGCACGTCACGCTTGGCGAGCGCGTCGGGCAGCACCCGGGTCTGGATCGCGAAGGGCTTCTCCATGCCCTCGGCGGCCAGCGCGGTGACCAGCTGGCGGGGCAGGCCCAGCTCGACGAACGACTGGTCGTCGGGCGCGGGGGCCTCGGCCGCAGCGGTCAGAGCCTGCTCGAGGGGGTTGGGACCGGCCGGCGGACGGGGACGCCCGGAACGGCGGGGACCACTCGGACGACCGGAGGAGCGACGAGGCTGGTTGCTGCCGCCGAAGCGAGAACCGGACGAACGGGGACGATCAGTGGTGTACGGCATGTATGTGCGACTACTCCATCATTTGCGCAGGAGGCCACGCCGTTCGGAGACGCCGGCCCCTACTGACAGGACTCGACCTGAGGCTCCGAATGACCGATGACGGCCTGCGGCCGGCAATACCTCTACCGGCGGTGTGGAGCGACTCTTTACGTGCGACCACGCGGACGGCTCGCCCGCTAGAGCGGCGGCGCAGATCGCGTCGCCAGTGGAGACAGCGTATCAGGGCCAAGATTTCTTCCGGGCGTCGGCGATCTTGCCCATGGGTTTCCGGAGCGTGAATCCGCGTGACTCCCGGTTCACGACCTTCACCCGATCGGTCCCAGTACCCGGTCGAGGTAGGCGTTGGTGAACAGTCCCTCCGGGTCCAGGCGGCGGCGTAGGGCCGCGAACTCGTCGAGCAGCGGGTAGACCTTCCGCAGGCTCGCGGCGTCCTGAGTGTGGATCTTGCCCCAGTGCGGCCGGCCACCGTAGTCGGCCATGATCCGCTCGACCGCCCCGAAGTACCCCTCGTGCCGGGACCGGGCGGGCACGTGCACGGCCATGAACGCCGACGCCCGGCCGGAGGCCATCGACAGCGGGATGTCGTCCGGCGCCACCACCCGCACCTCGACCGGGAAGGGGATGCGCCAGCCCGAGTTGTCCACCAGCTCCCGCACCCGGCGCACGGCCTCCGGCATCGCCGCCCTCGGGATCGCGTATTCCATCTCTTTGAACCGCACCCGGCGCGAGGTGGTGAAAACCCGCTCGGAACGGTCGGTATAGGTGCGTGAGCCCCACACCCGCACAGCGAACCGGTTGATGGGAATCACCGCGGCCGGCACCCGGCGACCGGTGGCGACCGCCACCCGGAACACCTCGTTCGCCATCAGTTCCTCGTCCCACCAGGCCCGGATCCGGCCCAGGGGCGCCAGGACCGTGTCGAGGGGCAGGCGGGTCTTGTAACGGGTCTGCACCCGATCGGTGTGGGGGAACCAGTAGAACTCGAAATGATCGATCTTCTCGGCCAGTTCGTCGAACCGCGCGAGCACCTCGGGCAGCGGCACCGACACCTCTTCGGCGCACAACGCGAAAGCCGGCACCGTCTGCAGCGTGACCGTCGAGACCACGCCGAGTGCACCGAGATTCACCCGGGCGAACTCGAAGACCTCCGGGTTCTCGGTCGGCGAGCAGTGCATCACCCCGCCGTCGGCGGTGACCAGTTCCAGGGCCCGCACCTGGGTGGAGATCGCCCCGAACCGGGCTCCGCTGCCATGTGTTCCGGTGGCCAGGGCGCCGGCGAGGGTCTGCCGGTCGATGTCGCCGAGATTGGTCAGGGCCAGACCGACCCCCGCCAGGATCGGGTTCAGCCGGTGCAGGGGCATTCCTCCCTCGACCGTGACCAGGCCGGTGGTGGTGTCGATGGAACGCACCCCGGCGTGCCGGTCGAGCCGCAGCTGAAGCTCTTCGGGGCGGGCGATGCCGGAGAACGAATGACTGGCCCCCACCGGGCGCAACCTCCGCCCGGCCGCCCGGCGCACCGCCTCGACGATCTCGTCGGTACCCCGCGGCGAGATCACGGAGCAGTCGGCGGTCTCACAACCCGCCCAGTTGGCCCAGCCGGTCTTACTTTTCGTACTCGTCACCACGGATGTCCCCCCGAGGCCCAATCTGAACACGCGTCCAGTTCTTCTCAGTTTGTCCGGCCACACTGTGTGAGTCAATGGTCACACCGTTGCCAGATCGAGGTCTTGACCGATTAGCCCGATACGTCGACGCTTGCCCGCATGACCGCGCCTGAGACCGTGCGCCCCGTCCTGCCTCACCCGGCCGCGACCAGAGCCCGTCTGGACGCCGCGACCTCCCACCTCGATCCTCCGGTGGCCGTGGTCGATCTTCCCGCTCTCGACGCCAACGCGGCCGACCTCGTGCGCCGGGCGGGCGGGAAACCGATCCGCCTGGCGAGCAAGTCGATCCGCTGCCGGGCCGTCCTGGAGCGGGTGCACGCCCGGCCGGGGTTCTCCGGCGTGCTCGGCTTCACCCTGGCCGAAGCCCTCTGGCTGGCAACCACCTTCGAGGACGTGGTGGTCGGCTACCCGACCGCGGAGCGGAACGCCCTGCGCGAACTGGCCGCCGACGAGCAGGCCCGGCAGCGGGTGACCCTGATGATCGACTCGGTCGAGCAGCTCGACCTGATCGACACCGTGGCCCCCGGGCACCCGCAACTGCGGGTCTGCCTGGATCTGGACGCCTCCCTGCGCGCTGCCGGGGGGCGGGTTCACATCGGGATGCGGCGCTCCGGCGTGTTCACCCCGGCCGATGCCCTGGGTCTGGCCCGCAGTGTCGACGCCAGAAGCGGTTTCCGACTCGTCGGGATCATGTCGTACGAGGGGCAGGTGGCCGGGGTCGGCAACCGCCCCCCGGGAAAACGGCTGTACGGGCTGGCTGTCACCGCGATGCAGGCGCTCTCGGTGCGGGAGCTGGCGAGCCGCCGGGCCGAGGTCGTCGCGGCCGTGACCGCGCAGTACCCGCTGGAGTTCGTCAACGCCGGGGGTACCGGCAGTCTGGAGACCTCCGCCGCCGAGAGCGCCGTCACCGAGGTCACCGCCGGTTCGGGGCTCTACGGGCCCGCCCTGTTCGACGCGTACCGCCACTTCCGGCCTGCCCCGGCCGCGCTGTTCGGCACCGACGTGGTGCGCCGGCCCGGACCGGGATTCGTCACGGTGACCGGTGGTGGCTGGATCGCTTCCGGCCCGATCGGTCGTGACCGGGCGCCGGTCCCCACCTATCCCCCCGGGCTCTCGCTCACCGGTACGGAGGGCGCGGGTGAGGTGCAGACCCCGCTACAGGGGCCGCCGGCCGACGCACTGAAGATCGGCGACCGGGTCTGGTTCCGACACGCCAAGGCCGGTGAACTCGCTGAGCACGTGGCACAGTTCCAGTTGATCGCCGCCGACGGATCGGTCGGGACGGTGCCTACCTACCGCGGTGAGGGTCAGCACTTCCTGTAACCGGCCGGCCTGATCGGGGCCTCGCTCTCACCACCGCAACAGCCGCGAGACCCACTCGCTGCCGGAGTGGGTCTCGCGACCGTGAATACTGCTGCTACAGCTGGGTATCGATCTCACTCCCCGTCCGGGTGAGGGTCACCTGAACCTGGGAGACCTGTAGCCCGGTGGTGTCCCCGAGCTGCTGGAACTCGTCAATCGCTTCCTCGACGGAATTCACGGTGGTGCTGGGGTTCAAGAAAGTGCTGACGGCGGCCTGATCGAAGCTCCGCTGCTGATCGATCGCATTCTGATCGTTGATCACCTCCGTTGTCGCCTGCAGGTCCTGCTCGGCGAGGAGCTGGTCCTGCAATTGAGCCCGCTGGACGCCGATCGCCTCCAGCGCGGCCCGACGGTCATCGGCCCGGTTCTGAGCCTCCAGCTGCGCCTGCAGCTGGGCCTGTCGCTCGTCCTGACGATCCAGGATCGCCTGCTGAGCCTGCTGACCCTGTATCGACTGGCCGGTCAGCTGGGCCTGACGGTCCGTGGCCTCCCGGGCGTTCTGGGTCCTCAGTTCGTTCTGCTGGGCGAGGAACTGGGCCTGCTGGCTGATCGCCGTGGCCGTTTCCCCGAGATCACCGATGGGGCCGATGGTCATGTCTGTACCTCGATTCTTTTCGACGGATACCGACGTGATGAGCATCGGTCGGGCCCCCGCGACCAGTTACCGGTGCGGTGCGCCGTTCGGAGGAACGAGGCGGCGCATTAGCTCCGGCGGAGCAGTGACCGGTTGCGGGGAACGGCGCTGCGGCGTCGACTACGCCCTCGCATCGTGGTCACCCAGGAACTCCCGCAGCCAGTCGTACTGCTCGATCTCCTGATAGCCCTGGCCGCCCTCGTGGTTGTTGTAGGCCCATTCCCGGATCTCCTTGGGCCCCGGCCAGGCGTTGTAGGCGCCGTAGACCGTTGAGGGCGGGCAGATCTGGTCCATCAGGGCGACCGAGAACAGGGTGGGCACGGTGCCTGCACCGCGGGCGAAATTGACGCCGTCGAAATAGGAGAGCGTGCTCATCAGCTGCTGCGCGGCGTCACGGCGGCGGGACAGGAAGGTCGTCAGCTCGGTGTACGGCTGCTGGGTGGCGATCCAGGCGGCCCGGGGGAAGTCGCAGAGGAAGGGCACGTCGGCCAGCACCGCCTGCGCCTCACCGAGCACACCGCCCGCGATCGCCAGCCCACCGCCCTGGCTGATGCCGGTGGTGAGCACCCGACCGGCGTCCACCGCGTCCAGCCCCCGGGCCACGTCGACGGCCAGGGCCGCGTCGGTGATCAGCCGGCGGTAGTAGTGCGTCTGCGGCGACTCCCAGCCACGGGTGAGGAACCCCGGCACGCTGGAACCCTGCCCGCCGGTGTCCTCGGAATCACCGCCCTGGCCACGGGTGTCCATCACCAGGTGCGCGTAACCGGCCAGGGCCCAGCTGATCCGCTCGTGCGGCAGACCCCGGCCGCCGGTGTAACCGATGTACTGCACGATGCCCGGCAGCGGTGCGTCACCCCGGTTCACCGGCAGGTGCAGCCAGGCCTTCACCGGCTGGCCGCCGAACCCGGCGAACGTCACGTCCCAGGTGTCGACCGCCGTCAGGCGGTTGTCCACCTTCTCCAGCTGCGGGGCCCAGGACGCCTCCCGCGACTCCTTGAGCGTGTTCCGCCAGAACTCGTCGAAGTCGTCCGGCCGCGTGACCGACGATGCGTATGTGCGCAGCTCGTCGAGAGGAAGATCCGCGTAGCCCACTGTCTGCCCTTCCCTGGGAACTGATGTCAGAACGATGCCGCCGCGTGGACCGCGGCGCCGATCAGAGGGGCGTGCTCGGTGTCCACGGCCGCACGCAGCACCACGTCGCGGGCCAGTCCCTTGCGCAGCGGCGCCTCGATCAGGTCGAAAGAACCCGCCACCGAACCACCGAGCACCAGCACCTCGGCCCCGAAATCCCTGACGTAGGGTGACAATGCCTCGCCCAGAGCCCGGAAGGTGTGGTTCCACAGCTCGATCGCCGGACTCGTCCCCCGGCGCACCAGCGCGGCGATCTCGTGCACGTCGAGGTGCTCACCGGTCTTCTCCGCATAGGCCCGGCGGATCGCCCGGCGGGACACGGTCTCCTCGAGTTCCGCCCCGCCCCAGACGATGAAGTGCGCCTCACCGTCCGGCGGGACACCCGGCCCGGCGGACATCGGGAGGCCGTCCGCCACGAACGCCGAGCCGACCCCGGTCCCCAGCGTCAGGCAGACCGCCCGGGTGAAGCCCTTCGCCGCCCCGGCCGCGTACTCCCCCAGACCGAAACTGTCGGCGTCGTTGAGGAAGACGACGCGCCCCGGAGTCTGCGCGAGCCCGGTGACCAGGGCCTGCCGCACGTCGAACCCATTGAGCGACTCGAACTTCCCGACCCCCGCGTACCGCCCGATGCCGGTGTCGTACTCGAACGGGCCGGGCACGGCGACACCCCAGGTCGAGCCGGCCGGGACCTCGATCCAGGCGGCGCCTTCCAGCATGGTGCTCACGAAGGCTGCCGACGACACGTCCGGCTCGAGGTCCCAGCGCCGGCTGCGCACCACCCGCAGGTCGTCCAGCGACACCAGCGCCGCCGTCAGGTGCGACCCGCCGATCTCCAGAACCGGCACGTTCACGGCTGGATCACCACGTTGCGCAGGGGTTTACCGTCACGCAGGGCCTCGGCCTGCGAGCGCACCAGCGCCGCCACCCGGGGGGCCATGGCCGTGGTGTTGCCCCCGATGTGCGGGGTGATGATCACGTTGTCCAGCTTCCACAGCGGGTGCCCGGCCGGCAACGGCTCGGGATCGGTGACATCGAGCGCCGCCCGGATCCGGCCCGTGGACAGCTCCTCGACCAGGTCGTCCGTGACCGCGACCGACCCCCGGGCGACGTTCACGAGCAGGGCACCGTCTTTCATCGCCCGGAGGAAGGGGGCGTCGACGAGGCTGGTGGTGGAGGGGCTCAGCGGCACCACGACCACCACGATGTCGGCCGTCGGGAGCAGCTCCGGAAGCTCGGAGACACCGTGAACGACACCACCCGCGTCCGTACGCCGGCTCGAGGCGACCCGCACCAGGGTGATCTCGAACGGCGCGAGCCGGGTCATGATGGCCCGCCCGACGCCGCCCTGCCCGATGACGAGCACCGTGGAGTCGGCCAGCGAGCGGGTCTGCCCGCCCTCCCACTCCCCGTGGTCGGCTGCCCGCACGAACCGCGCCAGCTCGCGTTGCGCCGCGATGATCAGGCCCAGGGTGAGTTCGGCGGTGGAGGTCTCGTGCACACTGGCGGCGTTGCAGAAGGTCAGTCCCTCGGGGAGCAGCTCGGCGACCCCGTCGTACCCGATGCTCTGGCTCTGCACCACGCAGCGGTCCGCCCGGTCGACCTGCTCGAGTGCGCTCAGCGCGCCGGCCTGGGACATGTACGGCACCACCACCAGGTCGAGATCACGCCGCGGGGGTGGGCCCTGAAGGTTCCACCGCACCGCGGTGACGCCGGGCACGCCGGACACCGCCTCGAGCAGCTCGTCACTGGGCAGACTGACCACGATCGCCATGTGGCGAAGCCTGACATCCCGAGGCATCCGGACGCCAGGGGCGGCCCGCGAGCTCCGCGGCGTCGATCGTCCGGGCCGTGTCCCGCAGAGCGGCCGGGTCGGCGCCGGGGTCGAGGGCCCGGCGGGTCACGTCGGCCCGGGCCCGGAAGGTGGTGGGGCGGTCGAAGAGCGTTGACCAGGGCACCACTCCGACCGCGGCGACGTGCACGCCGTCGAGGCGGATCGTGCCGCTGCTGTCGGTGGTGATGCCTAGCTCGTCGCGGCGGACCACCGCGAGGACCTCGTCCGGCTCGTCGGTCTCCTCGGCCAGCTCGTCGACGAGCACGGCGCGCGCGACCAGCCAGTCGGACCGGATCCGGCCGCTGCTCTCGCCGTCGAGGCGGTAGACGCCGTTGCGCCAGCGGCACAGGGTGAGGGGCACCGGGGAGACCGTGCCCAGGTCGGCGAAGCAGGCCCCGGTCAGGGCCTGGGCGAAGAAGTATTCCTGCTGGCCGGGTGTGCCCTGCTCGGTGAGGGCCCGCAGGAACATCGTGTGTCCGTGCAGGAGCCGGGCCAGCGGGAGGGAGGCGGTGGCCAGCAGGCGGTGCACCTCGGTCAGCGTCTGCACCGAGCACTGCGGGCCGCCGAAGGCGGCGGGCACGGTGATGCCGGTCAGCCCGGAGGCGAAGAACAGGTCGGTCCCGTCCGTCTCCGGTGTCACCAGTGTCACCGCATCACGTAACCGCCCGGCCGCCGCCAGGGCGTCCGCGTCGCCGGCCACGGTCTGGGTCATCACCATGGCGCCAGGATGCTGGACGAAGGGCCGGGTGGGAAACGCCGGCCCGGATCAGCTGCGGGAGACCCCCGGCCGGGACCGCACGATCGTCAGTCCTTCCAGACCGCCGAGGTCGGAGAGGGTGAGCAGATCGTGGACGCGGCGCAGCCCGGGTTCTGCGGTCGGTGCCCGGCGGACGGCGAGCGCGGCGATGTGGGCGGCGTAGGGCAGCTGACCGTGCGCGGTGGCCTGGCTCACGTTCTGCCCCGCGCGGGCGACGACGTGCCAGGTACGGTTGCCGGGCAGATGGAGGGCGGACGGCAGCCGGCTCGCGCCGCGCAGCCGGGTCAGGCCCTGCAGCAGAGCGGTGGTGAAGCGGTCGCTGGTGGCGAGGTACGTGCGCACGGGACGTCCCAGGCCGGCGGTGAGCATCTGCTGATCGGGGAAATCGACCCGGGCCAGGCTGCGGCGGGTGCCGTCGGGCAGCGTGACGGTGTGGCGGCCGCTGAAATTCAGAACTTCCTCACCGGTGGCCGGATCGGTGAAGTACCGGCCGAGCAGCGCGTAGGTGGAGCCGATGTCGGCCGCGCTCTCCGGGTCGCCGGCGCCGAGCACCACCCCGATCTCGACCGGGTCGCGGCCCTGATCCTGGGCCGCCACGTCGCGGGCCAGCATCCCGGCCAGCACGGGCACCAGCCGGGCAGCGGTCAGGACCGGGGTCTTCGGGTGCGTGCCCGCCGGGTCGGCCAGCTCGGACAGGTACGCCGGGGAACCGCCGAGTTCGACGAAAGCGGCGCCGGCCGAGGTGGCACGGGCCACGAGACGGGGGTCTTCCCGGCCCGAGGCGTTGACCACGACCGCGGCCTGGCTCGCCGCGTGGTAGAAGTCCTTCAGGTCGCCGCGCAGGTTCAGCATCTGCTCGTAGCGCCCGGGATCACGCCCGGCGAGCACCGCGGTGTCGCCCATCTGTGCGAGAGCCGTGGCCGTGGCCCGCCCGAGGGCGCCGTGTCCGTCGAGGACGAGTACCCGCACTTCTTTGCTCCTTCGGAAGTAGAACCGCGTTTTCCACTATGCGTGAGGTCGTCCGGGCTCGCGCGGTGAGTGCAGGATCGGCGGGCGGACCGGGTCGCTTTAACGGAGGGCGCGGTGGCCGGGGCCCGGCTTCCGCGAGATGATCACGCTATGACCGGTTCACCGCTGATCGTCGTCCTCGGCCCCTCCGGCAACGGCAAGTCCACCCTGGGCAAGGGCCTGAGCGAGGCGCTCGGGGTGCCCTTCGAGGACGCCGACGACCTGCATCCCGCGGCCAACGTGGAGAAGATGGCCGCCGGCCACCCCCTGACCGACGACGACCGGGCCCCGTGGCTCGCGACCGTGCACCAGCATCTCGCCGACGGGGCCGGAACCGGCCTGGTGATGGCCTGTTCGGCGCTGAAGCGGCGCTACCGCGAGACCCTGCGGGAAGGACTGCCGCAGCTGCGGTTCGTCGTGCCCGACGTTTCGCGGGAGGCCCTGACCGAGCGGGTCGCCCGGCGCCAGGGCCATTTCATGCCCGCGAGCCTCGTCGACTCCCAGCTCGCCGCCTACGAACCCCTGGAGGCCGACGAGGCGGGCCTGCGCCTGAACGGTGAGGAGAAGCCGCAGGTGCTGGTCGAAGAGGTGCAGCGCTGGCTCGCCCTGTCCTCCTGAGGGGCGGCCGGCGGGCTCGGTGAAGGCCTGCTAACCACTGCTTTCCCGCTGGACCAGCTCGAAACCGACGTTGATCTCCTGCCTCTCACCCGCCGGGTCGTCCAGTCGGCGCAGCAGGGTGTCGACGGCGGCCTTGGCGATGCCGGCCTTGTCCGGGCGGATCGTGCTGAGAGACGGTGTGGAGAAGCTCGACGCCTCGATGTCGTCGAAGCCCATGACCGCGATCTCGTCGGGCACCCGCACGCCGTGCTCGTAGAGTTCACGCAGCGCCCCGGCGGCCAGTTCGTCGCTGAAGCAGAACAGCGCGTCGGGGCGCCCGTCCCGTTCCAGCAGCTCACGCACAGCGGAAGCCGCACTGCCCCGGCGGTAGTCGGGAGTACGCAGGTAGAGACCCGTGGGGTCGAGGCCGGCGTCGCGCACGGCCCTCTCGAAACCCTTGAGCCGGTACTTCGAGGTCGCGTCGCGGGCGCCACCGCTGCCCCCGATCGCCGCGACCCGGGTGCGGCCCCGCTCGATCAGGTGGGCCACCGCCTGCCGGGCGGCCTCCACATTGTCGATGCCGACGTGGTCGAGCGCGGTGCGGGCGGTGCGCTCCCCCAGCAGCACCAGGGGCCGGCTGCCCGCCAGCCCGGCCAGGTCGACCCCGCGCAGACCGAGCGAACTGAACAGCACCCCGTCCACCCAGCTGGCCCGCGACAGGGTGGTGAGCAGCTGTTTCTCCCGCAGGGGGTCGCCGCCGGACTCGTCGATCTGCACGGTGATCCCGCACGAGCTGGCGTAGTCGACCACCTCGTGTGCCAGCTCACCGAAGTAGGAGACGTTGATCTCCGGCAGCACCAGCATGATGATGCCGGTGCGGCCCTGGCGCAGACTGCGCGCGACCAGGTTGGGCCGGTAGTTCAGCTCTTCCAGGGCCGCCTGCACCCGCGCCCGGGTGGCCGGGGCGATGTGCTGGAAACCGTTCACCACGTTGGAGACCGTGCGCACGGAGACGCCCGCCTTCTCGGCGACGTCGCGCAAGGTCACAGCCATCCGCGCACCTTCTCACATCCCCCGTGAGGTGCGTGGCCCGGTCCGGGTGAACCGGGCCACGCTGTGTCAGCCCTGTCAGCCCTGTCAGCCCTGTCAGCCCTGTCAGCCCTGTCAGCCCTGTCAGCCCTGTCAGCCCTGTCAGCCCTGTCAGCTGTGTCAGTCCTGCCAGCCGTTGGTCGGCCCGGCCTCCAGACTGCGGCTGTCCTTGGCACCCGTGACGATCTGCCGGATCGTCTCCACCGGCAGCTTCGGAGTGCCGTCGGAGTACAGCAGGCCGTTGGTCTCCTGCCCGGTGTCCATGAACTGCGTGTAGCAGAAGCCGACCACGGTGGGGGCAGCCCGCAGGGCGTCGAAGAGCTCACCGACGATGAACTCGTACTCGGACGGCGAGGTGACACTGGCGTAACCCCAGTCCTCCTCGTTCGCCGACAGCGAGATGCCACCGAACTCGGTCATCATCAGCGGAGCCCGGCCCGCACCCCACTTGGCCAGCCCGGCCGGGTCGACGACCGGCTTGCGCCCCTGCACCCCCAGTTCGGAGCGCACCAGGGCGTCGGCCGCCTCCGCCGTGCCCCAGTTCTTCAGCAGGCCGGGGCCGTTGGTGGTGTAGTCGTGGATACCCATGATGTCGCTGTCGACGTGCTCCCAGCCGTCGTTCGAGATCACCGGCCGGGTCGGGTCGAGGGCCCGGGTGATCGCGGCGAGGCCCTTCGAGAAGTTCTGCTGGGCCACGTCGTGGGCGATGTCCTGCACGCCCCAGCTCTCGTTGAACGGCACCCAGACCACCACGCTCGGGTGACTACGGTCACGCCGCACCAGCTCCAGCCACTCGGCCGTGAGCAACTCGACCGCGGTGGCGGAGAACGAGTACGCCGCGGCGGTCTCGCCCCAGACCATCAGGCCCAGTTTGTCGGCCCAGAACAGGAAGCGCGGGTCTTCGGCCTTCTGGTGGTTGCGCACCGAGTTGAAGCCCATGGCCAGCAGCAGCTCGACCTCGCCGCGAAGCTGGGCGGTGCCCGTGCTGGCGTTGTGCGTGGCCGGCCGGTAGCCCTGGTTCAGCACCGAGCGGGTGTAGATCGGTGCATCGTTCAGCTTGAACGCCCCACCGCCAACCGAAACCGTGCGCAGACCGGTGTAACTCGCGATCTGATCGAGCACGGCGCCGGTGGCCCGGTCACGGATCACCACGTCGATGTCGATCAGGTTCGGGTGCTCGGGGCTCCACAGCAGGCGGGCCCGGTCCTGACCGTTGACCAGCGCCGGGATCTTCAGGTCCAGGCGGGTGGTCGTCTCCCGGATCACGGTGCTCTGCTCGGCCAGCACCTCGTCACCGAAGCTCACCGTGACCTCGACGACGGTCTTGTCCGAGGGCAGCCGGTTCAGCACGACCTCGCCGTGCACCGCGCAGCCGGTCACGTCGGACCGCCAGAACACCTCGGTGACGTGCTCGGCGGGCACGGACTCGGCCCATACCGTCTGCCAGATACCGGTGGTGCGCTCGTACCAGATGCCGTGGGTCTTGTCCCGCCAGTCCTGCTTGCCGCGCGGGGCCTCCAGGCTGAACGGGTCGTCCTGCGCCCGCACCACCAGCACGTGCTCGGAACCCTCGGCGAGCACATCGGTGACGTCCACCGTGAACGGTGTCTGCCCGCCCACGTGGTGCCCCACGTGCTGCCCGTCGATCCAGACGTCGGCGCGGAAGTCGACCGCCCCGAAGTGCACCAGCGCCCGCCGGCCGCCCTCGCGCGACAGCGTGGCGTCCGCGACCGTTCGGCGATACCAGACCACCGGATGGAATCCGGTGTCGTTGATACCCGAGGCCGGTGACTCCGGTGGGTACGGCACCTCGATCGTGCGGTCGAACACGCCGGAAGCCGCCTGGTACCAACGGCCGGCGAGGCCCTCGCCGGCGTCGTCGTGGGCGAAGTCCCAGGTCCCGTCGAGGCTGGTCCACTCACCACGGGCCAGGATCGGCCGGGGGTACGAACCGTCCTGTTCTGTCGCCTTCACGTATACGGCCCTTCCGTCGAGACTTCGGTGCGAATGCGTCGTCGGCACCCGCGTGCCAGTGTGAGGCCTCCATTTGCAACGATGCAAGACGAAGTTGCGACTGCGTGAGCACGATTCCGCCGTCACCAGAAATTGCTGACCAGGCAGGCCTTGCATCGATGCAAACCGGTGTGTCAAGGTCTCGCCAAGCTTGATGCGGGCCGCACAATGAGGAGCGAATGCCGTATGCGTGGTTCCCACACACGCCGAAACTTCCTGGCCATGGGAGGCGGCCTGTCGTTGGCAGGCCTTCTGTCCGCCTGTGGTTCTCCTGTGGTCACCAGCCTGACCGGCGGACAGCCGGCCACCGCGGATGTCATTTTCTGGCATCTGTTCGGCGGCGGTGACGGCGAGAACATGGCCACGATGGTCGACACCGTCCAGAAGGCGACGGGTCATTCGGTCGAGTCCACCCTGCTGTCGTGGGGAAACCCCTACTACACGAAGTTGTCCCTGGCGGCCTCCAGCAACCGGCCGCCGGACGTGGCACTGACCCACCTGTCCCGGCTACCCACCCTGGCGCAGGCCGGGCTGCTCACCCCCTGGAGCGAGACCGGGCTCGGCCAACTGGGTGTCACCCAGGACAAGTTCACCCCGGCCGCCTGGGAGAAGGCGACGATCGACGGTGAGACCTGGGCACTGCCCCTGGACACCCACCCGTTCGTCCTCTACTACAACGAGGCTCTGGCGAAGCAGGCCGGCCTGCTCAACGACGCCGGCGACAACCTGGTCGACATCTCGGGCCGGGAGCGCTTCGTCGAGGCGCTGACCGAACTGAAGAAGGCGTCGGGCAAGTACGGCGTCACGATGCCGACGATCACCGACCCGTCCACGGTCTGGCGCTGGTTCTACACCGTCTACAGCGGCCTGGCCGGGCCGATCGTCTCGGACTCGGGCACCGAGGTGACGGTGGACAACGACGCCATGAACGAGGCGTTCGCGTTCATCCAGAGCCTGACCCAGGAGCTCGGGCTGATGGGGGCGAGCATCACCCCCGACCTGGCGAAGCAGCAGTTCAGCAACGGTGACGCGGGCTTCCTGCTGGACGGCGTCTGGAACATCGCGCTGTACCGCGACGTGAAGGACCTGAAGTTCAACATGGTGCCGATCCCGGCACTGCTGGGCGACAAACCGGTGGCCTACGCCGACTCGCACGCCCTGATCATCCCCAGGTCCAGTGCGCGATCGACCGAGCGTGAGGGCTACGCCGAGCAGTTCATCCAGGGCATTCTCGGGCAGAGCGCGGTCTGGGCCGGTGGCGGTCACGTGCCGGCCTGGCTGCCGGTGCAGGAGAGCGCGGCGTTCAAGGCGCTGAGCCCGCAGAAGAACTACGTGGACGCCGCTTTCAACGCCGTTTACGACCCGGCGGGCTGGTACACCGGAGCCGGTTCGGACTTCCAGAACCAGATGGGCGGGGTCATCTCCACCGTCATCACCGGGGCCACCAAGCCCCAGAGCGGCACCAGCCAGATCAAACGGGCACTGCGGCAGTTCGCCTCCACCAACGCGCCGGTCAGCTAAGGAGCAGACACGTGACAACGACGACTACTGCTCCCGGGCCGGGTATCGCCAAGGTCGACACCACCCCGATCGACAACAGCGGGCGCGACACCAAGGCGGGCTGGCTGTTCTCCGCACCGTTCCTGGTGCTCTACACCCTGTTCCTGATCGGCCCGGTGATCGTGGGCCTGGTGATCAGCTTCTTCAACACCGCCACGGTGAAGAACGATCTGGGCGAGTTCGTGGCCCTGGAGAACTACACCGACGTGCTGGGCAACCTCGACTTCTGGAAGTCGATGTGGCACTCCACGCTGTTCACGATCCTCACCGTGCCGTTCCTGGTGGTACTGCCCCTGCTGGCCGCGATCTTCGCCAGCCGGATCAGCCGTCACCAGTGGTTCTACCGGATCGCGTTCTTCGCGCCCTACGTGGTGCCGTCGGCCTCGGTCTGCCTGATCTTCGGCTTCATCTACGCTCCCGAGTCCGGGCTGTTCGTGAAGGCCCTCGGCCTGGTCGGACTGCCCGCGCCGGACTTCCTGGGCAGCACCGACGGCGCCTGGCTCTCGCTGACGATCCTGACCGTGTGGTGGACCTTCGGCTTCAACTTCGTGCTCTACACGGCTGCGCTGCAGGAGATCCCGGAAGAGACGTACGAGGCGGCGGCCATCGACGGGGCCTCGCCCTGGCAGCAGCTTCGCTCGATCACGGTACCGCTGCTGCGACCCACCCTCTCTCTGGTGCTGATGCTGCAGATCCTGGCCTCGCTCAAGGTGTTCGACCAGATCTTCATCCTGCTGCAGGGTGGCCCGAACCTCAGCACCCGACCGGTGATCCAGTACATCTACGACACCGGATTCACCACCTACCGGGGCGGTTACGCAGCCGCGGCGACCATGGTCTACTTCGCGATCCTGGTCATCATCTCCGCCGTCTGGATGCTCGCCACCCGCCGACGCGGCGCGGACGCGTGAGAGAGGACCTGTAAACCATGACAACCGCTACTCTTTCACGGAACAAAGAGACCTCGAAGGCCGACAAGCTCGGCTCGAAGAGCTTCAACCGTCTCGCCGCCACCTGCCTCACCCTGTGGGCGCTGATCTGGCTGGTGCCCTTCGCCTGGGCCGTGATCACCTCGTTCCGTCCGGGCGACGAGATCACCGCCGACCCGATGAGCATCTGGTCGGACCACTGGACGCTCGACGCCTACACGAACGCGTTCAAGCTGAACTCGATCGGCTGGTGGTACCTGAACAGCTTCCTGATCTCCACGCTGTCGGTGATCTTCACCGTGGTGATCTGCTCGCTGATCGCGTTCGGCCTGGCGCACCTGCGGTTCCAGGGCAAGGGCGCACTGATGATCCTGATCCTGGCCGGCCTGATGGTGCCGATGGAGGCCCTGGTCCTGCCCCAGTTCATGGAATTCCGCCTCCTCGGTCTGCTCGGCACCTACTGGGCGCTGATCCTGCCCGCCACGGCGTCACCAGTCGCGGTGTTCGTGTTCCGTTCGTTCCTCAAGGGCATTCCCGATGCCCTGATCGAGGCCGCGCGCATCGACGGTGCCTCGTGGTGGCGGATCTACCGGGAGATCTGCATGCCGCTGTGCCGTCCGGCGATCTCCGCGGTGGGGATCTTCACGTTCATCACCACCTGGAACGCCTTCCTGTGGCCCCTGCTGGTGCTGACCCAGACCAAGTCGCAGACGATCCCCGTGGGTCTGAGCGGCCTGCTCGGGGCCACCGGCGTCAACCAGGCCGAGGTGCTCGCGAGCGCCGTGCTCGGTCTGCTGCCGCTGCTCGCGGTGTTCCTGGTGGCCCAGCGCCAGATCGTGCAGGGTGTGGCGAGCACGGGCATCAAGTAAGCACAACCTCTTCTTGATCATGCAAACGTTCCCCGGGGAACGTTTGCATGATCACGGCCAGTTTGGGGGGCCTTCCCCAGCGTCCATGGAGGACGAGGTACCTGGCGCACGCCTGTCGGCACGGTTCCGGAGGGCGAACCAGCGGGCCGATAGCCTTGGGCCGTGCCTGAGATCCTCGAGCTGCTCGTGTCGCCGGTCCACCGGTTCGAGGGCCGTCCGGCCGACGGGCCCGCCCCCGCGCCGCCCGGTGAGCTGGTGGACAAGGTCCTGGTCCGGGCCGGGCTGGGCCTGGTCGGCGACCGTTATTTCGGCAAGGCCGCCCACCGGGACGCCGCGGTCACGCTGATCGCGGCGCAGTCGCTACCGGCCGGGGTCGGCCTGATGCAGTCGCGGCGCAACATCCTGGTCCGCGGGATCGACGTGGACTCGCTCGTGGGTCAGGTGCTCACCCTGGACTCCGGCTGCGGGCCGGTGTCGTTCGCGGTGCGGCGCCGGGCGAACCCCTGCGCCTGGATGGATGTCGTCATCGGGCCGGGTACCTTCAAGGCCCTGCGCGGCAAGGGCGGAATCCGCTGTGTGCCGCTGACCGACGGGGAGCTGCACATCGGCCCGGTCGAGGTGACCACCACCGAACCACAGACGTGATCGGGCTTTTCCTCCTGGAGGAAAAGCCCGATCACGATCGGCGCAGCCGCTGGAGCCGACCCGCGAACCGGCGCCGGCGTGCGTCCACCATCGATCAAATGGTGCGCCGCGAGCCCATGTTCAACCACACGAGCAGCACGATGATGGTCCCGATGATCGAGCCGATCAGCCCGGAGGGCTGGAGGAACCCGTCGGTGGAGTCCTTGCCGAAGATCAGGTAGCCGAGGAAGCCACCGACGAACGAGCCGACGATGCCGATCACGATGGTGGTGACGATCGACATGTTCTGCCGGCCGGGCACCAGAAGTCGCGCCACGGCACCGGCAATCAGGCCGACGATGATGAGAGTAATGATCAGACCGAGCATTTCGGATACCTCCATAGATTGCCGTGACCTCGAATAAACCACCCCTGAGGCTGGTCCGGTACACCCCTATGGAGGGTTATGGTGACGGACGTGCCGCATCCGCCGATTCTCGTCGCCATCGTCAACGACTACGACGTAGTCACCACCGGTCTGGCCACCATGCTCGACGGCTACCGCGACCGGGTGGTGATCGCCGAACTCGATTCGAACCTGGGCGTGGACGATCACGTCGACATCGTTCTCTATGACACGTTCGCCCAGCCGGAGTCCGACGTGGACGAACTCAGCACCCTGGTGCGCAATCCCCGGGCGAAGCGAGTCGTGGTCTACACCTGGAACTTTCACCCCGACCTGATTCAGCGCGGTCGCGAGCAGGGCATGCACGGTTACCTGTCGAAGACGCTCTCGGCCTCGGAACTGGTGAAGTCGCTCGAGGCCGTGCACGCCGGCGAGATGGTGATCAGCCACCAGGCGCCCCGCGCGCGCACCAATCCCGGGCTCGACTGGCCGGGCCGCCCGGAGGCCCTGACCGACCGCGAGGCCGAGGTGCTGGCGCTGATCACCCAGGGCATGAGCAATGCCCAGGTGGCCGGGCTGACCTTCCTCAGCCCGAACACGATCAAGTCGTACATCCGCAGTATCTACCGCAAGATCGGGGTCGAGAGCCGCACCCAGGCCGTGCTCTGGGGCGTCGACCACGGGTTCACCCCCGACCACCGCCGCATCGAGCACTGGCGGGGCGGGCCGTGATCACCAGGTCTCCTGGTGCACGAACTCCTCCAGCGGGGTGCGGGCCCGCCAGCCGTGACGTTCCAGGTCGGGAATCTCCTGCAGGGCGCTGACCGGGCCCAGGCAGAGCCAGGCCACCGGCCGGACCCCGTCGGGGATGTTCAGCAGCCCGGACAGGAACGGCTCGCGGTAGAACGACACCCAGCCCACGCCCAGGCCTTCCGCGGTCGCGGCCAGCCACAGGTTCTGGATGGCCAGGCACACCGAATACAACCCGGCGTCGGCGATCGCGTGCCGGCCCAGCACCGCCGTCCCGCCCCGCGAGGCGTCGTAGGTGACCACGACCGACAGGCCGGCCTCCATCACCCCGTCGATCTTGATCCGGGCGAAACGCTCGGCCTCCTCCCCCTCCAGCGTCGCGGCGAACACGTCGCGTTCGTGCCGCACGTGGTCGGAGAACTGCTGACGCGTGTTCCGGTCGCGGATCAGCAGGAAGTCCCAGGGCTGCGTCATGCCCACGCTCGGGGCGGCGTGCGCGGCGGCCAGGACCCGGCCCAGCGTGACCTCGTCGACGGGTTCACCCGTGAACTCGGCCCGCACGTCGCGGCGGCGGAACATCACCTCGTACAGATCTCGCACGGCAACATTGTCCGTGCCTGCCGTAGCGACCCCCTCACCGGGTCGTAGGGTCGATCCATGGCTCTCATCCACAAGGCGACGCTGACCCCGTCGAAGATCGAGCTGCTCACCCCCTGGCTGCGATCGCGGGCCTGGGCGGACGGTGTCACGCAGGTCCGCCAGGTCGGCGCCTACCGTTTCGACGACCCGGACGGTGAGGTCGGCATCGAGACCTTCCTGCTGGCCGTGCCGAACAGCGACGTGGTGCTCCAGGTCCCCCTCACCTACCGCAGTACCCCGCCGGCCGGGAACGACGAGCACCTGATCGGCACCACCGAACACTCGGTGCTCGGCACCCGCTGGGTCTACGACGGCTGCGGCGACCCGGTCTGGGCATCGGTGCTGGCCACGGTGATCCTCACCGGCGGGACCCAGGCACCCGAAATGGTGGACGACGGCAACGGTCAGGTGGTCGAGCGGACGCCCACGGCCACCGCGATCGGCTCCGGTACCCCCGGCGCCGACGTGCCGCCCGTGGTCGGCGCCCAGCCGCACGACGAGTCCGGCTACACCGTGGTCACCACCGGTGGGCCAGTGCTGGTCGTGGCCCGCGCCGTGGGCAACGAGCTGACCGGGCTCACCCAGACCCTGACCGTGCGCCGGGCGGACGCCGAACCGGTGGTGGTGGCCGGGGTCCGCGCGTAGGTCCCTGGCTCGACTCATGACGAAAAGCCCGCTCCCCCAGGGGGAGCGGGCCATTCTCGTCGGAATCGCTCAGCTCACGCCGCTCACCGAGACGAAGCCCTGGAGCGGGTTGGACGTGCTCCCGGGACGGATGTCCGGGCCCACCGAACCCTGGCCCCAGTAGTAGTCACCGAGGTTGGTGACCCACTGGCCCGTCGCCGCCTTGTAGGTGGCCGGGCTCATCGAACGCCAGCGCGTCCCGGCCGGCTCCAGGTCAGCAGCCATCGTGCCCCAGGCCTGCTGCACGGTCAGGGCGTCACGGGTGGTCCACCACAGGAACTTCTCCGGGAACAGGTAGTTCGCGAACCGCCGTCCCGTACCGCCGTTCAGGCACTGGGCATTGGTGTCGAACCCGTTGAGCAGGTGCAGCCCCTGGAAGGCCTGACCCCAGCGGCCGAAGTAGTCCTTCTGGCCGTTGGTGTCACGCAGCACCTGGCAGCTCTCCAACTGCAGCCACTCCAGGTTGTCGTCGCCCCAGCGAGCATCGGCCGGCGTGATGTTGCCGTCGTCGTGGGCTCCCTTGAAGGTGAACCCGCCCGACCAGCCGTGGCCGGTGTACCACTGGGCGTCGACCTTGTCGGTGTAGCTCGCGTCCAGGCCACCCTGGTTCTTGTCCTTGAAGTCCTTCTCCCAGGCCAGGGGCCCGCGCCAGTCGAAGGCGACGCTGTGCCCCTTCGACTGCATCACCGACTTGTAGCCGTTGGCGCTGTCCTGCGCGCACTGCCACTCGTCCACCGTTTGCTCGATGCCGTTGCTGGCGAGGGTTCCGCCGACACCACCCTGCACACCGGAGGACGAGGCGTCACCCTTGAGGTTCACCAGGTCCACCTTCGCGGTGGTGGCCAGGCCGTTGGTGTCGGCCACCGTCACCGTCAGCGTCTCGGTGAAGGTCTTCTGCGGGTCGCGGGGGTCGTAACGGTTCTGCCCGGCGTACTGGATCTCCGCCTTCTGCAGGTCCAGCGGGACGGACGACGAGGACCAGCTGTAGGTGTACGGCCCCGTGCCACCCTTCACCCCGGCACTCGCCGAGACCGTGCGACCGTCGCCGGAGGCCTTGAGCTGAACCGTCGGCGCCGAGGCGGGCGATGCCGGAACCAGTTTGCCGCCGTACGAGCTGGTCTCACTCACCCCGTCGACCGGCCGGCAGATGTAGTGCGGCAGCAGCTGGGCCACCCCACCCTTACCGTTGGCGTCGGTCGCACCCAGAGCCGGGGCGTAGTAGCCGAGCACCGGCGTGTCCTGCTTCGTGCGGGCGCCGTAGAGCTGGGTACAGGTTTCCTGGGCCCGGGCCGGGCTGATGATCGGCACATCACCCGAGCGCTTGATCTGGCGCACCGCCTGACCGAGCTGCACCACGCTGCCGTCCCCCGCGAACGAGGCCCGGATCTTCGCCCCCGGCCCGACCACCGGCACGTCACCCAGCGTCAGCTGGTACGAGACCGTGGTGTCCAGGTTGTAGCTGCGCAGCAATGTGCCGCGGGTGTCGCTCTGATCGAGGGTGGTGTGGTCGACGATCGGCTTCGCGCCGTAGCCGTCGGGGACCGGCAGCAGGCTCTTGGCCAGCTTCAGCGCCTCGTCGTCGGGCAGGGCCTTGGTGCGGCCGAGGGCGGTGAAGTCGATGGCCTCGGAGACCGTGGCCCGGCCGTCCTCGTCCTTGCCCCGCTCCAGCGCCGTACCCGGCACCCGGGCGAAGCGCTTCGGGTCGGTGAACGAGAACGACCCGTCCGGTCGCAGGGCATTGCCGACTCCGGCGGTCCGGGCGAGCTTCTCGGCCTGATCGACGGTGAGCCCCTCCTGCACCACGGCGTAGACCGGGGCGGTGGGGACGATGGCTGCGTTCACGGACGCATTCACCGACGCATGCGCGGTGCCGTGGGTGAGAGGAACCAGGCCGGCGGCTGCCAGCGAGACGACGAGAGCTCGTCGGGTAGTTCTGGACATCGGGAAACTCCAGGGTGTGGGCTGGCCGGACGGGCAGGCCCGGCACCCGGAAGTGAGCTGTCCAACCACACATCAGATACACAGAGCGCCATCGCAATTTAACTTTGCGTTACGCTTGAGTAGGTACACGGGCTCCCTGGACGCGAGGGATAGGGTCCGTCGGTGTGAAGCTTCGTGAGGAACGCGTATCGGTGCCCGGAACCGGGCACGAGATCAAAACGGTCGTCATCGCCCCGGTCGGCGACACCCCCCGCCCCGGAGTGGTGCTCTACACCGACATCTTCCAGCTGACGGAGTCGACGCTGCGCACGGCCCGGCGTCTGGCCGCCTCCGGCTTCCTGGTCTGCGTGCCGGAGATCTACCCGCGCGGCGAACTGGCAGGCGTGGCCCTGGAATTCGACGACGACGGCAAGGCCCGCGGAATGGCCGGCGCGGCCGCCATGCCCACGTCCGAGTTCGACGAGGACCGCGTCAGCGTACTCGATTACCTGGCCACCCGCGACGACGTCACCGACCTCTTCGTGACCGGCTTCTGCATCGGCGGCCACCTGGCCTTCCGCGGCGCCTTCGACCCCCGCGTCACCTCGACCGTCTGCTTCTACCCGACCGGGCTCCAGGACGGGAAACTGGGCGCGGACATCGCCGATTCACTGTCGCGCGCCGGGGACATCACCGGCCGCCTGCTGATCGTGTTCGGCTCGGCCGATCCCCACGTGCCGGCCGACGCCCGCCTTCAGATCTTCTCCGCGCTGTACGCGGCCGGGCTGGAACACACCGAGTTCCACGTCTACGCGGGCGGGGAGCACGCGTTCATGCGGGACATCGGGGTGCGGCATGATCCCGAACTCTCGGATCTCGCTCTGCGGGAGGCAGTTTCGTTCTTCACCGGGCGGTCGTAAAGGTCGATGCCCATGGTTGGGGACGGGCCGACACCCACCGTCCCCAACACCGTTTCCAGAGATCGAACTCTCCGGCCTGGACACCCTCCAGGAAAACCATCCGATCTCTCCCGGAGAAAATCTGGTCCTGACCAGTGTCCACACCCGGCGCTCCTACCTCCCGCCCGGGCGTCTCTCGCGATGATCACCAACGCCCGCCGACCCGTGGTGCTCATCGCCCGGGACCGCCCGGGACCTGTCCCGGAGATCAACAGCAGGGCAGCTGAAGCGTTGTGTACACCTGGTACATCCGGTACCGGATGTACCAGGTGTACACAACGCATACCTCCCGGCTCGCGCCCGAGCCCGGCAGACCTGACCCACCCACACCGGACGATTGCACTGGACTGCGTTGCCCTCTCGCACTTGTCCACGTCACGATGAATCAGGAAAGAGGTTCCAGCGCAACCCCGATCGAGGATCCACCCGTCTTCAGGGTGATCCCGGCCGGGGCCTGCCCCGGTTTCCGGTCGACCGGCAGCCCCAGCCGGTACTCCATTCCCGACCAGCCCGGCACCACCACCGAACTCGCGACCCCGTACTCGGTGACCAGGCCGTCGTCGTCGGTGACCGCGAGCACCGGCGTGCCGCGTTTCACCAGGGTGACCCGCCGCAGGGCCCGACGGGCCGAGATCACCATCTTCTCGCTGACCCTCAGGGCGTTCGTGAGGATCCGCGGACCGGGTGCACCGAGCATGACCCCGTAGATCGTGTAGGTCTCGCCGCCCACCTCGTCCGTGGCAGCGAACAGCAGACAGCCTCCGGCCGCGTCCGTGGAACCGGTCTTGATGCCGATCACGCCGTTGCGTCCCAGCAGTTTGTTCGTCGTGGTCAGGGTATTCATCGGAATACGGGCCTTCGGCATCGCGACGATCTGCGCGAAGGTCTCGTCTTTCATCGCCGCCAGGGCCAGGTCGACCAGATCGATCGCGCTGCTGCGGGACTTCGCGCTCAGCCCTGAGGTGTCGGCGAAAGAGGTATCGGTGAGACCCAGTTCGGCCGCCTGGGTGTTCATCCGGGAGACGAACTTCTTCGGCGATCCGGCGTCCCAGCGCCCGAGAATATCGGCCATGTTGTTCCCCGACCGGATCAGCAGCGCCTCCAGCGCCTCACGCTGCGTGAACTTCAGCCCGGCCCGGACCTTGACCAGGCTCTCCCCGTTCGCCCGGCGCCGGGGATAGGAGTCCGCCTCGGCCTTCGTGACCGTGATCGTCGGCCCCTCCTCCCCCGGAGCGAGCGGATGATCGTCCAAAATTGTATACGCCGTCATAACTTTCGTGACGCTGGCAATCGGCACGGAAACCGTGCCCCGACGCCGGCTTCCCATCGTGCCGACCCCGGGCACCACCAGCCGGGCCCGGCCCTTGTCCGGCCACGCCACCTTCGGCGCGCCTCCCGGAACGATTCCCCGGGTAGGCACGAGCCACTCCTGTGTGGTGGCGGTCCGGTGCAACGCAACAACAGGGGACGCCGTGGCCGGCGCGGTCGGCAGGGTCACCGAGGCGCACACGGTCAGGGCGAGCAGGGTGGACGTTCTGCGCACCGTCGCCGGCATTGCGTCGACTCCCGGAGTACGAGGGTGAGGGGGCCGCGCCTGCCGCAGCCCCCTCTACTGTCAGTAGATGCTACTGACACTCCTCGTGACCTCCGGGAGATCGGTGACGCGTGTTACTCGCCGACCGAGCCGTCGACCGCCTGACGGAGGAGGTCGGCGTGACCGCAGTGCCGGGCGTACTCCTCGATCATGTGCGTGACGATCCACCGCAGGCTCGGGGTCTGACCGGTCCGGTGCACCCGCTGGGCGAGCTGGCTCAGGTCGCCCTGCGCCAGAGCCTTCACGACGGCTGCGCGCGACCGGTCGACTGAGGTCTGCCAGAGCGCGAGAACCTGCTCCGGGGTGTCGTCCGCGGCCGAGTGCCAGTCCCAGTCGGAGTCGGCGTTCCAGTCCACGGTGTCCCAGGGCGGTGACGGCTCGGCACCGAGCAGGAAGCAGCCGAACCACCAGTCCTCGACGAAGGCCAGGTGCTTCATCATGCCGCCGAGCGTCATGTCGCTCGGCGGCACGGTGACGGAGAGACCGGCGGAATCCAGCCCGCCGGTCTTCCAGGCGAAGGTGGCGCGCTGGTACTCCAGGAAGCCGATGAGTGTCTCGGCCTCCGTACCCCCGAACGGGGGCTCGGGTCGTCCGTACTCGTCGATATCGACCGCTACGTCATCGACCGCTACATCGTCAGCCATCGGTTTCCCCCTGAGGTACCCGCGCGTCCATCATTCTTTGTTCAGTGACTCCCCGAGTTGCGTGGCCAGCAGCTGCACGAACCGGGCCGGATCGTCGGGCTGGGTGCCCTCGGCGAGCAGCGCCATACCGTGCACGAGCTCGACGGTCTCGGCGAGCTTCGGGTCTTGCGGCCGGGCCTCGTGCGCCGCACGCAGACCCGCCACCAGCGTGTGCGTGGGGTTGAGCTCGAGAATCCGCCGTTCCTGCGGGATCGGCTGCCCCATCGCCTTGTACAGGTTGACCAGGGTGGGCGTGGCGTCACCGGTGTCGCTGACCACGCAGGCCGGCGAGGTGGTCAGACGGTTGGAGAGCCGGACCTCCTTGACGTCTTCAGTGAGCACCTCGCCCATCCAGGTGAGCAGCCCGGCGAACTGCTCCTTGCGCTCCTCGCGCTCGTTCTCCTCGGCCTCGTCCAGCTCGATCTCACCCTTGGCGATGGACTGGAACTGCTTGCCGTCGAACTCCGGCAGGCCGTCCACCCAGACCTCGTCGATCGGGTCGGTCAGCAGCAGCACCTCGAGTTCCTTCGCCCGGAAAGCCTCCATGTAGGGCGAGTTCTCGATCGCCGCGCGAGAGTCACCGGTCAGGAAGTAGATCTTGTCCTGGCCTTCCTTCATCCGCTCCACGTACTCCCGCAGCGAGGTGCGCTTCTTGTCCTCGCCCAGGTCGTGGGTGGTCTCGAAGGAGCTGATCTCCAGGATCGCGTCACGGTTGGCGAAGTCCTGCAGCAGGCCCTCCTTCACCACGCGACCGAACTCGTCCCAGAACTTCTGGTACTTCTCCGCATCGTTCGCGGCCAGCCCCTTGATCGCCTGGAGCACGCGCTTGGTGAGCCGCTTGCGCATCGACTCGATCTGACGGTCCTGCTGAAGAATCTCGCGGGACACGTTCAGCGCGAGGTCCTGCGAGTCGACGACGCCCTTGACGAAGCGCAGGTACGTCGGCACCAGCTCCTCGCAGTCGTCCATCACGAACACACGGTTCACGTAGAGCTGCACGCCGTGCTTGGCGTCGGGGCTGAACAGGTTGGCGGTCGCGCGCTCGGGCAGGAACAGCAGTGCCTGGTACTGCAGGGTGCCCTCGATGTTGAGCCGGATCGTCTCCAGCGGGTCGTTCCAGTCGTGGCTGATGCGCTTGTAGAGCTCGGCGTACTCCTCCTCCGTCACCTCGGAGGCCGGGCGCGTCCACAGGGCCTTGCGGGAGTTGACCGTCTCCAGCTCGGGCGCCGCGGGCTCCTCGCCCTCTTCGGCCACGGGCACCTGCAGCGACTCCATGCGGATCGGCCAGGTAATGAAATCTGAATACCGGGTGACGATCTCACGAACCTTTCGGGGGTCCGTGTAGTCGAAGAGCCGGTCTTCGGGGTCGGCCGGCTTGAGGTGCAGCGTGATCGAGGTGCCCTGAGGGGCGTCGTCCAGAGGCTCCAGCGTGTAGGTCGCCTCGCCCTGCGACTCCCACCGCGTCGCCTCGGTCTGGCCCGCACGCCGGGTGACCAGGGTGACCCGGTCGGCGACCATGAAGCTGGAGTAGAACCCGACTCCGAACCGGCCGATCAGCTCCTCCGTGTCCGCGTCTTCACGCTGCGTCTCTTTCATCTGGCGCATGAACTCGGCGGTACCGGAGTTGGCGATCTTGCCGATCAGGTCCACGACCTCGTCGCGGGACATCCCGATGCCGTTGTCGCTGAGGGTCAGCGTGCGTTCCTGCGCATCCAGCTCGATGCGAATGTGCAGGTCAGAGGTGTCGACGTCGAGCTTGTCGTCGTTGAACCGCTCCAGCCGCAGCTTGTCCAGGGCGTCCGAGGCATTGGAGATCAGCTCACGAAGGAACAGGTCCTTGTCCGAGTAGATCGAATTGATCATCAGCTGCAGCAGCTGACGGGTCTCGACCTGGAACTCGTAGCTTTCGGCCTGTGTCGTCATGGCCACCTTTCCCCACGTTCTTGATCTCTTCTGAGCATTGCGCGACCAAAGATTAGCTCTCCCCGTGCCGCCTGCGAGCCCCCTCCGGCACGGCTCGCGCGGCTGTTCATCTTCCGAGGTCACGCACGGCCGGGTGTGCTTGGGTTGGCCCACCGGCAAACCCAGCCCGCCCGTACACGCGAAAGGATGCCCCCTGTGGCCGCACCGGAGTCCCTCTCAGACCGTCCCTGCATCGTTCTCAGCTCCCACCTGGGCGATGCGGCGCTCTCCTGCGGCTATCTGATGTCTCAGCTGTCCGCGTCGACACCGGTCACGGTGATGACCGTGTTCACCCACAGCCAGGGCAATCCGACCCGCACGGCCCGCGCCTACCTGGAGAAGCGCAACGCCCGGAAGGCACCCGCCCTCTACAACCAGCGCCGCACCGAAGACCTGATCGCCCTGCGTTCCATCGGTGTCACGGGGGTGCACTTCGGGTTCGCCGACGCCCTGTTCCGCCGGCGCCCCGACAACCGGCTGCCGAAGATCGCGAACGACCTGGTGCCGGAGCTCAGCGTCATCTACCCGACCTACCGCTGGCACATCGCGCAGGGCAAGGTCTCGCCGCTCGACGAGAAGCTCCTCTCCGACCTGGAACAGCGCCTGCTCTTCACCACCGGTGAGGACGACGTGATCCTGGCCCCGATCGGCCTGAGCAACCACGTCGACCGGGTGCTCGTGCACGAGCTCGGCCTGCGCATGGCCAAGCACCGCACCGTGGGCTTCTACGCCGAGCAGCCCGACGCCCAGAAGCTCGAGGGCGACGTGCCCGCGCCGAAAGGCACCGAGCTGGTGAAATTCGACGTCGATCTGCACGCCAAGGCCCAGCTGCTCGAGCGTTTCACCACCCACACCCGGGCCATCCTCGGCCGGCGGGTGCCCGCACTCGACGAGTACGTGTTCATGCCGACCGCGGGCTGACCGTTCCGGCACGCAGAAGGCCCGGGTCACCTGCCGGTGCCCGGGCATTCTGCTGTCCGGATCAGTAACCGTTGTTACCCGGCTGCTGCGGGAACTGACCGTCCGGGCCGGGCTGCACGTACCGGGTCGGCTCGTCCTGGGGATACTGGTTCTGGTCCGGCTGAGCGGGGTGACCCCACTGCGGCTGACCCGCCTGACCGAACTGCTGACCCGGCTGACCCGGCTGACCGAACTGCTGGTTCTGCTGCCACTGGCCCGACGGGGGACCGGACGGGACCTGCGGCTGCGTCGCGGGCGTCTCGTTCAGCCGCAGGACATTGCCGACAACCAGGGCGATGGCGAACAGCAGGCCGAGGAAGAGACCGATGCTCCGGCTGAAGCCCATGTCGTAGTCGATGTCGCTGGTGTCGATGCCGAAGCCCGAGAAGTCAGGCATCTCGATCTCGGGGACAGACTGTCCGACAACCAGTTTCGCCAGCACGAGCAGAGCCGCCAGCCCGGCCAGGGCCAGGCGCCCCAGACCCAGGAACCCGGTGACCTCCTGGGGCAGCTTCACCTTGGCCACCTGGACGAGCACGACCTCGGCCAGCAACAGGATCACCAGCAGACTGGCGGTCTTGGTCAGCGCGAAGTCCCAGGCATCCGCGTTCGCACACGTCGAATTCCCGAGAACCGTTGAACAGAAGCGGAAGTACGGAAGGAACGAGGTGATCAGAAAGAGCGCACCGGCGGCGGCGACGATCTTCCCACCGAGGGTGAGTGACGGATTGCTGGGCATGAGCGAGAGCTCCTTCTGATCCACATGTTCCTGAAATAAAGCTGCGGGCACACTGTGCCAGCGAAGTCGGCGCGACAAGAGAGGGTTTCCTCCCGGATGTCGCGTACTTCCAGGAACCAGACGCGGACCGGGCTCATCCCGTTGCATGCCCCGCGACTTTTGAATGTCACCCGAAAAGCACGGGAGGACAGCCGCGTCCACCATGGGCAAAAACCGGCGCCAGTCAGCGCCGCGAGGCGGACAACCCCTGCGAGCGCGCAGCGCGGAACCGGCGCGCGGCCCAGACCCCCACGCCGGCGGCGACGACGACCGCGGCCCCGATCACGACGACGGAGACCGGCTGCGTCAGATCGATGAGCGACAGCACGCCGATGATCGCCCAGAAGGCGACCACGCCCGCGATCACCCCGACGACACCGACGAACCGCGGCTGCTCGCCCTCGGTAACAGAACCCCCCATGGAACACCCCTCCCCAGGAACCGGACAGGCCCCTCCACCCGGTACGCATCACACTACGGTGTGACATGTGCGATTCAAGCTACCAGCGAGAGCGGTGATACGGCCTGCACCCGGCCCGATCGGGCCGCCCGAACGGGCGAACACCCACCGAAAACTTCCGCTGTGGAGCAGAAATCACGCAGCGTGAGCCGACTGGAGAACGGGCGCCGATTCAGCCCGGCGCAGGTAGGTACCGACGGCCAGAACCGCCACGAGTACCAGACCGGCGGAGATGCCGTAACTGGGCCCCAGCCGGTCCGCCCCCACCAGCAACTGCAGCAGCACCAGGGCAGTGGCCGTACCGGCCACCCCCAGGCGCACCGTGCCCCAGCCGGCCCCGCCGAGGTCGGGTAGGCGCACCCGGACCACCTGCACGGCGACGACCTCGGCGACGAGGGCGAGCACGAGCAGGGCCGCGAGGGCCGAGAACGGTGTACCCCAGGCCGACTCGGAGTCGCACACCTCAGTTCCGAAGAGCCCGAAGCATTTGCGGTGCCAGGGCAGGAAGGTGTCCAGCAGGAAGAGGGTGCCGCCGAGGGCGACCAGCCTGCCCCCCAAGGTGAGCGGGACGTTACTGGGCATGGAACCGGTTCTCCGATCCGGGTCGTGTCTTCCGGGCAATCCTGTCAATGGACTGTGCGACCCACTGTGCCAGGAGTTCTGGACCGATGACGGCGCATTTACCCGGTCGTGTCCCGTTTGCACCGCGTAATCGTCACCAAACTGACGGATCCACGGTGCTTTCGTGCCCGAACAGGAGTCGCTTTCCTACCCACGCATTAAGTCGCGCCACCCACACACCGAGGTTCTGGACGTGCCCCACCGGAACGAGAGCGAGTCGCAGCCCCAGGTCGGGCCTGTCGGGCCTGGTCCGGTGGTGTTCGCGCCGGAGGCACACCGTCCTCGGGACCTGCGTCTGCTGGTCGACTCGTCCGGCCTGACGCTGGAGATGGGTCTCGGGATGCGGCAGAACTTCGTCTGGTCGGACTGCGAGGCGGTCATGGTCTGGCCGGACCGGGCCGAGCTGGTGCTGGGTGAGGGGGCCAGCCTGCTCGTGCGGGCCGCGGACTGGCACCACGGCGACCGGGCCCTGCGGTCCATCACGGAACGGGTGCCCACCGACGTACTGGTGCCGATGATGGCCGACGACGAACCGCAGCCGGAGGTCTACCGCCTGCCGGGGCTGGCCGCGAGCCCCGGCGTGGTGCTGATCGTGCTGGCCCTGGCGGCCGGGGCGATCGGGCTGATGGGTCTGGTGATCGGTGCGACCGAGAAACATGTCTCCGCTCTCGCGGTGGGCACCGTGTTCCTGGTCGGCGCCGTACCGCCGTCGCACGCGTTCGTGCAGCGGATGCGCGTGCCCCGGCGTTGGCGCGAGCGCGCAGCTGTCAGTGGACCGGTCTCGGTGCGGGTGAACTCCGTGATGGCCCGCGCCACCCCCGGGCTGCTCTGGACCGCACTCGTGGCGCTGCTCGTCCTGTGCGCCGTCCTGGTGGGACTCGCGATGGACGATCTCTCCACCCTCCTCTTCGCCCTCTTCAGCGGGGCAGGGGCGGCCGGCTGTGCCCGGGAGCTGTTGCGGCGTCGTCGCCGGGGGCGCCGAGGCCGGCCCTAACCTGGTTCCATGATCGATTCCCGGTCCTTCTCCCTGGAGGTCCCACCGCTGTTCGCAGCGCTGGACGGGGCCCGGAACGTGCTGCTCGCGGGGGCCGGTGGGGGCTTCGACGTCTATGCCGCCCTGCCGCTGGCCGTCTCGCTGTGGAACCGCGGCGTCACGGTGCATCTGGCGAGCCTCTCGTTCGCCGAGCTGGAGACGCTGGAACCGGGTGCGTGGCAGACACCCGACCTGGCCCGGGTCGGCTCCGGCAGTGGGGGGCCGGCGGACTACTTCCCGGAGCGGACCCTCGCCCGGTGGCTGGCCGGTCAGGGACTCCCCTCGACCGTGTACGCCTTCGCCAAGGTGGGTGTCCAGCAGCTGCGCGAGGCCTACCGGCACCTGGTCGACACCCTCGGGATCGACGCGATCGTTCTGGTCGACGGGGGCACCGACATCCTGATGCGCGGTGACGAGACGGAACTGGGCACCCCGGTGGAAGACATCACCAGCCTGCTGGCGGTCGCCGGCCTGGAGGTGCCCGTCAAGCTGGTGAGCTGCCTGGGTTTCGGCATCGATGCCCACCACGGCGTCGTGCACACCCAGGTGCTGGAGAACCTCGCCGCGCTCGACCGCGAGGGTGCCTACCTCGGCGCCCTGAGCGTTCCCGGGAGCAGCCGGGAGGCCGTGCTCTACCGCGACGCCGTCGACGACGCCCAGGCCGCGACCCCGATCCGGCCCAGCATCGTGAACGGCCAGATCGCGGCGGCCACCCGCGGCGACTTCGGAGACATCCGGTTCACCGAGCGCACCAGCGACAGCACCCTGTTCGTCAACCCGCTGATGGCGATCTACTTCACCGTCGGCCTCGACGCGCTGGCCGCCCGCTGCCTGTACCGGGACCGGATCGCCGACACCGTCCTGATGCGCCAGGTGGCCACCCGCATCCGGGGCTTCCGGGACGAGATCACCCCGCGCGTGCCCCGGGCGTTCCCGCACTGAGGTTCGTGCGCTCAGACCGGCCTGATGCCGGCGACCAGGTCCTGCCGGGCCCGGGCGATGCGTTCCTGGGTGATCTCCGGAGTGTCACCCACGACGGCCACATAGGCCCGCCGGGCCCGCACGTCATCGGCCGGAGCGATCCGGTCGCCGACCTGGTAGGGGAAACGGACTCCTCGTACCCACGGCGTCACCGCGATGTCCTCCATGCCGGTGTAGGTCTCCAGGAGCCCTTCCGGTAGGAGGAAGAATCCGAGCTCCGCGTACCGGGAGGCGTCCGGGACCAGGGGGTGGCCGCCCTGAAGACCGCTGAAAACTGCCTCCTCCAGGTCGAATCCACAGGACCCCTCGATGAGCAGGGGAATGCGGTCGACGCCCAGGTGAGGCCGGACCGACACGATCTGCGGCCCTTCGGGCAGCAGGACCACCTCGGTGACGGACGGGCCGGAACGGTATCCGCTCGTCATCAGTTCGTCCGCGACCACCTCGCCGATGGTCTTCTGTTCGTGGTCGGTCAACGGAGCGGGCTGCAGGTAGCCGGTCAGACGGAAGTGCGGCGGGCCGGTGGTCCGGTGGGCCGTCATCCCCACGACGTGATGGGTCCCGTTCACGGTCACCGCCTGGACGCTCACCCGGGGGGCCTCCGGCGGCACCCGGACCGTTCCCGACCGGGCCGCGAGGCGTTCGTAGACCTCCGGCGGGTTCGGGGACCGGCCCAGCCGCCAGGCCTCCTCGACCACCGGCCGGACGCTGCTGCCGTATCCGCAGTGCATCACCACGTCGATGCCCGCACGCTCCACGGTGGACACGATCACCTCGCGCAGGCCGGCCTCGTCGGTGAAGTCGGTGAGCAACAGCTCCTGTGAACAACTCTCGATCCGTGGGGCGAAGTCGGCCTCGAGCTGAGAAGGGTCCCACACCGACCAGATGCGGAACCCCATCTCGGCTCCCCTACGGACGAGTTGGTGACTCGGCATCACCAAAAGCACCCTGAGCTGCGAGACTCCTGGGAATTGTGCGTCCATGCCCTCGACTATGGACCGCCCTCTTCCCACCTTGTTCCCCTTCGCTTCCCCTGCCGCCGTGGACGAGTACGGGTCGGTCACCGGGCCGTAACGAGTAGACCAGTTCCCCGGCCGTCGACGGATCTCCGGGCCAGAGCCGTAGTTCCCCCCGGTCGGGGCGCATCATCACGGCCGCGACCGTGCGTTCGCGCCGGATGTCACCGTTGTCCGCCACCAGCACCGGCGGTACCGACAGCAGCCGGTGGTGGCCGTCCGTGTCGTCCGGGTCCAGCACCAGTGCTGCCCGGACCGCCTCCAGACGCCGCCGGGACGAGTTCTTGGCGAAGATGTTGATCTCGTCCCGCGCGAGGAGGTCCGGGTGCAGGAAGTGGTTCGTGTGGGCCAGCTCGTCGCCCTCGATCAGACGTCTCTGGGTGCCCAGGGCCTCGACGCACACCACCCGTTCCCGGCCGCAGACCATGAATGACCGGGAGCTGGCCAGCGGTAGCGCGGTGAGCATCGCCACCGCCTCGTCGACCGTGCCCGCGCTGTCCAGCACGTGCCGGATCGCCAGGTAGGGCGGCACGCCCGGGGTCCAGTCACCCCCGAGGACGAGGTTGATGCCGACGGCGATCCCGGCATCGTTCAGCCCGAGGTACCCCAGGAGCCCCGCGAAACTGAGGACGAGACTGCGCCGGCCTGGCCCGGAGACCGCCAGCAGGGCGATCTGGTCGTCGAGATTCCCGTTCAGGTCGACGGTCTGCGCCAGTACCGGCCGGTTCCGGACCGAGGCGTAGGTGCTGCAGTCGCCCGCCGTGACCCGGCTGTAGCCCAGGAGCTCGCGCCGCAGTTGCAGCAGCCAGGCCTCGTCCCGCTCGATCCCGGCGCCGACGGCCAGCCCGTCCACCTCGTCGGCGAGCCCGGGCAGCACGGCGGCCACGACCTCCCGGTGGGCGGCGATACCGGGCCGGAGCGAGTCCAGGTCCATCGGCCGGTCGCTGAGGTGGCCGAGACGGGCGAGCGAGTCGTCCAGGAAGCCCCGCAGCCGTCCGGCCAGCGCCCGGCCGTGGGTGACCCCACGGGACCGGGGCGAGCCGGACAGCTCCAGCAGCGGAACGCTGTTCATGTCCCGGATCCGGTGGCCCGGCCGAATCGGCGCAGCTGGTCCTCGACCGAGGGCCACTCGCTGCGGAGCACCGAGTAGAAGATGGCGTCCCGCCGGCGACCACCGGGCATCGGGTTGAAACTGCGCAGCACCCCCTCCTGGGTGGCCCCGATCTTGCTGAGCCCCGCCCGGGCCCGGTCATTGAGGACGTCCGTCTTGAACTCGACCCGTTCCGCGCCCAGGACCTCGAACGCGTGGCTCAGCAGCAGGTACTTGACCCACCGGTTGATGCCCTTCCCCCGGAAGTCGGCGCCGAGCCACGACCAGCCGATCTCCAGACGCCCGTCGGCCTCGGCGAGATTGCCGTAGCTGGAGCTCCCGGCGACCTGCCCGGTGCCCCGGTCCACGACGATGCGGACGACCCGTCTCCCGCTCGCGTGGTCGGCGAGCAGGGCGTCGAAGAAGGCGTCGAAGTCGTGGTCGTTCTCGACGCGGGAGACGAAGTAGGTCCAGATCTGCGGATCGAACGCGATCCTCCGCAGGGGTTCACGGTCGGTCTCCGCCACCGGGTGCAGTTCGACGTGCTCGTTCCGCAGAACGGTGGAGGCACTGTGGCTCCAGGGTGCGCGGCTCACGGATCCTCACCCTTCCGGGACGGCGTGGGGGCGCAGCGCGTTCACGACGCCGTCGAGGGTGCGCATGCGGGCCAGATCGTCCTCGGTGAAGTTGTGGAGACCGACCGACGCCGCCTTGCACAGGGAGGTCAGGAAGAGCACCTTGTTGAGCGACGAGACCCCGTAGACCTCGACGAGGTCCTCGCTCGGGTCGAGGGTCGCGGGGTCCGGGTGGTCACGCAGCACCTGGGAGAGCTTCACGCGGGCCAGGGTGTCGAGGTCAGTAGGCACGGATACCTGCTTTCGGGTCGTCGATACGGTTGCTGTAGCGGTGGGCGATGCGGTGGCGCACGGGCTTGAACTGTGATGTCAGGAGACCGTTCTCGACCGTGAACGGTTCGTCGGCGACGATCACCCGCACGATCCGCTCGTCCGGCTCGGACACGGCGTTGACGTCGGCCAGGGCCACGCTGACCGCGCCGGTGTCGACCGGGCCGGGAAGCGGGGAAACGACGGCGACCAGCCCGGCCGAGCTCGGGTGGTACAGGACGCAGTCGCTCACCGCACCGGTGTCCCGGAAGCGGGTCTCGACCGGCCGGACGATGATCTTCTTGCCGTTGCCGAGGACCAGGACGTCGTCGGCGCGGCCGAGGATGTACAGGAACCCGTCGTCGTCGAGCCGGCCCAGATCGCCGGTGCGCACCAGACCTCCTGGCCCGAAGATGTTCTCGCTGCTACCGGGCGCCGCGAAGGTGTAGCGGGTGTTGACCGGGAAGTCGCTGCGCACGTGGACCACCCCGTCGTCATCGATGATGATCTCCTTGCCGGGCAGAGCCCGCCCCACACTCCCTTCACGCGTGGCGCCGGGATAGTTCTTCGTGACGATGCAGGTCTCGTTGAGTCCGTAGCCCTCGTAGATCTCCAGCCCGGCCCGGCCGTAGAAATCGAGCATGGCCCGGTCGGCCGGGGCCGAACCCGTCCACAGGTACCGGATCCGGTCGCCGAAGACCTCCGCGACGGCTTCGGCGGGTTCGGCGCCGTCGGCGACACTGTTCTCGATGTGCCGCCGGACCGCGTCGAAGAAGGCGGGCACCCCCATCACGACCGTGGGCCGCACGGTCGACATCACCGCCAGCACCGACTGGTAGGTCGTGATCGTGAGGTCGTGCCCCCAGTACAGGGCCGAGTAGAGCCAATAGCGCTGCTGGAGGATCGAGAGCGGCAGAAAGGTGAGGATGTCGTCGCCCGGGCCGTGCCCGAAGAGCCCCTGGACGGCGTGCAGCGACGAGTCGATGCTGCCGGCGGTCGCTTCCAGTCCTTTGGGCACGCCGGTGGAACCGGACGTGAACTTCACCGTCGTGCAGTCTGTGGTCGCCCACTGCACCGGGTCGAGGTCCGCGGGCACCTCCCCCGCATGGTCGGCGACGATCGAGATCGGTACCGCCTGCGGTGGGGCGTCGTCGGGCAGGGGAACGTCGGTGAACAGCAGGTCGAGGTCGTAACGCTCGACCAGATCGGCGTCCGGGGTGAACTTGCCCGGTTCGAAGCCGGCCGTCTGTGCCTTGATCATGAGAGCGGCGAGGTCGAGCAGCACCCATTCCATCCGGTTCGCCGACAGAATCCCGATGCGGCTGCCCGGGCCGGCGCCCCGGCGTCGCAGGGCACCGGCCACGGCCCGGGCCTGGTCGTAAAAATCGGCCGCCGACCATGATGTTCGATGACCGAGCCCGATGACCGTGATGCCCGCCCCGGGTGCCGGCCGGGTCGAGATGACGTGATTGATGACGGAGGTGTCCACGGCCGCTACCTGTCCCGGGCCGGTTCGCCGACGCTGAAGAAGCGGGTTCCCGCCAGGGTGCAACGGTTTCCGGGGCCGACCAGACGCACCTCGTCGGGCCATTCGCTGACCGCCGGAAGCCCTAGGGAAGCAGCGAGTCTCGCCGAGAACCGGGGCATCATCGGGGCCGCCGCGGTGGCGAGCAACCGGGCTGCCGCCAGTTCGAGAGCGACCGCCGTGCGGGCCTCGGAACTCCACCGGTCGATCCCGGCCAGGGCCGCCTGTCGGCGCGAGAAGGCCCGGACATCGGTGACGATGCCGTCCAGGACGGCCGCCGCGTCGCGCACCGAGAAGCCCCCGGGGTCGAGCGCCGCGGTGACCTCGTCGAGCCGCAACGACAGCCGGGCCAGGAACGCGGTGTGCTCCCCGGTCCAGGTGCCGGCGTCGGGAACCACACCGCCGAAGTCCCGGTCGATGCGCTCGCCCAGCCCGCCGAGCCAGTCCTCCCACTGACCGACGAGGGTCTGCGAGCAGGCCCGGTCGAACTCGGCGCGACGGAAGTCGGTGCGCTCACCCTCGGGGCGAGTGCGGCAGAGGTAGTAGCGGACGGCGTCGACGGACTCCGGGGTGAGGATGTCCTTGCCCCAGATCGCATGCCGTCGGCTGGTCGAGAACTTCTGCCCTTCGAGCAGATAGAACTCGTTGACGTGGTAATCGATGTCGGGGTCCCACCCGGGGAAGGCCAGCCGGTAGAGAACGGGGTAGAGGATCGAGTGGTAGAAGCTGTTGTCGTAACCGAAGAAGTGCACGATCTTCCAGTCCGCCGACGGCGTCTCCCGTGACCAGCTCTCCCCCCGGCCGGCGCCGAGACGTTCGATGCCGTGCAGGAACCCGTAGCTCATCTCCGGCCAGACCCAGATCGCCTGACCCTCCAGGTCGTCCTGCGCCGGTGGCACGCCCCAGCCGGACGGGTGCGAGACCGGCAGGTCGAGCCGCCCGCGGGCGAAGACCCGCTGGGCCAGCTCGCGCAGACGGGCCGGCACCCGGCCGCGCCGATGATGATCGGCCACCACGTCGGCGAATTCGTGCAACGGCAGCGTGTAGCGCTCGACCTCGGTCTGCTTCGGGGCCGAGGGGCTCAGCCGGGAGACCGGGGCGGCGAGGTCCGCCACCAGGTTGGGCTCACCGCACTCCTCGCAGATGTTGCCGCCCGTGCTCCCGGAGCAGCCGGGACAGGTCCCCCCGACATTGACCTCGTAGAGATACTCGCCGGTCTCGGCGTCCTGGAGGGCAGGCGTGGTCATCGGGCGGACGTGGCCCGACTCCACCAGGCGGGTGAAGAAGCGCTGGAGGCCCTCGGGGTAGCCCTCGTTCACGCTGGTGGCGTAGAACTCGTCGACCTCGATGTCCATCGCCTTCAGCGTCGCGGCGATCTCGGCCGAGTAATGGGCGGCCACCTCGGCGGGAGTGGTGTTCTCGCGTTCCGCAACGGCGCCGACATAGCTCTGGAAATCGTCACTGCCCGTCAGGTGCCAGGCCTGGTTGCCCTGCAGTCGCTGGTGCCGGACGTAGACGTCCGCCCCCAGGTAGGGACCGGAGAGATGACCGAGGTGCAGGTCGCCATTGGGGGTGGGAGGGGTGGAGAAGACGAACTGCGGACGCCCGGTGCGCCCGGTGCTGTTGCCCGACCGGGCCTGGTCCTGCGCCCGGGCCGGGTCGCGCCAGTACTGGGTGAAGAAGATCAGGTCGGTCCCGCCGTTGTTGCTGATGGTGTGCGACTCGAACGGCTCGAACAGGACCACGGTGCCCGGCCGGACTTCTCGGGTGCGCCCGTCGACGGTCAGATCGCCGGTGCCGGAGACGATCACGAAGAACTCGGTCTCGTCGTGCTGATGGCTCTGCGAGGCCGCGCCCGGGACCACCCGGCCCCAGCCGGCGCCGAAACCGAGCCCCTCGACCGAGGACATGTCGATGTCGAACGCTTCCGACAGCTCGGATTCGCTGTACTGGTTGAGGATCATGCCAACCTCTGTGGTTGCTGGTAGGAGTTCCGGTGCGGGACAAGGTGCGGGGCGAGATCCAGCGCGGCGACGGTCTCGACCGCGATGGCGGGGGCCAGGCGGTACCCGGAGCCGTTGGCCGCCCCGGCGAAGACGAGGCCCGGTCGCAGTTGCGCGACGACGGGTTCGCGGTTCGGGCTGTAGGCGTCGCAGAACACCCGGCCGGAGTCGCACCGCGCCACCAGGCCGGGAGCGAACCGGGCCAGGGCGGCCCGGGCGTCGTCGAGGTCGAAGCTCTCCAGGCCGCGTCCGACGTCGTCGGGATCGACGTCCCAGCGATCGCTCGTGTAGCTGAACAGGAAGTGGTTGCGTTCCAGGAGCGGCAGGAGGAAGGCGTCGTGGTCGTGGAAGATCGTGAGCGGGTCGTCCGGTGACGGGAGAAGGGCGAGATGGGCCGCGACCACCCTCTTCACGCGCAGTTCCAGCGGTGCGAGCAGGTCGGCCCAGGCCGGGTGCGCGATCCACGGGCCCGGAGCCAGCACGACCTGCCGGGCGAGCACCTGCCTCCCATGGCCGAGGGTGAGCCGGATCCGGCCGTCCGGGCCGTCGCAGATCTCCCCGACCTCCGCCCCCTCGAGCACCGTCACCCGATCACGCAGACCTGCCAGTAGCCGGTTGGCGACCCCCTGGACATCGGCGTAGTGGCAGCCCTCCACCTTCCAGGCCCGGGCCGCGACCCCGGGGCCCCCGTCACGGGCGGCCCCGGACCAGGCGATCTCGTCACCGAGCCGGACGTAGGTGGTCGACACGGCGCCGGCGTCACCACCGGTGACGACCGTCGCGTCCACCTGCCGGATCGGCAGGTCGAGTTCGGCGGCCAGACGCTCCCAGACCCCCTGGGAGTACTCGGCCATCGACCGGACCCGCTCGGTCGCACCTCGCGGGAAGTGCACGCCCGCCGATCGGCTGGAGGCTCCCTGACCGATCAGGCCCTGTTCCAGAACAACCACCGTGGTGCCGGGAGATGCCGCCACCACCTCGTGGGCGATGAGCGCACCGATGACCCCGCCACCCACGATCGCGACGTCTACAGCGTCCACTGGGTGCCCCGTCCGATCTTGGCCGACCAGTCGATGAACGACATCGCCGGGTCCGGGGTGTTACGCCCCCGCAGACGATTGGTCACCCGCTGGGCCCGCCAGGCGTTCAGGCTCAGGTTCACGTCAGGCAGACCCCGCTGACCTCGTACAGCGTTCTGCAGGAACATGTTCCGGTCCGGTGGCCCGTCCCAGACCGCAGCGAAGTCCTCGTCCACACGCATCTCGCCGTCCTCGGTCTCGACGCGATCCATCAGCGACGCCAGGAAGTCCTTGGGGGCCGACCGGAAGCCGGTGGCCCACACCACCGCGTCCACCGGAAGGAACTGGCTCTGGTCGGGCTCGTCGTTGTGCCGGACGATCAACTCGAAACCTCCTCCCGCGGTGCGGTCGACCGACAGGATGCTGCGGTTGGGCAGCAGACCGAACCGGTTCTCCTCCCGCTCGATGAACTGGATCCGGTACAGCTCCTGGTAGATCGCCCGGAGCGTCGACTCGGAGATCCCGTCCGAGGTCAGCAGGTGGGCCGAGCTGAGTTCGGCGCGTTTGGTCCCGGGCAGCCGGTAGAAGTAGTCGGAGTACCCCGGCATGTAGAAGTCGTTGGTGAAGGTCGAGTCGTCGATCGGGAAGTAGTTGCGGCGCCGGGAGACCCAGGACACCCAGGCCGGGCGCTCAGGACCACGCCGCGAGATCAGGTCCAGGAACGCCTCGGCCCCGGACTGCCCGCCACCGACCACCGCGACCCGCCGGCCGGCCAGATTCTTCGCCCGGCTCATGTACTGGCTGACGTGGAACTGGTCGGGCCCCAGATGAGGAACGGCGAACTCCGGCACCCAGGGCACGGTCCCGACGCCGACGGCAATGTTGTCGGCGGTGACCTGACGGCGATCGGTGGTGACCCGGAAGACCCCGTCGAAGTCGACCTGCTGGACCGTCTCGCCGAAGCCCACGTTCTCGTTGCTCCGGGCCGCCCAGGCCAGGTAGTTGCGGAACTCGGTCCGCGGCACCTCGGCGAACTGGGCGTTGAGGAAGTGGTACATCCGGCCGTGCTCGTGCAGGTAGGACAGGAAGGAGAACCGGTTGGTCGGGTCGGTCAGGCTGACCAGGTCCTTGAAGATGGACACCTGAAGGGTCGCACCGGTGACGAGCTGGTCGTCGTGCCAGGAGAAGCTCGGCTTGCGATCGAGGAAGAGGGACGGCTGCTCCCGATCGCCGTGCAGCAGTGCCGCCAGGCTCAGGTTGGCCGGTCCGGCGCCGATCCCGAGGAGCCGGTAATGGCCGCCGCACTCGTCAGATCCCAGCCCCGTCATTGATTTCGGTACAGGTCCCACGTCAGGTCCTTCCTATGGATGGGTGTAACCGGGATCAGCGATGGTTCACAGGGCATCGGCGATCGTCATCTCGATCACCTCGGACGACCCCTCATAGATCCGCAGCGAACGAATCTGTCGGTACAGCAGTTCCATCGGACTTCCCGCGACGAGTCCTGCGGCTCCGAAGATCTGGAGGGCGGCGTCCACGATCTCGCCGGCCGCCTCGCTGGCGTAGAGCTTGGCGATCGAGGACTGCGTGGCATGGTCGCGTCCGGTGTCCACCGCCCAGGAGGCGCGTGCGGTCAGCAGGGCGGCGGCCGAGAGCTTGACCTCCATACCGGCGAGCGAAGACCTGACCAGCTGAAGGTCTGACAGCTTGCCTCCGTACGCCTTTCGGGTACGAGCGTGTCCCAGCGCGAGGTGGAAAGCCCGTCGGGCGAAGCCCACTGCCGCGGCGGCAACGCTCGCGCGGGCCCGTTCGAGCACGTCCAGGGCGACCACCAGACCCTGCCCCCGTTCACCGAGCACGGCTTCCGGCCCCACCACGACGTTCGTGAACGTGAGCTCGGCCCACGACCGGGGTGCGATCGCGCCCACCGGGTCGGCCTTGAAGCCGGCCGTGGTGGTGTCGACGAGAAAGGTGGTCAGCCCCAGCGGTCCGGGCCCGTCCCCGGTCCGGGCCAGAACCACACACACATCGGCAATATCGCCCTGGGCGATCCACGACTTGGTTCCGTTGAGGACGAATCCCTCACCGGCGGGGGCCGCCTCAAGTATGCAGGCGGAGAGATCGGAACCCGCACCGGGTTCAGAGAGTGCCATGGCCCCCGCCGCGGCCCCGGAGGCCAGGCCCGGCAGGTACCGGCCACACTGCTGTGCGGTGCCGTGCCGGATGATCGCATCGGCGGTGAGTTCTTGAATGGCGTAGGCGAAGTCGGCCAGGTCCGCGTGATAGGCCAGCGCCTGCCGACGCAGGCACACCGATCGGAAGTCGGAGCCGGGTCGATCCGGGTCGAGATGGCTCAGCCATCCCGCCCGGCCGATCTCGGCGAGCATCGCCCGGCCGGCCGCAGCCGGATCGGCGATGTCCGGGCTTCGCAGTACCGGCTCCCGATCACCGCACCATTGCCCGATCTCACCGGCCAGAGTACGATGGACGTCGTCGAACATCGGTATCGCGAGAACGCCGGGGTCGAATACTTCTGAGAGACTCATCGTGATCCTCACTCGAAAGATCGACCCAGGATCTGACATGGGTCGTCCGTGTGGCTCAGAGCCCGACGCGCACCGCCGGGCCCCGGGCCCACGAGATCGTCCAGGTCAGCAGAATTCCAGAAAGAACATGTCGCGGTGCCCTTCCGCATACGCCGCGACAGCCTCCACCGGTGATGCGGAATGCATGCAGGTGGCGTCGTCCAGGTAAATGAAATCGCCTGGCCGGGTGAGCGTCTGGCTCATGATTGGCGTCTGGTCGTTGTCGTAGATCGTACTGACACCGCCGGAGACGTTCTCCCGCTCCACCATCATCATCACGATGTGGGCCACCCCGTCGCGATGAATTCCTTCCGGAGTGGGGTTTCCCGACTCTCCCCGGGTCGCGACGATGCGGTGCTGGTGGATGTTGATCTGCCGCACCCGGGTGGCAGAGTCCTGCGCGTCGCCGGTCTCCGCGATGTGGTTGCTGAAATGCTCCACCAGCCGGCGGAAGGTGGCGGTGTCCAGCAACGCCTGGTCGATCGGCTCGAAACGACGTGTGACACCGCCGTTCAGCTTGTTGATCTCCTTGCTCTGCAGGAACCCGTCCTGATCGAGCACCTCGATGGTCTTGTCGTCGAGGTGGTACGAGATCGTGGTGTACTTGCGGCGACGGTAGGTTCCGCCGTCTGCCATGTGCTGGTCGCGGGGCAGGTTCTCCCAGAACCGGCTGAACTTGTCCCAGTCGTTGTCGTCCCAGGCCAGGTAGTCGCGAACATTTCCCAGCAGGTACTTCGGTTCACCCATGGTTCCGGTCCTCCCTCTACCCGATGAGGCGAACTGTCCGTCGCCTCTCGAATGACGTTACGCACCAAGCGAACCATGTGCGTCAGTGGAGAGTGCATCCTGAATGACTCATAGTGTTGGGGTTTTCCAATGACCGCTGCGTGCGTCGATTACCCTCGTTGGCTAATTATGCTGTACTGCAGAACGATTCGCATCAATCAGTTCAGCGACCTCCACCAGACGATGACCGCCCACCAGAGCGCCCATCTCGATCCGGACCGACGTCTCCCGCAGGATGCGGAACTGCAGCGCGACCGCCTGCAGCGAGCCGAGGCCGAGCTCGGTCAGTGTGCGCCGATCGATCTCCTCGGACTCCGGCACCTGCAGGGTCTCCCGGACCAGGGTCCGCAGCCACGGCAGGGTTTCACTGGTGCTCAGCATGGTGTTGCCTCCTTCAGGAGTGGTCGACGGCACGCAGCAGGCAGGACGCCCTCAGCCCGGGCACACTCGAGGCCAGCAGGTAGTGCCCACCCGGGCGGACACCGCCGGCCGACCAGCGATCCGCGAGGTTGATCAGGGGGTCCGCGGCGAAGCAGTGACCGACGCGGGTGATGTTCGAGGTGTCCAGTTGCGACGGATCGAATCCGGCCTGCAGCTCCTTGATCGTGACAATGGGAAGAAAGATGTTGTTGTGCATCAGAGCGTCGATGGTGTCGAGGCCGATACCGGCCTGGGCGAGCGCCTTCCGGTCGGCGATCCGGGCCAGGTCGGCGCTGATCTCGTGGCTGCCCCCGAGCGCCGCCGGATCCTGCGCCTGGGCGTCACCCACCCAGACGTAGGACTCCGGGGTGGCCGACGGCTCCCTCGTCATCAGGCAACTGGCCGCACCGTCGCTGAACAGCGCGAAATCAGCGATCCGGTCGGACTCGACGGTCACCCGGTCGGTGGTGATCACCAGCACCCGGCGATGTCGCCGGGCCGCTAACGTGCCGGCCGCCAGTTGCAGTCCGGTCAACAGGTTCGCACACCGGTTGAGCGTGACCCCGGTGACCGGGACCGGCCCGAGACGCAGGCCCTGGAGCAGTGACCGGACCAGCTCGCCGTGGTCCGCGACATCGGCGGGAAAAGTGCTGGAGCACAGCACGACGGCGTCGATGTCACCGGGTCCGACGCCGGCAGCGTCCAGGGTCAGGCGCCCGGCCCGGACAGCGAGGGTGGCCGTGTCGAGTGCGGTCCGGTGCACGGCGCCCCACCCCCACAGGTCCGGGTCGGGCACCATGCCCCGATCCTCGACGACGTCGGAGAATCCCTTCAGTTCCGCGTGGTCCGTGAGGATCTCGCCGAGTACGTACCGGGGTGCGCACAGCGTGATGCTCACTCCAGCCGCCGGCGCAGGAACTCGGCGATCTCGCCCAGGGCGTCCCTCGCCGTCCCGAGAATCGCGGACATGGCCACGAATCCGTGGGGCAGATCCGGGTACCGGTGATGCTCCACCGGGACACCGGCCCGGGCGAGCGCATCGGCGTAGGCGTCGCCCTCGTCCGCCAGGGGACAGTACTCCGCGGTGATCACGAGGGCCGGCGGAAGCCCGCTGTGATCGGCCGCCTTGAGGGGTGAGGCGAGGGGGGACTCGCCGTCGGCCGGATCCGCGAGGTACCGGCTCCAGAACCACCCGGAAGACGTCGCGTTGAAGAACATCGGGTCGTTGTGCTCCCGCATGGACTCGGTGTCGGCGTCGTTGCTCATCGGTGGATAGACCAGTGCCTGGGCGCAGATCCGGGGCCCGTCAGCGTCTCTGGCCATCAGGGTCATGGCCGCGGCCAGGTTCCCGCCGGAACTGTCCCCGACCACACCGATACGTTCGACGTCGGCGCCGATCTCGGCCCCGTGCTGCGCCACCCACTGCACCGCGGCGTAGCAGTCGTCGACGGCCGCCGGGAACGGGTGCTCGGGAGCCAGTCGGTACCCGGCCGAGACGATCACGCAGGGCACCAGGGTGGACAGCGCCCGGCAGATCGCGTCCGAGGTGTCCAGGGAGCCGACGACCCAGCCGCCACCGAAGAAGTACACCAGCACCGGGAGCGGACCTTCACTGTCGGGCCGGTAGACCCGGATCGGCTGCGGGCCGGCCGGTCCCTCGATCTCCAGCTCGAACACCTGGTCCGGTTGCCGGTGCCAGTCCCAGGTGGTGGCCTCGGTCTCGCGGTCCGAGCGCCGGGCCTCGTCCACCGTCATCGTGTAGAGCGGCGTGAAACCGGTGGCCACCCGGTACTCCCGAACTCCCGCCACGATCGGATCGAGCGGCACGGGAGGCCTCCTGTTCGTCCGGACGCTCATCGGCCGATGAGGTGCTTCTGAGTCGCCGGACGCATCCGGAGACCGTGAATCCCGCCGTCCACGGCCAGCACGGTGCCCACCGTGGCCCCGGACAACGGGCTCGCCAGGTAGGCGATGGCCCCCGCCACCTCGGCGGCCGCCACCAGACGGTCGATCGGCAGGGTCGCGTTCATGGCCGCCCGGGCCGACTCCGGATCCGGCGTGCGGCTGAGCTGCCCGTTCACCCAGGGCGAGTCGACGGCACCGGGAGCGACGGCGTTGACGCGGATGCCCTCGCGGACGTGGTCCGCCGCCATGGCCTGCGTCAGGGCGGAGATCGCGCCCTTGCTGGCCGAGTACAGAACCCGCCGCTCCAGGCCGGCCCAGGCCACGATCGAGCTGGTGTTGACGATCGCGGCAGCCGGCGACCGGCGCAGGTGCGGTACCGCGTGCCGGGCGACCCGCACCATGCTCACCACGTTCGTGTTCAGCGTGCCGAGCCATTCCTCGTCGCTGTTCTCGGTGACGTTGCCGACCGCTGCGATCCCGACATTGTTCACCACCACGTCGAGCCGGCCGAACCGCTCGACCACGGAGTCGACCGCGGCCTTGACCTGGGCGTCGTCGGTGACATCAACCTCGATGCCGAGAATGTCGCCGGGCAGGCCGTCGGGCTTGATGTCGAAGGCGACGACCTGGGCGCCACGGTCCCTGAGCAGTTCTGCGGTGGCGAGGCCGATCGCCCCCGCTCCGCCGGTGACGATCGCAACCAGTCCGTTGAAGTCACTCACAGTCTTCTCCTCGGGTTGATGTGGACATCGTGGATGACCGGGTCCGAACGAGATTCCGGACGGACCCGGGGGTGACCCCGCGGACCGGGTGGGCCTCAGTCCGCGGTGAGAGCAGGCGCCTGCAGGCGCAGGCAGAGAAAGACGCTCAGCAGTCCCAGTACCCCCGTCAGGGCCCACAGGGCTTCGGGTGCCAGCGCGTACAGGGCACCCCCGATGACGGGGCCGGCCCCGGTGCCGACCGTGTAGGCGGCGCCGTACAGCCCCTGGTACCGCCCCACCATCCCGGGCGGGGTCAGACTGGCCAGATGGGCCTGGGCGACGGAGGAGTAGAGCATCTCGCCGAACGTCCAGATGAGCACCGTCACCGCGAGCAGGGCCAGACCGGAGGTGAAGCCGGTCAGGGTGAGCCCGACACCGGTGAAGACGTTCCCGACAGCCAGCACGTTCTGCGGCTTGTACCGGGAGACCACACTGATGAGAGGCAGTTCCAGCAGCACCACGAGCAACCCGTTGAGACCCATCAGAAGGCCGAAGTCGCTCTCGTCCAAGTTGATCTCGGTGACGTGCAGGGGAAGTCCGACCGTGGTCTGGATGTAGACGAACATCGCGAACACGGTCATCAGCAGGAATTGCCGCAGAGTCCGGTCGGCGAGCACCTGGCGATACCCGGTGGTGGTCCCGCCCTGCGGTTCTTCGTCTTTCTGCGCGGTCTTCGCCTCGACCGCCGGCTCGGGCGAGCGGCGCAGCAGGATCGCGACGATGACGCCGAACACCAGAAGTGTGCCCGCCTCGGCGAGGAACAGCCCGACGTAGGAGATGGTGGCCACCACACCGCCCAGGACACCTCCCACGGCGGAGCCGATGTTCTGGGCGAACCGCAGCACCCCGAAGGCGGCGAGCCGTTGCTGCGGGTTCTTCACCGCGTCGATCACCACCGCCGCCATGGCCGGCCGGTAGATCTGCGAAATCACACCCATCAGGGCGATCACGATCAGGATGGCGGGTAGCCAGCCGAGAAACGGCACGATCGCCGTCAGGGCCGAGGTGGCGAGAACGGACAGCAGGATGGACCGGCGCCAGCCGATGGTGTCGGTGAGGTACCCGCCCAGGACGTTGCCGAGCACTCGGCTCAGCCCGGCCACGCCGAGCACCAACCCGGCGGTCCCGGCGGAAAAGCCGCGCTGGGTCAGGTAGAGCACGAGGAACACCGGCAGGAAGGTACCGATCTGGAGGATCAGCCCACCGAGGCTGATGACCCAGACCCGGTTCGGCAGACCCCGGAGGGTGTCCCGGAATCGAGGTTCGCCGACGTCCGGTCGGACTGCACTTCTGGACAACATGGCTCCTAGTCTCGGAACTCCCGGCGTAGAGCCGGAGGCGCGAATTCTCTCCTCATTCCGAAGCGGTATCAAACCGGCATTTCGCCGTGGCGATCACCGCGTGACGCCGGCGTAGAGGTGGTCCTGCTCGAGCCGCCGCAGCGTGCGGTAATCAGCCTCGATCTGATCCGGATCGTCGGAAATCAGGATGACGTAACCCGGTTGGGTGGCGACGTCGATGGTGCGGGCCAGGGGCTCGCCTGCCGGGTGCGCCATCCGGGCCTCGGCGAACGACGGAAGTTCGCGCACCACAGCCAATTTCTCGTCGTCCGGAGCCGTACCCAGTTCGTGCGGATTGACCAGATGCACATAGCGCAGGTGCTGATTCACCCGATAGGCGATGTCCGGCAGGCGTTCGAGAGCGGCCGGGTCCGCCACCGACAGGGCGAGGAGATCGATCTGGTTGGTCCCGAAGCAGCGGTTACTGATCTCCGGGATCTGCCCCCCGCCCACCCGCGCGGCACACTCCACGAGCACCGGCCCCCGGGCGGTCATCATGACCTCGGTGTGGGCGGCCCAGTGCCGGATGCCGAGGGCGTCGAGCACCTCCCGGACGTAGGAGTCCAGTTCACCGGCCACCGGATCCTCCGGTGCCAGCATCTCGTTGTAGTCGTAGATGATGTTCCCGCCGGCCAGCCGGTTCTTGTAGTACCGCCAGATCTCGGTGGTGTGGTGCCGCCCCTCACGACTCACGGTGTTGACGAAATACTCGTCCCCGTCGAGGAACTCCTGGGCGAGGACCTCGGTGTTGGGGCGGGCGTAGCGATCGGTCCCGGCCATGATCTTCCGGTGGACGGCCCGGACCTGCTCCCCGGACGAACAGGCCACCACGTTGTCGGTACCGGCGCTGGACACCGGTTTCAGGACGACCGGGTACCCGGCGGTCCGCTCCGCCCACCCGACGATCTCGTCGGCGTCGGAAGAGACCATGGTGTCCGCGTGCCTGCGTCCGGACTCCCGCAGGGCCAGGACCATCTCGTACTTGTTCCGGCGCGCCGTCGTGCGGGCCGTGCCGTTGCCGGGGGTACCGAGCTCCGCGGAGAGCCGATCAGCCAGCTCCACACCCGACTCACCGCCGGCGATCACCCACCCGACATCGAGCCCGCGCAGCTGCGACACCGTGGCGGCAAGGTCGCCATGATGCCTGATGTTGGCAAAAAACCCTTCGGGAAAAGGTAATTTGGCCATGAAGACATCAGGGCTCGGAGACTGCACGTGGACGGCCTCAAGACCGAGCCGTTGCACCGCGGGCAGCATGAGCCGCCCCAGGGAGAGAGCGTCGACGAACGCCACCCGCTGCCTTCGTCCATGAGTACTGGTCGGCATCCTCAGCCACCTTCTTCGTCGTGGGAGCGATCCCTGATCGCCACCGTGGTTCCGGAACCGGCCAGCGCCCGGCCGACCGGATGGGGCACCCGCCCGTCCGCGATCTGGACGCAGGCGACCCCACCGGCCAGAGCCTCGCGCGCCGCAACAAGTTTGAGCGCCATACCACCACCGACGGCGCCACCGGGAGCGCCGCTGGGTGGCACTTCGTAGGCACTCAGCAGGCTGGTCTCGTCGCCGGGGTCTGCGAGCAGGCCCGGTGCCCCGGTCAGGAGCACCAGGCGGTCTGCCCGCAGGGCCGCCGCGAGAGCCGCCGCCGCGCGGTCGGCGTCGACGTTCACCGGACGTCCACTCTCGTCGATCGCCGGTGGCGAGACCACCGGCACGAAGCCGGCCGCCAGGAGAGTCTGCACCAGTTCGGTGCGTACCTCACCGAGCCGCCCACTGAGGTTGTCCCGCACCACGGTCGTCCGGCCGTCCACCACGGCCCGCACGGCGGTCTTGCGACGGGCCTGCAGCATGCCCCCGTCCAGGCCGGTGAGGCCCACGGCCGCAACCCCCCGGCGGGAGAGTTCCGCGACGATCCCCGGCTTGACCGATCCGGCCAGGGCCAGCACGACCACCTCCAGCGTGGCCGGGTCGGTGTACCGGGTGGACACCTGGTCCGGAGCGACGAGAGTGCGTTGGGGTACGTCGAGTTTTTCGGCCAGACGCGCAATTTCCCCCGATCCCCCGTGAACCAGGAGGATCGAGTGCCCCTGGGCCACGAGCCGGGCGACGTCGGCACAGACGCCGGCGATGTCGACGGCCGGGTTGCCACCGCACTTGATCACCGTCAACGGTCTGGTGGTCACGGTCTTCTCCAGTTCACCGAAATCAGATGGGATGCAGGCCGGGAAAGGTGAGGCCGAGGTTCTCGGGCCGACCCATCCGGATATTCATGCACTGGACCGCGTTTCCCGCGCCTCCCTTCATCAGGTTGTCCAGTGCCGCGATGACGACCAACCGCCCGGTCTTCTCGTCGTGGGCAAATCCGACGTCGCAGAAGTTCGATCCCAGAAGGATCTTCGGCTCCGGATACCGGAAGGTGCCCCGCCGGTGAGCGACCAGGCGCACGAACGGCTCGTCCTGATAGCTCTCCCGGAAGGCCCGGCGCACCGCCGAGAGGTCCACACCGGGGCACAGGGTGACGTGACCGATCGTCTGAACGCCCCGCACCGCCTCCACCCCGGTCGCCGTCATCATCGTCGGGATGCCCGTGTGCCGGGCGATCTCGGCCTCGTGCCGATGCCCGGTCGGAGCGAAGACCCGCATCGCACCACTACGTTCGGCGTGCAGGTTGCCTTCCCCCGCGGTGGCCCCGGAACCGCTGGAACCGGTCCGGGCGTCGAACCGGGCCGACCGCTCGACCAGTCCCCGCACCGCGAGGGGGTGCAACGCCAGGATGCCCGCCATCGCCATGCAACCGGGCATACTGACCCGGTCGGCACCGCGCAGGCGTTCTCGGTGAAGCTCCGGGATCCCCGGTACGAAGTCGCCGAGCAGATGCGGGGCGACGTGCGATGTCCCGTAGTACTGCTCGAAGACTCCGGGGTCGTCCAGCCGGAAGTCACCCGTGAGGTCGATGACCTGCTTCGCCCGGCCGGCCCAGGTGTCGATCTGGGTCATGGCCGAGCGGTGCGGCAGCGACAGGAACACCGTGTCGCAGTCGCTCACCTCGTCGGCCGAGCAGAACGTCTGGTCGGTGACCGAGCGCAGGTTCGGGTGCACGCCGTCGACCCGTTTGCCGGCGAACCGGGACGACACCGCGCTCACCGCCTCGACCTCGGGATGGCCGAGCAGCAGACGCAGCAGTTCACCACCGATGTAGCCGGCCGCGCCGACCACCGCTACCCGGGCCACTACCGGCCGCCCGGGAGATTCAGCTGCTCGTGCTCAATCATTACTCTCCCCAGTCCTCTTCGACCTCGGGCGCCAGGGCGAGCACGGTCGGGGCCAGGGCCACGATCTCCAGTTCACTGCGGCAACCGGCACAGTCGATGATCTCGTTGAGCCGCACCGACTGACTGATCCGGACCTCGTCCTCGCACTCGGGACAGGCCTGCAGGGTGGTCATGGTCATCGGGGAAATTCCTTCCGCTTGGTCCGCCTCATCGAGAAAGACGCTACGTGGCAGCGAGTTCGGGTACGTCCGCGACAAGTTCAAGCAGGACTCGACGGAGGGCTTACTTTCCCGGCGAGAAGTCATCGTCCCGATTACCCGGGCCAATTTCCGCGCGTGCGAGCCTGGCTGAAATTCACGTTCCCTGTTCTCCCCGAAGTCCCCGAGCTGGAGGTTCCAGCATGAAACCCGTTGTTGTCCTTTCCCAATGGGGTGCCGGCGGTGTGGTTCTCGCCGCCGCGCAGTTACGGGCCCGCGGTCTGCGGTCGGTCTTGGTCTCCGAACTGCCCGACCACCGCTGGCGCCATCTGTGCGACGACCACGTCCTGATGGACTGGGCCACCGAGGACGTGTCCACCCTGATCTCCCGGCTCGACCAGCGCGGGATCGTCCCCGTCGCCGTCGTCAACCTGGTGGAGCCGCTCATTCACTGGCAGCAGGAGCTGAGCGCCCACTACGGCCTCCCCGGGGCCGGTGGCGGCCTCACGTCGCTGGCCAGCAAGACGCTGGTGCGTGAACAGATGCGGACACTCGGGCTGTCCACCGTGCGCTTCTGCAGCGATCCGGCGGAGGTCGACTTCTTCCCGGCGATCGTCAAGCCCGCCAGCGGCTCATCGGCCTCGTGGCTGGTGCGGCTGCTGCACGACCACAACGATCTGCTGGCCTACCAGCGCCTCCTGGCCGAGCGCGATCTCGCCGGCACCGACCTGATCTTCGAGGAGTACCTGCCCGGTACCGAGTTCTCCCTGGACGGGCCGGTCGTCGACGGGATCTTCCATCCGGTGCTGGCGGTCGAGAAGCCCGACCACGACGAGATCCGGCACCACGACGCCGGTCTGCGGATCCACCCGCCCCAGGACGAGCACGTCCGGGCCGGTGTGAGCGCCCTGCGCGACAGCCTCAGCGCACTGTGCACCCACCTGCGGCTGGACTCCGTCTGGCTACACGTCGAAGGCCGGTCGAACGCAGACGGCAGGACCGAGCTGGTGGAGATCAACCCCCGGTTCGGCGGAGGCATGTACTACACGGCGATCCGGGAGGCGACCGGCATCGATGCGATGGAGGCGGTCCTGGCCATGTTGCTGGGTGAGTTCACGCTGGGGCCGGCCCGGCCTCGGCACCAGGGGGCGATGCTCGGCTGGGTCGACGTGGAGGCCGACGAGATCGGCCGGGTCGAGATCAGCACGACGGCCGACGACCTGCGGTCATTCCCCTTCGTGATCGACGCGGACGTCGTCGACGGGTACCAGGCCACCGACATGGAGAAGGAGAACTACTTCCTGCGGTTCGCCATGACCGCCGATTCGGTGGACGAGTTGCGGGCCCGGGCGGCCGACGTGCTGGCCTCGGTCGACTACCGCATCGTCGCCCCGGGGACGGAGGACCGACGATGAGCGCCGGGACGATGAGCCCGCCGATCGCGGCGACCTGGGAGATCCGCCGCACCCGGCTTCCCCTGGTCCGGCGGCGCTGCCCGGACTGCCGGAGCCGGACGGCGCAGGCCTCGGGCAAGTTCCGGGTCAACGCCAGCGCCAAGTTGCTGGACGTGTGGCTGCTGCTGCACTGCACCGGTTGCGAACGCACCTCGAAGGTGACCGTCATCGAACGGTCCGCCACGATCGCCCACCACCTGCTCGTCCGGTTCGAGAACAACGATCCCGACCTGATCGCGCAGGTGCTGCTCGACCCGGCGACCGCCCACCGGAACCACTTCGCCCTCGACTGGGGCAACTCGTGGGAGGTCGTCACCGATCCGGATGCCTCCTGGCAGCATCCCGGCACCTTCCGCGTCACGTTCGCCGACCCGATCCCGCTGCGTCCCGCCCGGCTGATCGCCGCGGGCCTGCGCATATCCCGGAACAAGGCTGAGGAACTGCTGGACACCCGGGTGATCGAGCTGTCCGGCGAGCTCGGTACCAAGATCCGCAGCACTTTCGAGTTCACCACGGCCTCGGTGCTGAGCGACTGATCCCCTCCCCCGGCCTGCTGTGAAGAGATTCTGCAGACTTGAACTCTTGAGTACACTCTGCGGTAGCACTGACTTCAGGGGGACGAACGTCGGCGCGGGACGAGACAGATCGCGTGGTCGGTCTGCCTTGTCTCGGCAGTAGGCAGGGGGAATGAGTGGGGCCCGCGACATCGCCGAACAGCGCTAACAACCTAGATCCTCGTCCCGGATTCTTCATCCTGGGATCTTTGGAAGTCCACCTCGGCAACGTTCTGGAGTCCTTCAAGGGCGCACTGCAGCAGCGTGTTCTGGTGATGCTTCTCCTGGAGACCGGCCGGGTCGTGCCGGTCTCCCGGCTGGTGACGGCTGTCTGGAACGAGGAACCACCGGACAGCGCCGAGCACCAGGTGCGCAAGGCGGTGGCCAAGCTGCGCAGTCGGCTCCCGCACGGTCGCGACATCATCGTCACCGACGGCCCAGGGTACCGCGCCGTCGTCGACGCCGAGCAGCTCGACCTGCTGCGCTACCAGAAACTGCTGCGGCAGGCCCGGGAGTCGCTGAACGGCGGGGAGTCGCAGCAAGCCGTCGCGCAGTTGCGCGAGGCCCTGGCGCTGTGGCGAGGACCGGTGCTGGCCGGCTCCGGTGGTCATGTGGTCGATGCCGCCTCGACCGTTCTGGAGGAGCAGCGGCTCAGCGCCGCCGAGCAGTTGTACGAGTTACGCATCGCCTCGGGCGAGGCGACCGAGGTCACCGGCGAACTCCGCGCCCTGGTCGATGAGAATCCGCTGCGGGAGACCCTGCGCCACCAGCTGATGCTCGCGCTCTACCAGTCCGGGCAGCAGGCCGCCGCACTCGACGAGTTCGCCCGGGCCCGTGGCCATCTCGCGGACGAGCTGGGTATCGACCCGGGATCCGGGCTGATCGACCTGCACGATCGGATGCTGCGCCAGGATCCGTCCCTGAGCCGGCCGGAACGCTCCGAGCCCCGCACCCGCCGCCCGCCACGCACGCCTGCGGTGCCCGACCAGACCGACGAGGCGCCGTACACGTTGCCGTTCGACGTGCCCGATTTCTCAGGCCGTACCGCCGAACTGCAGTGGATCCACCAGGCGGCCGACCGCGGCCCGAAGACCAGGCCCACGGTCCTGGCGCTCGACGGTATGGGCGGCGGCGGTAAGACCGCCCTGGCGGTCCACGCCGCCCACCACCTGGCCCAGGACTACCCGGACGGCAGTCTCTTCATCGACCTGCACGGCTTCACCGCAGGTCAGAAGCCCCTCAGCGCATTCCAGGCGCAAGGCGACCTGCTCGCTGCGGCGGGTATCGCCAGCGACGAGATCCTCATCCTGCCGGCCGGCCGGGCCGCCCGCTGGCAGTCCTACATGCGAGGACGGCGCATGCTGCTCGTCCTCGACAACGCCTCGGCCTCCGAGCAGGTGCGGGCCCTGATCCCGGCCTCGTCGGACACGCTGGTCCTGGTCACCAGCCGTTCCCGGCTGACCGGACTGGACGGGGTCGAGTGGCATTCCGTGGGTGCTCTCGCGGAGCCGGACAGCCATCAGCTCCTGCGCAGCACCCTTGATCCCGATCGCATCGCGAGGGAACCGGACGCCGCCGCCGAACTGCTGCGCCTGTGTGGCGGGCTGCCCCTGGCGGTCCGGATCGCAGCGGCCCGGCTGGCCAACCGTCCGCACTGGACCATCCAGAAACTGGTCGAACGGTTGCGGCACCACGACCGGCGCCTGGACGAGCTCACCAGTGAGGGCCGAGGAGTCGCGGGCGCGCTGCTGCTGTCGTACCAGGCCATGCCGCCCGAGCAGCAGAAAGTCTTCCGCACCCTGGGATTCCACCCCGGACGGCACCTCGACATCGACGAGGCCGCCGCGCTGCTGGACGTGGACAGTCTCACGGCTGAGAACGACCTGGACGAACTGGTCGACGTGCGTCTGCTGGAGGCCACCGACTCCGGGCTCTACCGGATGCACGACCTGGTCCGCAGCTTCGTGCAGCGGGTCTCCCAGGACGAGAAGGCGGACGACGACGGGCTGGCGGTGGAACGCCTGCTGGACCACTACCTGATCGCGGCCGAACGCAGCTGCGACACCCTGTTTCCCGGACGGCGCACCTTCGGACGGCGCGAGGGAAGCGGCCGGGGCACCGACGATCTCGACCACAAGGACACCGCACTGCAGTGGCTGGACCAGCACCGCGACAGCCTGCTCGCCGCGGTGGACACCGCCTACGACCGGGGACTGCTGTGGCACGCCGCCCGGCTGCCGCGTGAGGTCGGTTTCCACTCCAGCATCCGCGGCTACGACGTGCTCGCGAACGCGGCCCTGGAGAAGGGGGTCAGCGCGTCGCGGCAGCTCGGGGACAAGTCCCTGACCCGGCTGAACCTGATGAATCTGGCCATGGGCCGGTGGCGGCTGGGTGAGCTGCGCGACGCGGTCGTGCGGCTGGAGGAGGCCGTCGACCTGGCCCTGGAGATGCAGGACCGGCACAGCGAGGCCGAGTGCCGGGCCCGGCTGGGACAGGCGTGCAACAGCATGGGCGAGCTGGAACGCGGGCTGGACCTGTGCCAGGAGGCCAACGCGCGGGCCCAGGAGCTCGGGTTCCCCCGGCTCGAGGGCTCGTCGCTGAGCACGCTGAGCCTGATCCAGGTGCGGTTGGCCCGCTACGAGGAGGCCGAGGAGTCCGCCGGGCGGGCGGTGGCCATCTTCGACACGCTCGAGGAGATCCAGCTCTCCGTCGACGCGTTGAGCAATCTCTCCCAGGCGGTCGAAGGGCTGGGCCGCTTCGAGGAGGCGCTGGTCTGGGCCGACGCGGCGCTGGAGCGGTGCCGGCGGATGAGCATGCCCTCCGTGCTGCCGCTCGTCCTCGCCCGCCGGGCCGACGCGCTGACCCGTCTGGGGAAGCTCGACGAGGCCGCGGACACAGCCGGCCAGGCCCTCGACAAGGCCGCCAAGAGCACCGGCGACATCCATCGGGCCGTCGTGCATCTCGCGGCCGGACGGGTGATGTATGCCCAGGGCGACCTCGACACGGCGCGGGCGCAGCAGCTCCTGGCGCACGAGATCGCCTGCCGGATGGAGTTGCGGTACGACGAGGCCTGCGCGCTGTGGGGTCTGGCCCGTACGGAACAGGCGCAGGGGGATCTGGAGACGGCCGAGCAGCACCGCCTCCGGGCCGATGAGCTCTTCGACCTCATGAAGGTGTCTCAGAACGGTAGATAAGTCCTGGTCGGAGGCTTTCCCCCGAAGAGGGATCCGGCCGGTGTCCAGAGGGGAACGCGCCGGGAAGGCTGATCGGAAGTATCAGCGGTGTCGAAGAAGACTCCTCCGGAAAAAGGAACATCATGCGCCTCCTCGCGACCGCCGCTCCCGTCGTTGCCCTCGCTGCCCTGCTGGGCGGATACGCGACGACCCCCAGCACACCGATCACCTCTGCGGCCTCCGCGGGAACGCTCGACAACAACGGCAACGGAATTCTCGACAACAACGGCAACGGCTGATCCAGGCACGTCGCCCGCCGGTCCGGAACGCGTCCTTGCTGAGAGACGCCGCAATTCGAGGGGAACAGCATGACTATTCGAGTGCTCATCTGTGATCTGGTACCCGTTATCGCGGACGGTCTCAAGACCCTCCTGGAGGCGGTGCCGGACATCGATGTGGTGGGAACGACGCCCAACGGCATGGAAGCCATCATTCTGGTGCGCACCCTGCAACCCGATGTCGTGGTCACCGATCTGCAGCTCGAGGCCATTCCCGGCCTCGAGGTGATCCGTCGGCTGGGTAGCGAGGAAAACCCGCCGCAGGTCGTCGTCTTCACCGCTTCCGACGCCGACCAGGTGGTGAGCGACGTGCTGCACGCCGGTGCGAGCTGCCTGCTCGGCAAGGACGCGAGTGCGCAGGAGCTGGTCACCGCGATCCACGCGGCGGCCGCCGGGCAGACCATGCTCGCCCCGAGCATCGCGCGCCGCCTGGTCACCTGGTTCCGCGAGCAGCCCCTCCCCCAGGAGGTCGTCAAGTTCACCGAGATGACCGAACTGACACCCCGGGAAAGGGAAGTGACCAAGATGGTGGCACAGGGGATGTCCACCGACGAGGTCGCCCGCGAGCTGATCATCGGTGAGGCCACCGTCCGGACCCACCTTTACCGGGTGCGCACCAAGCTCGGTGTCCGGGACCGGGCCGAGCTGGTCTCCCTGGCCTACCGGACCGGGCTCATCCACTCGGCCGGCCGGGCCCACGGGAACGAGCGGGAGTTCGCAGCGAGCAGACCCAGAGCGAGCTGACCTCGCCTCCGCGCCCTCCGTGCGGTTCCCCGTAGGACGAGGAGGCGGCCGGTACGGGAACACCGTTCCGGCCGCCGCCGACGAACCGTCCTCAGGACCGGGCCTGCTCCAGGGCCCGCAGCTCCACCCGACGGTACAGATCGGCACCGGCCGTACGCCACAGCGCGGCGGGATCGCCGTACCGGGCCGACTCGGCCACGGCCAGCCGGAAGTACCGGTGCAGATCCAGCTCTGCCGTCATCGCGCGCACCCCGCAGCTCTGCATGCTGACCCGCACCACGTCGCGCGCGGCCTCGGCGGCCATCGCCAGCGCCGTGATCGGTGCGGTACCCACGGCCTCCGGCGCGGAGTCGACCAGCCACGCACCTCGGTACACGGCCGCCCGGGTCGCGCGTAGCGTCACCATCGCTCGTGCCAGCGGGAACGAGACGGCGGTCAGATCACGCAGGCGGCTTCCCGACTGACGCCGGAAACCGGTGTACTCCACCGCAGTCCGATGCGCACCGTCGGCGATCCCGAGGAGGTAGCCGGCCTGCCGCAGGCGCGCCCGGGTGAGCGGGCCGGCCGGGGAGTCGTCCAGGCGCGCGACCACGTCCGCCGCGGTGAACGGGGCCGCCGCGAACCGGGCGACCGGAGGCCAGCAGGAATTCTCCACCACGATGCCAGGGGTCCTCCGTGGGAGAGCGACCAGCACCCCCTGGCCCCCCGTGCGCGTGGCCACCAGAAACGTTCCCGCGTCCACGTCGTCCACCGTGACCGCACCGTTCAGTTCCCAGCCCCCGGCCCGCGCCGTCGCAGTGACCCCGCTCCCGGCCGGCAGCGCCTCCAGACCGGCTGACGCGTGCCCGGCCGAGTCGGCCGAGTCGGCCGGGACACCGGCGTCGGCCGCCAAGGCCATGGCCCGGTAGGGGTTTCCCCGGGCCGCGCGACCGAGTTCCTCGCTGACCAGAACCCCGGCCGTCAGGCCGAGGTCGAGGCCGCCAGAGGTGACCGGCCGCTCGAGAGCGGCCGCGTCCAGCCCTTCGATCACCGTCCCGGCCGCACTGTGGGCGCCGTCGTCCACCGGCGCCCCGTGCAGTCCGCCGACCGCGGGAAGACCGGCCAGACCGGCCCGCAGGCTCTTCCCCAGCTGAACGAAAAGTGGATCAGGGGTGGGAATCACGTCAGTACCTCTCCGATCCGAGGGAGTCGAACGCCGTGGCCATGATCTGGAGCATCACCTCGGAGGTACCCGCCGACAGGGTGAGTCCGGGCGCCTCCCGACAGGCCGAGTCCAGGGCCAGGACGGTCCGGTGGCGGTCCGCCCGTTGCTGCGGGCTGGGGACACCGGCGGCCCAGATCGCGATGTCCTGGGCGAGTTCGCTGCTGTGGTACTTGGCCACGGCCGCCGAGACCGGGTCCATCTCGTCCGACGCGAGCCTCGAGAGAACCTCCCAGGCCAGGACGTGGTCGGCGGCCAGGGCGCCCTGCCAGCGGCCGACCTGTTCGAGATGGGCGTCGTCGGCCCCGCGGTCGACCAGGGTCTCCAGCGCCAGATCCAGCCAGCGCTCCGCCTTGAGGTAGTAGTCGAGGCCGGTACGCTCGATCGCCAGTGCATCGTTGAGCAAGACCCATCCCTCGTCCCGGGGCCCGAGAAGGGCGTCACCCGGCACCCACACCGAGTCGAGGTCGACCCGGTGGAAGTGCTCGTCACCGATGCCGGCAACGGTCGATCGAGCCACCCCGGGAGCCTTCAGATCGACCAGGAAAAGACTTATCCCCTGGTATTTTCCGGAGCCAGGAGAGGTACGGGCCGCGCAGAGCCCGAGATCCACCAGGTGCGTCTTGAGACTGAACACCTTGGTCCCGGTGATCCGGTACCCGTCGCCGTCCGGCTCGGCCACGGTCCGCAGCGCGCCGAGATCGGACCCGGCGTCGGGTTCGGTGTAGAGCACCGAGGCAAAGCTGTGACCGCGGGCCAGTGCGGGCAGGTACCGGCGTTTCTGCTCGTCACTGCCGGTCATCAGCAGGAACTGACCGACGATCTGAATGGTGTTGACGTGCAGGGTGTCCGGGATTCCTGCCCGCACCAGCTCCTCGGCGAGGATCGCCGCGTCGGTGAGGGCCCGGTCGCAACCGCCGAACTCGGCCGGCCAGTGCACGGCCAGAAGTCCTCGCTCCCCGAGCAGGCGGTAGAGCGGACGACCGTCCGGCTCGACACCGTCCGCACCGGTGGCCTCTTCCGCCGCGGTACGTATCTCGTCCGATCGCAATATCTTTCGAACTTCTGCCCGGAAGTTTTCCTGGTCATCGGTGAATCCGAACCGCATCTGCGTCTCCTCAGGAGGTGAGCGTCTCTTCGATCGCCGCGGCCACCCGGCTCAACGCCGGCTCTGCGAAAAGGGTGTAATGGTCGGCCGGAACGCCCTGGGCCAGGAAGGGCCCGGTACATACGGCCCGCCACTGCTCCTGCCGGGCGGGATCGGGTGAAGCGGTGAGCACCGTGACCGGTCCGCCGTAGGGGGCCGGCGGCCGGTACTCCTGCATGGCCAGGGCGCAGGACCGGAAGATCTGGAACCGGGAGTCCAGCTCCGACTCGGTGAATTCGGTCTCGACACCCAGGTTCTTCAGCGCCTGCCCGACCCCGAGGGAGCCCAGTTCGGGGGCCTGCGGTGCGGCCCGCCCGGCCAGCCGGGCGACATCGTGCACGAAGCGCTGCCGCATGATCTCCTCGTCGAGGCGAACGCTGTCCTCGTCGTAGGCGGCATCCAGCAGGACCACCGGCGGTCGCTGCCCGGTGTCCCGTTCGATCTGCCGGGCCACCTCGAACGCGAGCACCCCGCCGTACGACCAGCCGGCCAGGCAGTGGGACTCCGGCAGACCGTGCGCGATCAGGGACCGGGCGATCCGTCCGGCCGTCACCACCAGGGCGTCATCGGGATCGATCGCCGCGTCGGCCGGATCGGCCACGAACCCCTGTACCCCGATGTCCTCGCGCAACGCTCTGACCAGGGGTACGTAGCAGAACAGTTCGCCGCCGGAGGGATGCAGCAGGGTGACCTGGGACGGGCCGGAGGCACGCAGGACCAGGGGTTCGGGGTCTGTCGCCCCGGCGCCGCGCAGGTTCTCCAGGGTGCTGAGCGGATCGCTGTGGTCGCGTGGTCGTTCCCGGGCCGCGTCGATGGTGGCGGCCAGGTGCACGACGGTGGGCGAGGCGAAGAAGTCGCTCAACGCGATCTCCACCCCGTACCGGCGCCGGATCGCCGACATCAGCTGGACGGCCTGGAGGCTGTTGCCACCGGCCAGGAAGAAGTCGTCCCGCGCACCGAGCCGCGCACCCCGCAGGAGGGGGGCGAGCACTTCCTGCAGCAGGGACCGCTGGGTCGGGGTGAGCGAGTCGTCTTCCGGTTCCCCGCCCTGACGGTCCACGTCAGGTGCGGGCAGGCGACGCCAGTCGACCTTGCCGCTGCCGGTGAGCGGTAATTCCTCGAGAAGGACGAAATACGAAGGGATCATGTACGACGGCAGACGGGCACCGAGGTACTGGCGCACCTGTGGCACCTGCTCCTGGGTGATCCCGGTCAGGAAACCGACCAGGTGCTGGGAGCCGTTCTCGTCGGTCCAGGCCCGTACGCTCACCGTCTCGACCCCGTCGAAGCCGGTCAGCGCCGACTCCACCTCCCCCAGCTCGATCCGCAGTCCACGGATCTTGACCTGCTGGTCCAGGCGGCCGAGAAAACTCAGCCTCCCGTCGGGAAGCCTCTTCACCAGGTCGCCGGTGCGGTACAGACGACCACCGGGCGCGGTGCCGAAGGGATCGATGATGAACTTCTCCGACGTCAGCTCGTCCCGGTCCAGGTAGCCCCGTGCCAGACCGGCACCACCGATGACCAGTTCGCCCGGCACCCCGACCGGCACCGGCCGCAGGTCACGGTCGAGCACGTGCGCCACGTGGTTGGCCATCGGCAGCCCGATCGGCGGCTGGGTGTCCCAGGTGCCGGAACACTCCTGCACGATCATCGTCACGGTGCACTCGGTCGGCCCGTAACCGTTGAACAGCCGTCGGCCCGGGTTCCACCGGTTCACCAGCTCACCACTGAACGCCTCACCCCCGACGAACGCGATCCGCAGCCGGTCGAACGTCTCCGGCGCCAGCAAGGGCATCACGGTCGGGGGCAGGTCGATGACGGTGATACCGGCCTGCTCCATCAGGGCCTGGAGCCGGTCGACGGACAGCCGTTCGTCGTCGGTCGCCAGGTACAGACGGGCTCCGGTCAGCAGCGCGGAGAACATCTCGAACACCGATACGTCGAAGGTCGCCGAGGCGAACCCGAGCACCCGGTCCTGCGGGGTCAGGACGAACAGGTCACGGCAGGAATCGATGAAACTGACCACGCCCCGGTGCTCCAGCAGAACGCCCTTCGGCTTTCCGGTGCTGCCGGAGGTGTAGATGACGTAGGCGACATCGCCGGGTCCCGCCGCGAGGGGCGGGTCGTGTGCGGGCATCAGGTCCAGCTCTGCGCCGACCTCGTCCAGCACCACCACGGGTGCGTCGACCCCGCTCACCGCGGCACCGGCCCCGCTGTGCGCGATCACAGCAAGAAGTCCTGCATCGGAGGCAACGTCCGCAACCCGTGCTGGTGGGTGCGAGGGGTCGAGCGGGACGTACGCCGCCCCGGTCTTGAGCACGGCGAGGACGGCCGTCGGCAGGTCGGTGTCCCGGCGCAGGCAGAGACCGATCCTCGCCCCGGGCCGGGCGCCGCGCTCCCGCAGCAGGGCCGCGAGCCGGTTCGCCCGGGCATCGAGTTCGGCGTAGCTCAGGTGGATGCCCGCGGCCACGACGGCCACGCTGTCCGGCGCCTCCCGGACCCGGGCCTCGAACTGCTCGACGACGGTGGACTCCCGGATCGGCCGGACCGGTCCGGTGGCGGCCGCGCTCAGGAAGTCCAGGTCCTGCGGGCTCAGCAGCTCGATGTCCGACAGCGGGATGTCCGGGGTGGCGGTCAGGGCCCGCAGCAACCCGTCGTAGTGCCGGGCGAACCGGGCCATGCTCTCCACGTCGAAGAGGTCGGTGCTGAAGTCGATGTGCAGCTCGGCATCGGCGCCCGCCGCGTCGGGCACGATGACGGACCAGCTCATGTCGAACCTCGAGGTACCGGTCCGGACGGGTTCGGGTGAGGCGACGATCTGCGGAAAATCAAGGGCCGGCGAGGCTTCCTCGATGCCGAAAACGATCTGGAAGACCGGCGAGCGGGACGGGTCGGGGGCCGGGTCGCTCGCCTCGACCAGCGATCCGAGAGACAACCCCGTCCACTGCTCCGCCTCTGACCGCACCTGGACGACCCGGTGGATCAGCTCACGGAAGACCGGGTCGCCGGACAGGTCGGCCCGCAGCACTCTCAGATCGGTGAGACATCCGACCACCGCGGCCATGGCCTCGTGCCGGCGGTCGGTGTACGGCGATCCGATCACCAGGTCGTCCTGGCCGCAGTAGCGTTGCAGCAGAACCAGGAACGCGGCGGTCAGGACGTCGGGGAGACGAGCGCCGGTCTCCCGGGCCAGTTGCCCCCCGCGCTCCAGGCCCTCGTGCCCGACGGCGAAACGTCGGCGCTCACCGGCGAAGGTCCGGGACTCGCCCCGGGGCCGATCGGTCGGGAACTCGAGGGTCTCGGCACCGGCCAGCCGGTCACGCCAGTAGCCGCCGAGCTGGTCCGGGCCGGTGGCGCGCAGACGCTCCCGACACCACACCCCGTAGTCCGAGTGCTGCACGGGAAGATCGGGCAACTGCACCGGACCGCCCTGGCGGATCGACCGGTAGGACTCCGCGAGGTCACGGATCAGCAGATCGCGGGAACGGTCGTCGCACACCAGGGCGGGCAGGTCGAGAACGAAGAGATGATCGTCCGGGCCGACCCGGATCAGCTCCGCCCGCCACACGGGAACCCGGCTCAGGTCGAACGGTTCCGCGCTCAGCCGCCGCACCCGGGCCCGCGCCGCGCCCAGTCGCTGATCGGCGTCCTCGCCCTCCGCTTCCACCCGGGACAGCCCGACGGGAACTTCCGGCACGATCACCTGCGCAGGGCTGCCCTCACGCTCCACGACGACCGTCCGCAGGGCGTCGTGCCGGGCCACCACCGCAGCCAGCGCCCGGTGAAAGGTGTTCCCGTCCAGATCTCCCCGCAGACGCAGGCACAGCGGTGCCCCGGCGACGGAACCGTGCGGTGCCTGCTGGTCCAGGAACCGGAGCGTCTCCTGCGGTGTACTCAGGGGCACCGGGCCGGTGTCACCACGTGGCGCCGGGCCCCGCCGGGCCGCGGTCTCCACCCCCTCACGCAGGCGGGAGAGGAACCGCGCCCGCCGCCCGGCAGGCAGCAGCGCCAGGCGCTGGGTCATGTCGGTCATCGGAGAACTCCCGCCGGTCGCAGCATCTCGATGACCTGGTCGGCCCTGTGACGGGGCAGGTCGGTCAGCTCCTCGATCGCGGTGGTCAGCACGTCGATGCCCCGGAAGTAGTCGGAGAGCACGATGTGCTCGTCGTCGGCGTGGTCCAGGCTGCTGTCACCCGGACCGTAGGTCGCCATCGGGATGTCCCAGACCTCGGCCAGGGTGTTCATGTCCGAGGTGCCGGTCTTCACCAGGAGCCGGGGTTTGACGTGCAGCCGGCGCGCACCGGTCACCAGGGCCCGGACCACCGGGTCGGCCCGCCCCACCCGGTGCGCGGCCACCGAGTTCAGCACCTCGAGGTCGCCTACGGGAAGGCGCTCGCGGAGCGTGCGGACCAGGGCGGTGTCGTCGAATCCGGGTGGGGTACGGACGCTGAGGTCCGCCGTCGCGGTGACCTGGTCGGCGTTGATCCCGACCAGGGTCGCACCCGGTCGGTCGAAAACGCCGTGGCCGGAGTCCGGTCCGAGCAGGTCGACCAGTGTGTCCCAGCACGAGACGGCCAGCTCGGAGGCCTTCGGCACCGGGTTGCTCGGGTGCGTGGCCGGGCACGCGACGGTGTAGCGCAGGTCGAGCTTGCCCTTGTACCCGAGCACCACGTTCGACCAGCCGCTCGGTTCGCCGATGATCAGCGCGTCCGGCCGGTCGTGCGTGGCCCGGATCGCCATGGCTCCACGCGAGCGCGGGGTCTCCTCCTCCACCACGCCGATCACCACGAGCCGACCGCGGAAGTTGACCGCACCGACGGCAGCACAGATCATCGCCGCGAGAGGTCCTTTGGCGTCCACAGCGCCGCGGCCGTAGAGCCTTCCCGCTTCCGAGCGGACCGGGACCGGGCCCGGAACGGTGTCCAGGTGCCCCAGCAGCATCAGGGTCGGGCCGTCCCCGCGCTCGATCACGCCGATCACGTTGCCGACGTCATCGATGTGCGTACGGAAGCCCAGATCCGTCATGGCCGCGGCGAGGAACGCGGCCTGATCGCGTTCCTGATAGGACGGGGAGGGAATCTCCAGCATCCCGCGCAGCAGCCCGGCGGCATACGTCTCGGTGATGTTGCCCCACGCGGTGAGTGCCTGTTTCATCGGTGTACCCGTTCCAGTAGGTGGTCGACAATGGCGTCCGCGACGTCGACCCGGTCGCCGTGCGCGGACTGGAATCCGCTGAACTCGACCCGGTGGTTGACCTCCAGCACCAGTAACCGGCCCTCGCGGTCCTCGACCAGGTCGACCCCGGCGATGTCGGCGCCGACCGCGGCGGCGGCGTCGAGAGCCAGCCGCGCGATGTCCGCGGTGACCTCGCACGCCTGGGTCTGGCCACCGAGAGCCACGTTGGTACGCAACGACTCTCCGGTCCGGTAGACGGCACCGAGCACCCGGCCACCGACCACGATCACCCGGATGTCCCGGTCGGGTTTGTCGATCAGTTCCTGTACGTAACCCAGGTGCGACTGCGGACCGGTCAGTGCCGCCGCGTATTCCAGCACCGCCTCGGCGGTGGCGCGGTCGGGCAGCGGGACGATCAGACGGCCCCACGAACCGACCAGCGGTTTGATCAGCGCCGGGTACTTGATGTCGTCCAGGGCGTCCAGCGTGGCCTCGGGGGTCAGGCCGAGCGCGGTCCGCGGCATCGGCACTCCCGCCGCCTGCAGGCTGACGGTGGAGCGCCACTTGTCGCCGCACACCTCGATGGCGGCGGCGCTGTTGACCACCTCGGCACCGGCCGCCGCGAGACAGTGGGCCGCGTACGCCGCCCGGACCTGACTGATCTCGCGGTTCAGCACCAGGCGCCACGGCAGATCGCGTCGCCCGGCCACAAAGGACTGCCGGCGTGTGTCGACGTGCTCGTAGGGGACGCCGCGCCGTTCGAACGCGCCGAACAATCGCTTCTCGTCCGCACCGACCCTACTGGCGAGCACCGCTATCGTGCGCTCGCCCAGGTGCTCCGGTGTCGCTGACACGTGACCTCCGCAGTAGGACCGGTCTTCTGGGTGGCAAAAATCTAAGCCGTTCCGGGATCGGCCACGTCCGCGCCAGATTCAGTTCGAACGACGCAGCGCGCTGACTTTCCGGGCTCCGGACTGCCGGTCCTGATTACCGTTTCCGGCTCGCCCCCGTGTCAGTCTGGCGGAAGTCGTATTCCGGCCACGCCGAGCCGGCCCGAGATACCCGAGGCAAGGGGAAACATGATGGGACGCACATCGGAGTGGGCTTCGGTGCTGGCTCTGTGGAGCGCACCACGCAGCCGCTCGACCGCGTTCGCCCGGATGATGGCCGAGCGCGACGATCGCCTGGTCGTGCACGAACCCTTCTCCCGGGTGGTCGATTTCGGCGAGGTGGAGGTCGGCGATCAGATCGCCCGCTCCGAGCAGGAGGTGATCTCCGCACTGCGGTCCAGCGCCGGGCGCCGGCCGGTCTTCTTCAAGGACACCACGGACTTCCACTATCCGGCGCTGCTCGCCGACCAGGACTTCCTCGCGGGCGCGACGCACACCTTCATCATCCGTGACCCGGCCGAGGCCATCGCCTCTCACTACGCACTCAACCCCAACCTTGAGCAGGACGAGATCGGCTTCGCCCGTCTCCACGAAATCTTCACTGCTGTAGAGGAAGCCACCGGCACCACACCCGTCGTCATCAATTCCGACGATCTGCTCGAGCGGCCGACCGAGACGGTGAAGGCGTACTGCTCGGCCGTCGGCATCCCCTTCCTGGCCGACGCACTGTCCTGGCGGCCGGGGATGCGGTCGGAATGGCAGACCACCAGCAAGTGGCACCGGGCGACCAGCCAGACCTCCGGATTCGAGCGCCGGGCCCTTACCGACGCCCCGAAGATGACCGAGAACCCGAAACTCCGGGCCTACATCGATCACCACCGGCCGTACTACGAGAAGCTGCGCGCCGTCGCGCTGGCGACCTGACGCCGTCCCGGATCCCCGATGCCGCCACCGGATGTTCTTTCCGGCGATCGAGGTTCGGCCACATCCATAACCGTTCAGTGAGGTGGATCATTCGATGGACATAGCGATGTCCTCAGCCAGATCAGGCCTGTGCGACCCGGTCGACATCTCCGGCCATCGCAACAACACGGCCGTCTCCACGGCCACCGGGACCGGGGCCGGAGAGTTCAACGTATGGGGAAATTCTTTTGCCGCCGAATATTTGCCGTCCGGACCGGAACGGGTTCAGGTCGACGGCATTCCCTTCGACTTCCCGCGGGTCGGTGACGGTCCCGACAACATCCGCTGCTCCGGGCAGGCCATCCGCGTCCCGGAAGGTCGCTACGACTGGATCCACGTCCTGGCCGCCTCCGAACGACGCAGTGAGGAGACCGTCGACCTGCGCTTCGCCGACGGCTCGGTCGACGCCGAACCGCTGCGGGTCTCCGACTTCTGGTCCGCACCGGCCTGGTTCGGTGAGATCAAGGCGTTCGAGAGCCTCGTCATGCACTACCCGCACCACGTGCAGCGCGGTGTCCCGGCGGTGATGTGGGCCCAGCGGGTGCCGGTCACCCGGCGGGCCGCGCTGACCAGCATCCTGCTGCCCCGCAACGTCGCCGTGCACATCTTCGCGGTCACCCTCCAACGGACGGAGAAACTGAGATGACGGTCGAGGCGACGACCCGGACGTCCATGGTCACCGGCGCGGAACCACAGTGGTGGTACCGCGATCTCGTCAGCTGCCTACAGTCCACGTTCGGCTCGGTCCTGGCCCGGGCGGGGGCCGACCCCCTGACCGTGCTCGGCTCGGGCTGGCGTTTCCTGCACCGGCCGGGCGACGTACGGTCCGAGGAGTTCTACTACCCGTGCCCCACCGATGCCTCGCGCGAACCCGACCTCGGCGCCGCTCTGGCTCCGCACCACGAACTTCACGCCCGATGGTGGCAACCCGCCGACGAGAACGACACCTGGCGGGAGGTACGCGATTCCCTGAACGACGACCGGCTGGTGATCGCGGCCGTGGACAACTACCACCTGCCCTTCCGGCCCGCCTACGGCGACGTGCACGCCGCCCACCTGGTCGTCATCTACGGACTGGACGAGACCCGTGGGCTGGTGCACGTCTGTGACGCGATGCCCCCCGCGTTCCGCGGCACTGTCCCGATCGAGGCATTCCTGCGCAGCTGGGGCTCCGCGAATCCGAGCGACGTCCAGGACGCCTTCTTCAGCGACTCCCAGATCGGGCGGCGCTGTCTCGACGTCCGTCTCGACGCGGAACCCGCACCGCTGACGCCCGAACTGCTCGGCGGCTTCATGCGCATCGACGTCGAGCACTTCACCACGGCCGGACCCGGCCGGACCGGGCTGACCGGCTACGACCGGTTCGCCGCGGAACTGCTCGACCGCTGCCGGGCCGGGGACGCCGGCGCCCTGCGCGAGCTCTACCCGTTCGGCTGGGCCATGCAGGCGCAGGCATCACTCCACGGTGAACTGGTCCGGCGCTGCGGTCATGAGTGGGACGACCCGGCCCTCGCCGGGGCGGGCCGCGCGGTGGAGACCGTCGCCCACGCCTGGACCGGACTGCGGTTCACCGGCGCCCACGGGCTCGCCGATCCCCGGGCGGTCTCGTCGGACATCGCACATCACCTCACGGTGCTGCGCTCGGCGTACGCGCGCGCGGTCGACGCCGTGGGCGCCTGCGCGGCGCGACTTTGACCGCGAGCGGACCGATCAGCGTGGACCAGCGGAGGAGAGAGCCATGAGCAAGCTGGCAGTGTTCGGCGGTACGGCCGCCGTGCCGAAGCACCGTCGCCGGGTCGAGTGGCCCCTGGTGGAGGACGACGACCGCAAGGCCGTCCTCGGCGCGCTCGACGGTGCGCGGCTGGTGTCTGACACCGACGGGGTGAACCCGGTGTCGGACCTGGAGGAGAGCTGGGCCCGTCAGTTCGGGTTCGAGCACTGCGTCGCGGTGTCCAACGGCACCGCGGCCCTGGCCCTGGCCCTGGCCGCGCTCGGTATCGGCCCCGGTGACGAGGTGATCGTGCCCGCACTCACCTTCATCGCCACCGGGCTCGCCCCGTTGCACCAGATGGCGGTTCCGGTGTTCGCCGACGTCGATCCGGTCACCTTCACCATCGACCCGGACGACATCGAACGCCGGATCACGCCCCGGACCAGGGCGATCATCCCCGTGCACCTGCACGGAGCCCCCGCCGACATGGACCGGATCAACGAGATCGCGACCCGGCACGGCCTCGCGGTGGTGGAGGACGCCGCCCAGGCCCCCGGCGCGACGCACCGCGGGCGCCCCGTCGGCGGGATCGGCGATCTGGGCACGTTCAGTCTCCAGGTCAGCAAGAACATCCCGACCTGTGGTGAGGGCGGGCTGGTGGTGACCCGCAGCGCCGAACTGGCCGAGGCGGTGCGCAAGGGACGGCAGTTCGGCGAGGTCATCGAGAGCGGACGCGAACGCGACTACATCTCCTACAACCTGGGCTGGAACTACAAGATGAACGCGCTGCAGGCCGCGTTCACCCAGTCCCAGCTGACCCGGTTCGAGGGGTACGAGCGGGCCCGGCAGCAGAACATCGGCGGTTTCCTCGCCCGGCTCTCGCGACTGCCGGGGATTCAGGTGCCGACCGCATTGCCGGACACCACCCATGCCTGGCACATTCTGCGCTTCCGGTTCGATCCGGCCGCGTTCGGCCTGGACGGCACGCGACCGCAGGCACTGCGCTCGGCCCTGCGACGGCTGCTGCGTGCCGAGGGCGTGCCGATGTCGCAGTACCAGCTCATGCCGCTACCCGACCAGAAGGTGTTCGTCGAACGTCTCGGTTTCGGCTCGGGCTATCCCTGGTCGGTCACCGGAGCGACGGGAACAATTGCGGGAGAGGGGTATCCGGTGACCCGCGCGGTGATCGCCGACTCCCTGACCATTCAGAAGCGGCACCTGCACCCGGGGTCGGGAGACCTGCTCGGACTCTACGCGGACGCCTTCGAGAAGGTGTGGGAGAACCGCGACGCGGTGGCCACACTCGCGGGTGCGGCGTCATGACGATCATCCAGTCCCCGGAGACCTCGACCCTGTACTCGGTGGCCGCGCGCATCCGCTCGCACGTCGTCGACATGTGCGCGGGACCGGAGGGCGGCCATCTCGGGGGCGCCTTCTCCAGTGCCGATGTGCTTGCCGCCCTGTACTTCTCGGTGATGAACGTCGATCCGCAACGACCGGACGACCCGGATCGCGACCGGTTCCTGCTCAGCAAGGGCCATGCTGCGATCGGTCTCTACGCGACGCTCGCCGAGCGGGGGTTCATCCCGGTCGAGGAGCTCGCCGGGTACGGCCGGCCGGGCAGCCGGCTGATGGGTCATCCCGTGCGGGCGGTGCCGGGGGTGGAGCTGCCGACCGGCTCGCTCGGGCACGGGCTGGCTCTGGCCTGCGGCTTCGCTCTGGCCGCGCGATACGCCGGCCGCCGCTCGCGCAGTTTCGTCCTGCTCGGTGACGGCGAACTCCAGGAGGGCTCGGTCTGGGAGGCCGCGATCGTGGCGGCGGCCCAGCGTCTGGACCGGCTGGTGGCTGTGGTGGACCGCAACGGCCTGCAGTTGACCGGCTCCACCGAAGGTATTGCCCCGATGGAGCCGCTGGCCGAGCGCTGGCGCAGTTTCGGCTGGTCGGTGCGCGACGTCGACGGACACGACCCGGTCGAGCTGGCCGAGCATCTGGACGAGGCGCCGTGGGAACCGGGCCGCCCGAGCGTGCTGATCGCGCGCACGGTCAAGGGCCAGGGCCTGCCGTTCCTGGCCGGCCACAGCAGCAGCCACTACGTGACGCTGTCGGCGCGCCATCACGCCCGGGCGATCCGTGCACTGCGGGCCGGGGAGGTGGACGGATGAGCACAGCGAGCCGGGAGGCGTACCGGGACACGTTGTTCACGCTGCTGGAGCAGCACCCCGAGCTGATCTGCCTGGACACGGACACCGGGTTGTTCCGGGCCGAGCACGCCGCGGCGGCCGGTGAGCAGTACCTGAACCTCGGCATCGCCGAGCACACCCTGATGGGCGTGGGCGCCGGGATGGCTGCGAGCGGGCGGGTCCCGTTCGTCAACACGATGGCTACCTTCGCGGTGTCCCGGGCCCTCGAAGCCATCAAGATCGATATCGCGTACAACCAGCTACCGGTGCGCATCATGGCCACCCACGGTGGTCTGTCGGCCGGGCACCTCGGCCCGACCCATCAGGCCCTGGAGGATCTCGCCCTGATGCGGATCCTGCCGGGCATGACCGTGGTGGTGCCGGCCGATGCCGCCGCCACCGAGGAGTTCGTCCGGCAGAGCATGGATGTGGCCGGCCCGATGTACATCCGGCTGGACCGCAAACCGACACCGCTCCTGCCGCCCGCACCGCCCCCGGTCATCGGCCGGGCGCAGACCCTGCGCGAGGGCGACGACGTGGTTCTCGTGTGCTGCGGGCCGTACCCGGTTCTCGCCTGTCTCGAAGCGGCCGATCTCCTGGCCGGGCAGGGCATCGGGGCCAGGGTGCTGAACATGCACACCCTGCGGCCGTTCGACGCGGCCACGCTGGTGGCCGCGGCGCGACCGGCGCGACTCGTCGTCACGGTGGAAGAGCATTGGCGCAGCGGAGGTCTCGGCGGCGCGGTGACCGAGGTACTGGCGGAGTCGGTGCCCCGGAAGGTGCTGCGGCTGGGCCTGCCGGACCAGTTCGTCGACGTCGTCGGCGACCAGAGACATCTGGTCTCCCACTACGGCCTGACCGCGGAACGCGTCGTCAGCAAGGTCCGGTCCGCCCTCGATGCTGCCCACTGCTGAAGGAGAGTCCCCGATGTCCCGGTCCGAACTGGCCCCCTCGTCACATGTCATCGTGATCAATCGCTGGCGGGAGCACTACGCGGAATATGCCGCCCATATCGACCACCACCGGCATCGCGTGACCTACGTGAGTACCGAGGTGGGTCTGGCCTCGGTGCCGGACACCGCGACCGAGGTCGTCGTGGTGACGGCTACCGACGATCTGGCCGAGGTCACCGCGGCCGTCGACGACCTGGTCGGCCGGCACGGACGCCCCGACGGGATCGTCGCTCTCAAGGAGGACGATCTCCTGATCGGCGCCGCACTGCGGGAGCGGTGGAGCGTGCCCGGCCCGTCGGCCGGCCAGTTGCTGCCGTTCCGCGACAAACTGGTGATGGCGTCCCTCATCGCCGAGGCGGGCGTACCCGCACCGGCATTCGCAGCGGCCCCGGACGCCGCGCGGGTGACGGCCTTCGCGCAGCTCCACGGCTGGCCGGTGATCGTCAAACCGACGACGGCCAGTTCCAGCCTGGGTGTGGTGCGGGTCGAAACCCCGCAGGACGCGGCCGGCCTGGACCTCGACGACGGTCCGCACATCGTGCAGACCTTCGATCCGCGCCCGATCCATCACGTGGACGGTTCCTTCGACGGGGAGAAGGTCTGTGTCGTCCGGACGTCCCGTTATCTCACCAGTTGCCTGGACTTCCGTGACGGAAAGGTTCTGAGCACGGTCGAGGAAGACGACCCGGTACTCCAGCAGTTCGTGGCCGACTTCGCCGACCGGGCCCTGCGCGCGCTCACGGACCGGCCCACCGTGTTCCATCTGGAACTGTTCGTCGACCGGACGACCGGTGAGTGCAGCTTCCTGGAGGTCGGGGCACGCGTCGGAGGTGGAGAGACGTCGTTGCTGTGGCGCGAGGTGCACGGGACGGACCTGATGGAGATCGCTGTCCGCTATCAGCTCGCACTGCCGTCACCGTTGATCTCCGCGCCGGCCACTCGTGAGGTCGCGGGCTATCTCCTGGCGCCGGCCCCGCAGAACAGGCCGTGCCGGATCACCACCGTCACATCGATGCTCGGGCAGTCGCCCGGCCCCTACGCGGAGTCGATCCCGGAGGCCGGCGACGTGCTGTCCGACGCCGACTCCTACTACGAGCACGTGGGTGGGAGATTCCGCTTCCGGGGTGTTTCCACGGCCGCGGTGGAGGAGGCCATCCGGCGGACCGCAGCCACGTTCCGGGTGGAGGGGGAGGCGCTGGAACAGCGTGTCTCCCAGTTCGCCTGACCTCAGCTGCTGTTACCCGGAACCGATCGGTTCCGGGTAACAGCAGGTCAGAGCGGTGGAGGTGGGGGGAATCGAACCCCCGTCCGTCAGCGCAGAACCAGGGCTTCTCCGGGCGCAGTCTGCTACGGCTTTTCTCAGCCCCAGCGATCCCACAGACAGGTCGCTGAGCCGGGCTCAGTCACGGTTAGTGTTCCCGCAGGCCCCGTAACCGGTCCCTTGGGCAGTGGCCTTCTAGTCGACGCCAGGACCCGGGACGAAGGCATTCCCGAACTGACGGACTCACACTCGCTTAGGCAGCGAGGGCGAAGTCGTTGCGCTGTGTATCGGCAACTATTGTTTTGCGACGAGGATTTACGAGATCACATCGCGTACTCGGCCCGCTTCTCCTGGTAAGACGACCAACGTCGAAACCAGTCACCCCCGAGGGGAGTGGATCTGGTTCGACAAGATCTGGAACTTCCCAGTCTTGCCGTGTTCAGTTATCAAACGGTGCGGCCAGGTTCGGCCCCACCGCGCTGTACAACTCTACAGCCTCGGGCCGTGTTCCCGCCTCTTCAATTGACCCGGCTAGCGGTTGGCCCGCAGCGACATGGCGCGATCGGACTCGCGCTTGTCCTGACGCTCACGCAGGGTCTGCCGCTTGTCCCAGTGCTTCTTACCGCGGGCCAGGGCGATCTCCACCTTGGCCTTGCCGTCCTTGAAGTAGAGCTGCAGCGGCACCAGCGTGTAACCACCCTCACGGGTACTACCCGCCAGCTTGTCGATCTCGGCGCGGTGCAGCAGCAGCTTGCGGCGCCGGCGCGGGGAGTGGTTGTTCCACGTGCCCTGGAAGTACTCCGGGATGTGCACGTGCTCCAGCCAGGCCTCACCACGATCGATCTGGGCGAAGCCGTCGGCCAGGGAAGCCCTTCCCTGGCGCAGGGCCTTGACCTCGGTACCGGTGAGCACGATGCCCGCCTCGTACGTGTCGTCGATGTGATAGTCGTGCCGTGCCTTGCGGTTGGACGCAACCACCTTCTTGCCAGTTTCCCTGGGCACGCCTACCTCACCTCTTCCGCCGAATGCCGAAGAGCAAGTCTATGAGGTGGCGCAGCCCCTGCCCACTTCATTACCCCGGGTTACGCGGTGAGCGTCGTACGGGGAGAGCATCAGAGCCAGCCCATCGGATCGGTGGTGCCGCCGTTCACCCACACCTCGAAGTGGAGGTGGCAGCCGGTCGACAGGCCCGTGGTGCCGGAGTATCCGATCAGCTGGCCCCGGCTGACCTGGCCGGAGTGAACGCTGATGCGGCTGAGGTGGTTGTACGACGTGGCCACGCCGGCTCCCCGGAGCCGTCCGTGGTCGACCACGATCTGGTTGCCGTAACCGCCCGACCAGCCCGCCCGCACGATCGACCCGGAGGCCGCCGCCCTCACCGGAGTACCGCAGGGAGCACCGAAATCGGTGCCCGTGTGCAGCTTCCGGTAGTTCAGGATCGGGTGGTAGCGCCAGCCGTAGCTCGAGGTGATCGGGGCGCCGACCGGGTAGGACAGGGTCGACCCGCCCGGCGCCGCTTCCGGCTCCGCGTCGTCGGCGGCCCGGGCCCGGGCGGCCGCGGCCCGCTCCCGCAGGATCCGGGCGAGCTTCTCCTGCTCGGCCTCGGCCGCGTCGATCCGCTTCTGCTCGGCGGCCTTCCTCGCGGAGATGACCCGGACCGCCGCGCCGCGCACGTCGACGAGCTTCTTGATCTCCTGTGTGGCCGACCGGGCCTGGGTGGTCGCGGCCTCGCGCTGCACCACGACCTGCGCGGCCTGTTCCTTGAGGTCGGCCACCTGCTTCCGGCCGGCGTCGAGTTTCGCCTTGCGGGCCCGAATCTCAGCCTGCTCGACGGCGAGCCGGTCGATGGCACCACCCTGGGCCCGCAGCACGTTCCCGGCCAGACCCAGCCGATCGGTGAACTGTTCGGGGGTCTGCGCGTTCAGGGCGATCGACAGCCCGGTCAGACCGGAACTGACATAGGCCTCACGGGCGATCCGGCCCAGCCGGTCCCGGGTCTCCTGTTCCTGCTCAGCACGCGACGCGAGGGCCCGTTGCGCCTTGTCGACCGCGGCGACCGCGAGCTCCAGCTCGTCGGCCAGCTGCTCGTCCCGCTGATCGGCCCGCCGCAGGGCTGCCTCGGCGACCTTCAGGCGGGAGTTGGCATCCGCGAGCCGCGCCTGGGCCGTCCGCAACCGGACCGCGGCCTCGACCAGATCGTCCGATGTTCCCTCGAGATCGTCGCGCAGCTGCTTGATCTCGTCGGCGAGCTTCGCCTGCTTGTCCCTGACCTCGTCCGCCGCCGCCGGGGTCGCGGTCTGCGCCACCTGCGTGACGCCGACCGCGAGAGCTGACCCGGCCACCATCAAGGCCGCGAAAAACCGGGTAGGACGGCCCGTCCTACCGGGTGCACCAGTGGTCCACCGCTTCATCCGCGTGCCTCCTGTCGCTGATCACCCCCATGAGCGGGTGGCAACATTGGTCACACACGGTACAGGGGTGACTACACCTTGAGGTATCGCTGCAGCGCCAGGAAGGCTGACACGCCAGCGATCCCCAGACCGATGATGAACAGCCACGGCACGACCGTCAGGGCATCGCCCACGTCCACGTAGTTCGTGAAGGTCAGCTGCTTGGCCAGCCGGCCCTGGATCTGGAACTTGGTCACGCCCACCAGCGCCACCGAGGCCAGGGTGGCGCCGACCGCCGCCGCGATCATGCTCTCCAGGATGAACGGGAGCTGGATGAAGAAGTTCGAGGCCCCGACCAGGCGCATGATGCCGGTCTCGCGACGGCGGGTGAAGGCCGTCAGCCGGATCGTGGTCGCGACCAGCAGCACCGAACACAGCAGGGTGATCACGGCGAGCAGCCAGGATCCCAGCTTGAGCTGATTCAGCAGCGCGAACAACCGGTCCAGTACCTCGTTCTGGTTCTGGACCGACTCCACGCCCTGGGTGTTCTTGAAGTAGTCCGAGACCACCTTGTACTGCTCGGGATCCTTCAGGTCGACCCGGTACGACTCCGGCATCTGGTCAGCGGTCACGTTGTCGGCGAGAGCGCTGTCCTTGCTCTGTTCCTTGAAGTGCTCGAAGGCCTGCTCCCGCGACTCGAAGAAGACCTCCTTCACGTAACCCTGGAGCTGCGGCGACTTGAGGTTGGCCTCGATCTGTTCCTTCTGCGCGTCGGTGGCCACCCCGTCGGCACAGCTGGCCGCGATCGAGTCCTTACCGCACAGGAAGATCGACACCTGGACCCGGTCGTACCAGTAGTCCTTCATGGTGTCGACCTGGCGCTGGGCGAGGAAACCGAGCCCGACGAGGAAGAGGGAGACGACGGTGACGAGGACGACCGAGATGGCCATGGCCAGGTTGCGGCGCAGGCCGATGACGATCTCATCGAGAATGAACTGGAAACGCATGTTTTTTCAGTTGCTTTCTACCGGGAGTATCCGTAGACGCCGCTGACTTCGTCGCGCAGCATGTTGCCGTTCTCAAGTTCGATGACGCGCTTGCGCATCTGGTTCACGATCTCGTGGTCGTGGGTGGCCATCACGATCGTGGTGCCGGTCTTGTTGATCCGGTCCAGCAGCCGCATGATGCCGACGCTGGTGTTCGGGTCGAGGTTTCCGGTCGGCTCGTCGGCCAGCAGGATCGCCGGCCGGTTCACGAACGCCCGGGCGATCGCTACACGCTGCTGCTCACCACCGGAGAGCTCGTGCGGGAACCGCTGTTCCTTGCCCGCCAGGCCGACCAGCTCGAGCACCTCAGGAACGGTGTGCGCGATGGCGTGCCGCGGCTTGCCGATGACCTGCAGGGCGAACGCGACGTTCTCGAAGACCGTCTTGTTCGGCAGCAGGCGGAAGTCCTGGAAGACCGCGCCGATGGTGCGGCGCAGGTGCGGCACCTTCCAGCTGGACAGCTTCGCCACGTCCTTGCCGGAGACCCGGACCACACCCTTGGTGGCCTTCTCCTCACGCAGCGCAAGGCGCAGGAACGTGGACTTACCCGAGCCGGAAGCTCCCACGAGGAAGAGGAACTCGCCCTTGCCCACCTCGATGCTGATCGAGTTGAGCGCTGGGTGCTTGCTGCCGGGGTAGACCTTGGTGACGTCGTCGAATCGGATCACGGCTGAGACCTCGGCCGCCGTCGGGGACTGGGAACGTGCTCGCGGCCGGTCCGAAGTCTAGGGGGCTTCACGAGTGCGGAGGGGGACTCATCGGGCCCAGGTGCGTTGTAAATGTGAACCTGTGCAGGTCCTGTGGCCCTAGAGGCGCCAAAAACTACGGACGGCGAAGAGTCGGTTACCTCTTCGCCGTCCGGGGGTCACGTGCTTACGCCGGCTGCTCCTGCGACTTGCGCCAGCGGATGCCCGACTCCAGGAACTCGTCGATGGCACCGTCGAACACGGCCGAGGGGTTACCCGACTCGTACTCCGTGCGCAGGTCCTTCACCATCTGGTACGGGTGCAGCACGTAGGAGCGCATCTGGTTGCCCCAGCTCGAACCGCCGTCGCCCTTCAGCCCGTCCAGCTCGGCCTGACGATCCTGGCGAGCCTTCTCCAGCAGCTTGGCCTGCAGCACCCGCATCGCCGACACCTTGTTCTGCAGCTGCGACTTCTCGTTCTGACAGGTCACCACGATGCCGGTGGGGAGGTGCGTGAGGCGGACCGCCGAGTCGGTGGTGTTGACCGACTGCCCACCCGGGCCGGAGGAACGGTAGACATCGACACGGATGTCGTTCTCCGGGATCTCGATGTGGTCGGCCTCCGCCACCACCGGCAGCACCTCGACGCCGGCGAAGGACGTCTGACGGCGGCCCTGGTTGTCGAACGGGCTGATCCGCACCAGCCGGTGCGTGCCCTGCTCGACCGAGAGCGTGCCGTAGGCGTAGGGCGCGTCCACGCGGAACGTCGCCGACTTGAGGCCGGCCTCTTCCGCATAGGAGGTGTCGTAGACCTCGGTCTTGTAGGAGTGCCGTTCGGCCCAGCGCAGGTACATCCGCAGAAGCATCTCGGCGAAGTCGGCGGCGTCAACGCCTCCGGCCTCCGACCGGATCGTGACCACGGCCTCACGGGCGTCGTACTCACCCGACAGCAGCGTGCGGACCTCGAGCTCGCCCAGCGCCGTGCGGGTCGCGGCCAGCTCGGTCTCCGCCTCGGCCAGGGTGTCCGCGTCGTCCTCACCCTGGGCCAGCTCGACCAGCACCTCGAGGTCGTCCACGCGGGCCGACATCTTTTCCAGGCGCTCGAGCTCGGACTGCAGGTGGGAGAGCTTCGACGTGACGACCTGGGCCTTGTCCGGGCTGTCCCACAGGTCGGGGGCCACGGCCTGCTCGGAGAGCTCGGCGATCTCGGAGCGGAGCTGGTCCAGGTCACTCACCTTGAGGATGGACTCCAGGGTGCTGCGCAGTGCGCGGATCTCGCTGGGAAAGTCGGTGGCCACGTTGATCGAGGTTACGCGTTATCGGGCCCAAACACAGAGTCGGCATGTCGGTCGGCACCGGTGAGCAGGGCCGGAACACTCTCGCGCACACACAGGAGCCGCACTGCACCGATGTTGCAGGGGTCACACAAAAAGACCTTTGGTCCGCTTATGACCGATTTACAGTGACTAGTGGCGCTCGGAGATACGCGCAGCACCACTGGATATTCCCGGTCGGTGCTCCAGCTGCGTCACGGCGTCGGTACGAGCTCCCGGCCGCGCGTCCTGGATGAATCCGGACGCGCGGCTGGGCTCCAACTCCCACAGGGGCTCCCATTCCCCGATCCCCGAGTCGCTCTCACGCTTCCCGGTTCACGGCGAAGAGCCTGCCCCCGTCCTACGGGTTCCGCATCTCGAGCCGTGCCGGCGAACGGCTACAGCCCGAGCGAGTCGAGGTCGTCCGGTTCGGCGCCCCGGCACAGGTCGGCGAAAGTGACCTGGAGAGCACGGCAGATCATCGGGATCTCCTGGACCAGGATCCGCCGGTTGCCCTTCTCGGCGTCGTGCGCCTGGCTGAGCGACCAGCCGACCAGCGCGCCGAATTCCTCCTGGGTCAGCCCCAGGCGCGACCGCTCGCCGCGGATGTTCCGCGCCACGATCCGCCCCAGGTCCGCCACGCGCCCGACCGTAAATGGCCCGCCAGGTGAGGGAGTAGCAGAAAGCGGCTTGATTTGGTGTTTCCCCAAACGGTACGGTGAATCACCAAGCCAGTTCGGTCAATGGCAAATGGCTCCAGACCGGTTCCGGCCCGCCGGTTGACCTCCCTCCGTCCTGGCGGGTCGGAACCACACCATCCGAAGTTCTGTGTGCCGATCGCCCGTGATGGCTGTCAGCACTGACTACCCGTACTGATGTCCGTACTGATTTCCCAAGAGGAGTTGCATGCAGGCCGGCGAAACCGCCCATCAGATCCAGGCCCATCTCCGGAGCTGCGGGGTCGTGGTCCATCTGGCCACATCCGTTCCCCGTGAGCCAGGTCGGCCGTTCGGCATCGTCGTGTTCCTCGAAGAGGTGCTGGCCCAGCACGAGCTGGCGCGCGACTGTGTGATGCGGCTCCCTGGGGTGCTGGAGGTGACTTTCTCGTCCCTGAGTCGAGCGATCATGTACGTGGTCGTGGGACCCCTGGGGTTGGTGCGGTCGTCGGCGGTGTTGCAGGTAGCCCCTCCCGTTGAGGCGCGCGTGGCGTGAGTTTCCAATGGGGGACGCACAAACTGGCCATCGTTGTCGTCGCACCTTGGTGCAGTCCCGGCTCCCGGCCACTGGCTCCCGGCCACTGGCTCCCGGCTCCCGGCTCCCGGCTCCCGGCTCCCGGCTCCCGGCTCCCGGCCACTGGCTCCCCGCTCCTGGCTCCTGGCTCCCCGCTCCTGGCTCCCAGTTCCTGACCCCCGGCGCCCGGCGCCCGGCCACTGGATCCTGACCACTGGCTTTCGGCTTTCGGCTTTCGGCTTTCGCCTTTCGCCTTTCGCCAGTGACCTCTATCCGGCTTTGGGTATCAGTCAACCCCCGCGTATCACTTTGCCCCCGAAGGCTTCTGGCCACAGCTCGGCAGGCGGCTACGGCTCGGGCTCACGGGCCGAGGCTCGGCTCGTTGCCTGCAGTGGTACGCCGTCCGCCCATCGACGTACCACGAGCCCCACCAGAGGTATACGGGCACGACCGACGAGGGTGACCTGTGCAGTGGTTTCCTCCCAGACGCCTGTCGGACTACCGAGCCCCACGTCAAGGTCGGCGGCGGTCTCCGGCTTCTCGCCCAGATAGCTGCGCACGCTGGCATGCACGGTCTCGTCGGAGATCGGCACGAAAGACTCCCTCATTCCCTGTCGGTAGAACGACTCCTCATCGAGGGCATCCGCGGCGTCCAGCGCTGCGGCATCGGCCAGATCCTGCAGTTCCTGGCGTTGCAGATGCAGCGCGGTGATGTCGGTGGTGACGAGGGTCAGAAGCAGCGCCAGAGCAACGAAGCCAGCTATCAACGGCACCATCTGACCAGAATCTCCACTGACGACGGATGCTCTGCACCGAATTGATGACCATCGCCGACAAGACTTCGAGCCCTGGGCGAAAATCTCCCCGGAGTCGGCGATCCCACCCGCGGCGGACGGCTCAGGCCAATCACGATCCTTGACTCTGCCCAAAATCCTCCTTCCGCCACACCTCACCCAGAACAAGCTCCCACCGCTCAAAGTTCGTGACTCCAGATGGTTTTCACCCATCAACACCATCATCTCAACTCTCTCGGACGTGCTCCGGTGGATGCCCTTGATGACCGAGCTCCCTGAATTCGTCTACCGTCTCAACCTGACTGGCGCTCACCACCACTTGGGCGCGCAGGGCGTCCGCCAATCCCACCGGAAGCCAGGGGAAACGTGCCGCGACCTCCACCTGAGCCGTCACGCGTTCGCCCGGCAGTAAGCAGGACGCCCGGCTGCAGCTGATGTGAAGTGTTCCGTCGCTCGGTGGGAACCCCTGGTCCTTGAGCGCCAACTCGGCCGACATAGCTGCTCTTTCTTGACCCTCCGCATCATTCGAAGCTGTGACGAAGGACCGTGCTGCTTCTCTTGCCGCACCGTCCGCAGCGAACGAGGCCGCTTGCACCCGTCCGAGAATGAGCACCAGGTAGGCGACAGGAATCATCAGAAGAAGCCCCAGGGCAACGAATTCAATCGCCGCCGATCCCACTTCACGGGAATCGCAGAATCCTCCCCCGGACCTGGCCGAGCCCCGACGTTTCACGGCCCGGCCTCGGCGAGAGCGTGCCCGGTGACGTCTACGCTCCGCCCGACGCCGATCAACCCGGCGACAGGCAGCGGCGCGATCACCCGCACCTCGATGATCGCCGCCCCGCCCAGATCGACACGACGGGCAGAGACATACCGCGCGTATCCCGACGAGAGTTCTTCCCTGATGAGGCTACGGGTACGGTCGGCACCGGCAGCGGGATCTCGATCGGACAGGGCACCGAACCTTGCCCCCTGAGCGGCGCAATCGATGAGAACGTTCCGCACGTATACGGTCAGGGCGAGCTGAACGAGGGCCAGGAACAGGAACACGAGCAACGATCCGACCAGGACGAAATCGACAACCGCAGAGCCCGTATCACGCCGACGTAAGGACTGCACCGCTCAGGGCCCGCCGACGACGTTGTCCACGGCGTCGTTGAAAACCTGAACCAGCCGCGGACCGGCTGCGCCCCAGAGAGCAACCACCAGGCCCGCTGTCATGAGGGTGACCAGCACCCAGCCAGGAACGTCGCCCCGGTCACCTCCGCGACCACGCACCAGATACATCCGGGTCATCACGAATGCCGCGAGATGTTGAGCCAGGACACGGCCGATAGGCACCCGCCGTCGCTTCGCCGTGCTGGACGGCATCGCCGAGTAAAGCATGTGCATCCCCGTTCTTCGTTGGATCTGTAGCTAGACCGTGAGCTCGAGTACCGCCAAGCCGGGATACAGCGCGAAAAGCACTGTGACCGGTAAAATCAGGAAGACCACGGGCACCATGGCACCGATCTCCCGACGCCCACTGGACTCCATCAACCGACGCCTGGTCACTTCCCGGACGTCTTGGGCCTGAGCTCGCAGAACATCGGCCAGAGGAGTGCCCCGTTCGATCGCGACCACGATTCCGTCGACGAACCGGGCGAGGCTCGGGATCGCACTGCGCTCCGAGAGATCGTTGAGAGCGTCGATCAGAGATCGGCCGGTCCGGGCTTCCGCCAGGGTGCGACCGATCTCGGTCGGCAACTCACCGCGGCAGGTGCGGGCCACCCGGTCGAGAGCACCGAGCGGACCCTCGCCGGCGCCCACAGCCAGGGCGAGAATCTCCGCCACCGCTGGGAACTCTGCCAGGATGTGCCGCTCACGCCGCCGAACCTGCCAGTCCAGCGCCTGGTCACGACCCAGCACCCCGAGCAGCGTTCCGATCAGGACCAGGCCCACGAGCGAGACCACGCTCAGACCGCTCCCGACGGCGATCGCTGCCGCCACGCCGGCTCCTGCCCCTGTTCCCAGTGCTCCGGCCATCACCTGCTGGGCCCTGAACTGCTCGATGGAGACGCTCGTACCCGCCTGGCGAAGGCGTCTTTCCACCGAGGCGTTCCCACCACTGACCCGAGCGGCCCCCCGCGCGGCCCGGAGCATGAACGGTTGGATCAACTCACGGATTGCCGATCCCTTGCCTGGCTGCCGCAGCTGCGACTCATCCATGACAAGCCGGGCACCGCGCAGGTACGGCGCGAGACGTTCGTCCAGCGTGGGACGCCGGTTCCACGGGACGCCCAGGACCACGAGCCACCCGCCGATTCCGGTCAGGGCCCCTAGCAGAGCACCCAGTGCAGACATCAGCGCAACACCCGCTGCTCTTCAGGGAGCCGGCCGATCACTGTCATCAGGCGGTAAGCGAACACGGAGGCGCCGGCGCCGACCGCCAGGACAACGGTGCCGGTGGAACTCTCATAGGCCTGTACGGACTCGGGTTTCGAGGCGAGAAGGGCCAGTACCAGCCAGGGCGCCGACACCGCCAGCCGGGCAGCGGAAACCGTCCAGCTCTGCCGGGCCTCCAGCTCCGACCGAACTCTCGCATCATCACGCAGGAACATGGAGAGGTTACGAAGGAGACGCCCGAGATCGGAGCCACCGACCTCACGCGTGATGCGCAGCGCCTCGCAGAGCCGGTCGCCAACGGGATCGGCCAGCCGGGACTTGAGGGCTTCCAGCGAGTCCCCGAAGCTGCCGGTGAGCCGATAGTCGCGGGCGAAGGCCCGGAACGGTGGACGCAGAGGTTCCGGGCCTCGTTCACCGAGGGCACCCAGAGCCTCTGGAAGGGAGAGACCGGCGCGGACTCCCGAGGCCAGATTGTCGACGACATCGGGCCAGAGTTCACGGAAGCGCTGACGCCGTCGCCGCGCACGACCACGAGCCGCGGCGTAGGGCGCCCAACCCGCGATCGCAGCAAAGCATCCGGTGACCGGGAGAACGCCGGTGAAGGCGAGTACCACCAGTCCTACTCCAGAGCCGGTCCCGGCGCATACAGCCAGGAAAGCGGTCGGAGACACAGACGGTAGATCTGCTTCGTCGAGCAGGGCTCTCAGACGACCCACCGGTGACCGGCCGGCCAGACCCAGCAGACGGGGTGCCGGTTCCCAGCACGCCCACCAGATCAGGAACAGGCCCACACCCGCGGTCAGCCCGATCAGTGCACCCACGCCGTCACCTCCAGCCGCCCCGCAGCACTGCCGCGACGTCGATCCCCGCGCGCTCGTACCGGTCCGGGTGCGGCGGGAATCCCTCGCTCCTCACCAGCCGGTCACCGCGCCGCCCGAAGATCTCGGTCGTCTCGATCACGTCTCCCTCGACCCGGCCCGGCACACCGACGATCTCGGTCACCCGGCGCCGCCCGTCACCGTCCAGGCGCACCTGCACCACGAGGTCGATCGAGCTGGCCACGGTCGGGACGATGAAGCGGCCGCTGACATTCTCACCCGCCAGCAGCGGAAGCGTGCACATCTTGATCACCGCTTCCCGTGCGGAATTGGCATGCACGGTTGCCATTCCGGGGAGACCGCTATTGAGTGCGAGAAGCAGATCCAGACTTTCGGCCTGGCGCACCTCACCGATCACGAGCCGGTTCGGGCGCATCCTCAGGGCTTCCTTCACCAGTCTGCGCAACGGGATCTCACCCGTTCCTTCCAGACTGGCCTGACGACACTGCATCGGAACGGTGTCCCGGAGGGTAGCCCTCAGTTCGAAAACCTCTTCACAGGTGATGACCCGCTCGTGAGCGGGTACCGAACCCAGCAGGCAGTTGAGCATCGTGGTCTTACCGGCCTGAGTTCCCCCGGACACCAGAATGTTGAGCCCGGCAACGACCGAAGCAGTGAGAAAATCCGCAGCCTGTGGGGTCAGTGTTCCCAGCGTGACAAGATCATCGATCCGGGACGAGACCACCGTGAACTTACGGATGTTCACGGCATAGGAGTGCCGGGTGATGTCCGGGATGACCACGTGGAGCCGGGAGCCGTCAGGCAACATCGCGTCCACGAAAGGACTCGCCAGATCGACCCGGCGTCCCGAGTGCTTCAGCATGCGCTCGACCAGGTCACGCACCTCCTGATCCGTGAAAATGGTGGTGGTGAGCTCACTGACACCGGAACGAGCAATGAAGACGCGGCCTGGATCATTGATCCAGATCTCCTCGATCGACGGATCGTCGAGGTACGCCTGGAGCGCGCCGAACCCGGACACTTCGTCGATCACCCGCTTCACCGCATGCCCGACGTCCGCGAGCGGCGGCAACGACCGCAGCAGTGAGCGTTCGTCGTACGCGGCCACCTCAGACTCGACGAGGCGACGCAGTCCGGCTGAATCACGACCGGGATCAATGCCTTCCCGGCGTATCCGCTCCCGTACCCCGTCGGAAACGATCGAGACAGCATCCACCGGATCCCCCTACTCATCCCCGTGGGGCCGCAAGCCCCGTGGCGGCCTGGCCGCCCGCCCCCCGTGACCACAGCATAGGAAACCCGGACAGACCCTGCGCAAGTTATCCACAGGAATGGTGAAATTCGACGGCCCGGAGAAGGTTGTCCACAGGTGGCCGTCGCTCCCGCCGCGAGGGGCGCACAATCGATGGCATGAGAGTCCGCGTCACTGTTGTTCTTTCCGAGATTGAATTGACTGCAGTTAATGTCGAGATCCAAGTGCAGCCGGGAACGCTACTGGGGTCTGTGAGCGATCAGCTCTCAGCTGTTCTTCCTGAGCCAAATAATCTGAAGAAGAGATATTTTCACTGCGGCGGCCAATCCGTACCACTGACCCATCCGATCGGCCTCCCACCGCTCGTCCAGGGGGCAACACTGGTACTCAGAGCCCAGGAGGACGTTCCGGCAACCACCTCCGGGGTCCTGGAGGTCCACACGGTGGCCGGACCGGATGCCGGTCTCACCCACGCCCTAACGGTGGGGCACCCGGTCCTCATCGGCAGACACCGTTCCTCCGGTATCTCGCTGGCCGACCCCGACATCTCCCGTCACCACGCCGAGATATCAGCTTCGGACGATGGTCTGACCGTCAGGGATCTCGGTTCCGCGAACGGAACCCGAGTAGCGGATCAGCTCATCGGAAATGCTGTGTTCGAGTTGCGGCCCGGCGACCTGGTACGGCTGGGCAACAGCACCCTGGCCGTACGGACGCCGACCCGACCGGCCGCTGCCGTCACCCCGGACGCCGAAGGCCATCTCATGGTCAATCGGCGTGCGTCCCAGGAGCCACTGAAGCCTTTTGCACTGATCACCTTCCCGCAGCCACTGTCCACTCCGCCCCGCCCGCAACTGCCCTGGCTCATGATGCTGGCGCCCCTGCTGCTCGCAGTGCCCCTGGCACTGCTGTGGAGGCAACCCGCCTATCTCCTCATCGCTGCGATGAGCCCGCTCCTGATGCTCGGGCAGTACGCCACCGACCGCCGCCGGGGTGGCCGCGAGAGCCGATGGCTGGCCAAGGCACACCGGAAGCAGACGCTCGAGGCGGAAGAGGCCCTGGAGATGGCTCTTTCCCGAGATGCCGAATATCTGGAGACCGTCTACCCCGATCTGGCCCGTCTCGCAGTCACGGCCCGGGTCCCCACCGACGACCTCTGGCTCCGGACACCGCGACAGCACGTGGCCCTGGCCGTACGAATCGGCCGGGGCGAGGAGCCCTCATGTGTGATCAAGCGCGATCCGGGCCGGAGCGGCCCTGAGGACACCGGTGAAACCCATCCCGTGCTCCCTGACGTCCCCGTCGGGCTGGAGCTCAGGGATTTCTCCGTCGTCGGCATCTGTGGGCCTCGCCGAGCTGTTCTCGGTACGGCCCGGGCCGTCATCGGTCAACTGGCAGTACTCCACTCGCCGCGTGACATCTCCATCGGTCTCCTGCAGTCACAGCCGACCGGCTCCGGAGAGGCAGAGGCCGACCAGAGCGTGCCCGAGTGGGAGTGGCTGACCTGGCTCCCTCACCATTCACCCGACCCGTCCGCATCGCCGGGCGCGATTCGGGTGCTGGTGCTCGACGGGGCCAGGCGCCTGCGACGGCGACCGGACGTCGCGGAGACGCTGTCCCGGGCCGGGGTCACAGACCCGGGTGACACCCGGGAGACCAGGCATGTCCTTCGTGCTGACCCTCTGCGAACCACCCATGCCGCCGGAACCGTCGTCTTCTGCCTGGAGCAGGACGAAGCGTCGTTGCCCCTGGAATGCACTGCCACCATCGTTCACACCGACGGTGCCGACGACGCTGTACTGCACCGAGCTGGGCAGGTCCCGAGATCGTTCCTGCCCGACCTGGCCGGAGCACGGTGGGCCGACCGGTTGGCTCGCGACCTCGCCCCCCTGCGTGATGCCACTCCCGACGCACGCACCGACATCCCCCGTCAGGTCCGGCTGGTCGATCTTCTGCGTCAGGTGCAGAAGATCGATCCCCTGGACGGAGGATCGCTCGCGCAGGCCTGGCGATCGGGTCCGGCGAGAGAGGAGAGAGGATCGACTGTCGCCGTCCTCGGGCAGTCCGCGGCCGGCCCGGTGACCGTCGACCTCCGCGCGGACGGGCCCCACGCGCTGATCGGCGGCACCACCGGATCGGGCAAGTCGGAGTTGCTCCAGACGCTGATCTCGTCGCTGGCCGCCGGAACCGGTCCGGACCAGCTCATCCTGTTGTTGGTCGACTACAAGGGTGGGGCTGCCTTCCAGGCCTGCACCGGGCTTCCCCACGTGGGCGCGGTACTCACCGACCTCGATCTTCCGTCGGCGCGCCGGGCCCTCTCATCCTTCACCGCAGAGCTGCGACGCCGTGAAAGGTTGCTCCTGCAGGCCGGGGCCACCGATGTCGATGCTTACGCCACCGCCCGGGCGCATCGTCCCGAGCTGGAGCCGATGCCGCGGCTCGTGGTCGTCGTCGACGAGTTCCGGGTACTGGCCGAGGAACTTCCGGAGTTCGTCACCGGTCTGGTCCGTATCGCCACGGTAGGCCGCTCGCTGGGGGTTCACCTGGTGCTCGCCACCCAACGCCCGGCCGGAGTGGTCTCCCCGGACATCGCGGCCAACGTGAATCTGCGGATCGCCCTCCGGGTCCGGGACGCTGCCGACTCGCAGGACCTGATTGCCGGTCCTGCGGCCGCGTGGCTACCCGCGATTCCGGGGCGCGCGCTCCTGAGGGTCGGGGCGGCAGCACCGGTGGAATTCCAGGCCGCGCGGGTGAACGCGCACCTGCCTGCGGACCAGGGCATCGGTACTCCGGTCGTCCGGCTGCTTCGATCATCCTCCCCTGCTGTACTTCGCGCCGAACCAACTGATGAACCGGCCTCGGACGACCGGGAAGACCGTCCCGGCGATCTGGAGCGACTGGTCGACTCGACCCGGTCGGCAGCCGCCGCGCTGGGTCTCGTACAGGCCCGGGCCCCGTGGCTGCCGGAACTTCCGTCCGAGCTGGAACTCGGCCGACTGCGTCGGGGTTCCCGCCCTGAACACGTGATTTTCGGGTTGAGCGACCTACCCCACGAGCAACGGCAGGAAGAAGCAGGCTGGGATCTCACCGCCGGTCACCTGGCGATCGTGGGCGGTGCTCGTTCCGGACGTTCCGGTGTCCTGCGCACGCTGAGCGTCAGCGCCACGAAAGCCGAAGATCCACGCGTCCACACATATGTGCTGGACTCGTCCGGAGGGCTCGTCGATCTGGAGACGCGCGGAGTGGCACGGGCTGTCGTGCGGCTCGACGACCATGAACGCGCGGGACGCCTGTTGCGTCGGCTGGGCAAAGAACTGTACGAGCGGCAGAGACCGGTGTCCGGATCGGGATCACGAGTGCTTCTGCTCGTGGACGGGTGGGATGCTCTGATCACGGCCCGGTCAGAACCCGGTGGTGCCGCGCTGCTGGACTGTCTGCTGGCGGTACTGCGGGACGGACCGGCCGCAGCGATGAACGTCGCCGTCACCGGCGCCCTTCCTCTGCTGACCGGACCGCATTCGTCGTTGTTCACCCAGCGACTCGTCCTGAGTCTGCCCGATCCGGTGGACGCCATGATGGCTGGAGTACCGGCGGAACTCGCGCGCAGCCCAGGCCGGCCCGGGCGAGGTGCGTGGCTTTCCTCGGGACATTCTGAATTCCATGTGGTCCAGGTCGCCCGATCGGTGAGTGAGCCCGTCGGATCGGCTGCCGGAGAACCTGGGACGACGGACGACGGCTGGGCTGTTCCCGCCCTTCCGACAAGGGTTTCCCGCTCCGCTCTGTCTCCGGCGGAAGCTCCCGGCAAGGGCTCGGGGATCGTCGTGCCGATCGGGATCGGTGGCGATCAGGCCCGGACAGTCGGTCTCGATGTGACCGCTGCCCCGGTGACGCTGATCCTCGGGAGCCGCGGCAGCGGTCGGACGACAGCCCTGTTCAGCCTGGCCGAGGGATTGGAGGAGCTGGGCGTCCCCACGTTCATTCTCGATCATCGCACCGCCCGGCGGACAACCACCGCCGCCGACCTCACAGCTCGTCTGACGCTGCTGCCGAGCACGGTGGTGCTGATGGACCTTCCCCCGGTACCTGGTGCCGCAGTTCCCGACGACGGCGATCTGGCCGAGGCTCTGTCAGCGCATCTGGCCGGTGCTCACGGCGAAGAGGGACACCTCGTCCTGACCGCCTCCGGCCATGACGTCGTCGGAGCGTACCGAGGGCCGCTGCTCCTGGCTCGCGGCGCCCGGCAGGGACTCGTCCTGGGAGTGCCCACGCTCACGGATGGGGAGGCGTTCGGGCTCCGGCTCGATCGTCACCCGGCCGGGCCGCCGGGTCGTGGCGTACTCGTCGCTGCCGGGACAATGATCTCTGTGCAGGTCGCTCACCCGGCATCAGCGGGCGCCCCCGGTCCCGGAGACGCGTGACAGGAGCGCCGCCCCCGGAACGGGCGCCTCTCCAGGCCCCGCGGGGCGACCCGAGCTCGGGCGAGCCGTGATGCACGGGAAGACGTCGGGCCACGGATCTGCGGAATCCTGCGTGGTTCCGCACAGCGACAGGGTGACGCGACGAGCCCCTCACCCATCACTCTCGGAGCTCGGCATGAGGCTCCCGTGACACTGGGCAACCAACTTCCAGCAGCTTGTGACATACAGCTACTGGAGCTCAAAATCGCCGGACCCAGTGCTTCAGTTACGGCGCCGAGCACAACTCAGTGTGTTCTATCCTTGCCACATGGTGACATCGGTTTCGTTCGGTAACGAACGAACCCCGCACCGCTACAACACAGCTCGTGCTGTGGGGTCCAGGAAGGGTGTGGGCACGATTTCGCTCGGCAGCCGCTCCGAGACCGTCCGGAGTACGGACACCGTCGATCTGCGGGTTCCGGCCGATCCCGCCTATCTGGCGATGATCCGCACGGCAACCGCCGGGTTGGCGACACGGCTCGATCTGACGCTGGACGAGATCGAGGACCTGCGCATCGCAGTCGATGAGGCGTGCTCCCTGCTTCTTCAGGGCCGCGCTCATCCCGACCGGGCGATCCACGCCGAATTCGAGGTGGGGCCGCCGGGGAGCGGCACGCTGTCCATCCTCATCACCGGCCCGGTCAGCCAGCTCCCCGAGGGGCGCGGCTATGCCTGGGCAGTGCTGCAGGCGCTCGCGGGTGACGTCATCACCGGCATCGGGGAGAACGGCGCATGGATCAAGCTGACGTACGTCGGACGGGGAGACCAGTGATCCAGCAGCAGGAGTCGACGCTCAGTGTGCTGCAGCGCACACCCCGGCGGGATGGTTCCCCGGACGCACAGGCCGCCGAGGCCCACGCCGACCCCGTGGAGGACGGAGTAGACGACGTTCCCGTCGTCGCGCCGACCCCCGAGGGCTCACCGGAGGTCGGCCCGGCCCAAGCGCCCGCTTCGGCTCCACACCGCCGCGCGGTCGCACCGCCGGCCGAATCGCCCCAGATGGTCGCGGCGCGCCTGAGGGAGAACACGGACGACGACCCGGCTACCCTTCGACGCCGAGGTCGGCACGTCCGGGATGACGACGAAGAGCCCGCCCCGCCCGACCCGGACCTGTTACGACTGTCGACCCTGTCCAAGGGCGACCCGCAGTACCAGCAGTTGCGACGCATCATCATCGAGACGCACCTGCCCCTCGTCCACCACCTCGCACAACGATTCAAAGGCCGCGGCGAACCCTACGACGACCTCGTCCAGGTCGGCACCATCGGCCTCCTGCACGCCGTCGACCGCTTCGACCCCCAACGCGGAGCCTTCGCCGCCTTCGCCGTCCCCACCATCGTCGGAGAAATCCGCCGCCACTTCCGCGACCGCGGCTGGGCCATGCGCATCCCCCGCCGCATCCAAGACCTCGGCCGCCGCGTCTCCGAAGCCCGCGAAACCCTCACCCACACCCACGACCGCTCCCCCACCGTCCAGGAGATCGCCCAATACCTCGACGTGGACGCCGACCTGGTGATCGAGGCGCTCGACACGGCCAGTGCTTACATCACCGTGCCCCTGCCCACGACCGCCGACGAGTCGGACCGGATGGGTAAGGCCTTCGAAGACGCCGGCCTGGAACTGGTGGAGCAGCGGGAGACCCTGCGGCCCCTTCTGGCCCGCCTGCCGGAACGCGAGCAGCGCATTCTTGAACTGCGGTTCGGCAAGGGACTGTCCCAGGCACAGATCGCGGCCGAGGTGGGCGTCTCGCAGATGCACGTCTCCCGGCTACTCACCAAGAGCCTCAACATCCTGCGCAGCGGACTCACACAAGAGTTCTAGAGCCTGTCCGGGGCCGGTAAGCCCCAGAACCCCGCTATCGCACCCGTGCACCCCTGCACGGGTGCGATAGCGCGTTAGGCGGCCTGTTCTTCGTCCTCCCGCACGATCACGTGGCGGCCGGCAACGAGGACCCCGACGACGACCGCGAGCGCCAGGATCGGGATCCCGACGTACCAGAGGCTGCTGGCGGACACCGGCATGCCCACGCCCGCCTGAAGCAACTGCCAGGTGAGAACCGGGCCCCGCGTCCATCGAGCACCCTGACGGATCGCCCGGGCACAGCCCGCCAGAGCCAGGCCGACAACGGACGCCACGACCGCGAGACCGATGTCGTTCATCGGGCGTTCGGCCCCGGCACTCTCGATCGCCAAGGCCGTGGCCCCCGCCAGCAGGGCGAGCGCCTCGATGCCGACCAGGGCCGCCACCAGGAGCCGCAGCCTCTCACTCGCCGCGGCACCGGTCCCGGTCCGATCCGCCGGGCTTTCCTGGCTTGCCATCCGACCCATCCTCTCCCTCATCATCCATTTACCCGATAGCGATTAAACCCGTTACCCTAAAACCGAACTCGACACGGTTCCGCAGACGCGAGGTTCGTTCTGCGACAACGACTGTCAGAAGTACATCAGCCCAGACTTAAGGCTTTGAAAGCTATTCTTGCGGCGATGCACTCAGTCGGCCCCATTGGGGTCTTTTGGGCACTTCGGCCTGCGGAGTCGGCGCGCGTGCGTCAATATAAGAGTCGGAACAAGGCACGGCTCACTCTGCGTTGAACACCCGGAAGAATCCTGGCACCACTCTTCCGGCTCTTTCACGGCGTGCACTCAGGAATGTACGCGCCGTACTAGAGCGTTCACCAAACGCGTTCTTTGCCCCACACCCTGGGTCACAGAACGGACACGACCGATGCGAACCAGCGTTCGACCAGGCAGATTCTGTCAAGAGCAATGACCAGCAATGTATATACGCAGCGTGTTCGAACGACTACAGTCCTGCATCGTGACCGTGGGCAACGAGACATCGCGCAGATCACTCGGGGAAAACCCTTGTGAAAGCGGGCACAAGCGTGTGAGGCTGGATGCCGAATCCGGTGCAAGCACGTGAAACACAAACACCGATGACTGGGTCAGCCCGGTCACCCCGGCCACATCCCGCAAACCGGGTGAAGGCCAAACATCCACGAGCAACGGCGTCTGCAGCCGTGTCTCGAACCGTATACAACCGCCCGTTCGGGCGTGAGGAGTGGACGATCCCATGGATTGGCGCCATGAGGCTGCTTGCCTCGAGGAGGACCCGGAGCTGTTCTTCCCGATCGGGAACACCGGCCCTGCGATCCTTCAGATCGAGGAAGCCAAAGCTGTTTGCCGTCGATGCGAGGTCGTCGAGACGTGCCTTCGCTGGGCCATCGATTCCGGGCAGGACGCCGGAGTCTGGGGTGGCCTGTCGGAGGACGAGCGTCGTGCGCTGAAGCGCCGCAACGCTCGTGCCCGTCGCGCCAGCTGACCTTTTCGTCAGCCAACCGTAGACCAGGCCGGCGCGGGTACTGCGGTCACTCAAGTGCGTTCGATCGATTCGCCCGACACAATCGGCGGTCGGCAATCAGAACGTCAGCAGTCGATGGATCGCAGTACCCGTCGCTGATTCTCGGCGACACCGAAGCATCCCGCACGATCTGCCAGACCCGGCACCTACCGCGGTTGACTCATTCAGTCTGCGGTAGAGGCGCTTAGGCAAGGCAAACCAGAGCAACGTTCGGCGACAGGCCGATTACGGTGCGAAAGTTCCCTCCTGATACAGGAACTGCGCACCGGTTCGGTGATCGAGCACTGGCACTGATGGCACGACCACGTACGTTGCTGATTCGTCACAGGTTTCCCGCTGTCTCACCGGAACCATTTGCGGGTCCACTTCGTACACACCGGCCTTCCGGCCACTGCGTGTCCCGGAGCATCACCGTATGGATGCCCGGGACATCGTGTGTTTTGGGGCCTTTCAGAACTCGGGCTGGTCTTCGGGGGAAACGCTGGCGATCGCCTTGCGCAGGGTTACCTCGACGATGACGTCTGTTCCCCCCTCCGGCCCTTTCTCCCAGGTGATGCGCCCCCGCATCTCTCCACTCACCAGGGCCTGGACGATTTGTGTCCCGAGACCCGAAGCGCCGGCACGGAACTCCTCGGGGAGGCCGCTGCCGTCGTCGCGGATCGTCGTCCGCAGTTCGGCTCCGTTCCGTTCCGCGATCAGCGTGACCGTTCCGCCACGGTCCCGGAAGCCGTGCTCCACCGCATTGGTCACCAACTCGGTCAGGACCAGGGCGAGCGGTGTCGCGTTCTCGGCCCGGAGCTCACCGAACCGGCCCTCCCGCCGGATCTTCACCGAGTTGGACGGCGACGCCAGCTCGACCGCCAGCGACAGCGTGCGTCCCACCACGTCGTCGAAGTCCACCTTCTCGCCGAATCCCTCCGAGAGGGTCTCGTGCACGAGCGCGATGGTGGAGACGCGGCGCATAGCCTCCTGCAGGGCGCCCCGGCCCTCTGCCGACTTGATCCGGCGGGCCTGCAGGCGCAACAACGCAGCGACCGTTTGCAGGTTGTTCTTGACCCGGTGGTGCACCTCGCGGATCGTCGCGTCCTTGGTGAGTAGTTCCTGCTCACGCCGGCGGAGTTCGGAGATCTCCCGGACCAGGAGCAGGGCGCCGGACCGTTGGCCCGCCGCCTTCAGCGGAACCGCCCGCATCGACAGAGTGGCGCCGTGGTTCTCGATGTGGCTCCGCCAGGGGGCCCGGCCCATGAGGACCAGCGGCAGCGACTCGTCCACCAACCCCGGCTGGTCGAGCAACGAGGTGACGATCTCGGACAGGCTCTGGTCGACGACCTCACCGAAGTGTCCCAGCCGGTGCAGGGCGGACACGGCGTTCGGGCTGGCGTAGGTGACCTTGCCCTCCTTGTCCATCCGGATCAGGCCGTCACCCACGCGTGGGGCACCACGACGCGGACCGCTCGGGGAACCCGGGGCAGGAAACTCGCCCTCGCAGATCATCCGGGTCAGCTCGTCCGCGCACTGCAGATAGGTCAGTTCCAGTCGGCTCGGGGTGCGGGCGGCCGAGAGGTTCGTGTGCCGGGCGAGGACGGCTATGGCCCGGCCGGCTCGGAGCACGGGCACCGTCTCCTCGCGGACCGTCACGTCCTCCTGGTAATCCGTGCCCCGTTCCCGGCAGATCCGCAGCTGCTCGTAGGCCCGGTCCAGCAGTGGGCGCCGGCCGGCGTCCACCACCATGCCCACGACGTCGTCGTAGTAGACGGTGACGCCGGTGCTGGGACGGCAATGGGCCACGGCGACCCAGCCACCGTCACCCTTGCGGGGCACCCAGAGCACCAGGTCTGCGAACGACAGGTCGGAGAGCAGCTGCCAGTCACCGGTGAGTAGTTGCAGCCACTCGAGGTCGGCCTGGTTGAGTTCGGTTTGCTTCGCGACCAGGTCTTTCATCGTGGGCATGCGGCCACTCTAACGAGGGCTGCAGGTCGTCACCGGCGGTAGAGGCCGCGACGGGAAAGTCGTACCGTCGCGGACCTCACATCCGGAGGTTCAGCCGCGTTTGCTCAGCATGGGCCGGTCACACAATGCTCCGCAGCGAGCGCAGCACCACGGACAGCGCGGCCACGTCGGCTGCCTGCAGCCGTTCCACGTCCTCCAGCGTCATGCGAACCCGGGTCACCCTCTCCGAGTTCGCCGCCTCGAACTCGGAGATCCGGTCGGCCGGCTCCCCCGGGCCCGTCTTCGTGAGCACGGCCACGGTCAGCGACTCCAGCGCCGCGTACAGATCGGCCCGCAGAGAGGCCCGCGCCTGCAGCTTCCAGCGGTCGCTGCGGGGCAGACCAGAGATCCGGCGCAAGAGTCCCTGACCGCCGTAGCGTTCCGACAAAGTCAGGTAGACCCGCGCCACCTCCGCCGGGTCGGCGCCCAGACGGCCGGCGATCTGGGTGATGTCGAGCAGCATGTAGCGGGTGAGCAGGCCCGCCGCCTGCCGGGCCAGTGGCTCCGGAACGCCCCGCCGCTTCCACTCCTCGATCTCCGCCGCCAGCACCGTGCGCTGCTCGGGTGCGACGAGCTCGGGGATCTGTGGAGCCAACTCGGAGATCGCCGGGCCGAACCGGGCCACCTGCTCGGCGATGTCGATCGTGCCGGGCACGGCCTGGATGAACCAGCGCACCGCACGGTCCAGCAGCCGACGGAAGCCCAGGTACAACGCTGCCTGATCGTTGGTGGAGAGCAGACCGTCGAGGGCCTCCACACTCCGGGCGAAGCTCTCGAAACCGAAGATCTCCCGGGCCACGATATAGGCGCGGGCGATCTGCTCGGGCTCGGCGCCGGTCTCCTCCTGGCAGCGATGGGCGAATGTGATGCCACCCCGGTTGACCATGTCATTGACCAGGCAGGTGGTGACGATCTGCCGGCGCAGCGGATGCGCGGCCAAGGCGTCGCCGTACGCCTTGCCGATCTGCGGCGGGAAGTAGCCCGTCAGCACACGGTCCAGCCAGGGGTCGTCCGGCAGCTCGGTGTCCACGATGTCGTCGGTGAGGGTGAGTTTGGCGTAGGCCACCAGCACGGAGAACTCGGGCGAGGTAAGACCCAGCTCGGCAGTTTTCCGGTCAGCGATCGTCGTATCGTCCGGCAGGTGCTCCAGGGCACGGTTCAGGGCGCCGCGGGCCTCCAACGCCTGGATGAATCGCTGGTGCACCGGCAGCATGCCGCGGGACTGCTGACGAGCATTACCGAGCAGCACGTTCTGCTCGTAGTTGTCCCGCAGCACCAGCCGCGCCACGTCATCGGTCATCGACGCCAGCAGTTCGGTGCGCTCACCGGCGTCCAGGCGACCGGCGGTGACCAGTGCGTCCAGAAGGATCTTGATGTTGACTTCGTGGTCGGAGCAGTCCACCCCAGCCGAGTTGTCGATCGCGTCGGTGTTGACCCGTACCCCGCAGAGCGCTGCCTCCACGCGGCCGAGCTGGGTCAGACCGAGGTTGCCGCCCTCACCCACGACACGCGCCCGAAGATCGCGGCCGTTCAGCCGGATCGCGTCGTTGGCCTTGTCTCCCGCATCACCGTGACTCTCGCTGGAGGCCTTGACGTAGGTGCCGATGCCTCCGTTCCAGAGCAGGTCGACCGGCGCGCCAAGGATGATCTTCATCAGCTCGTTCGGGGGCATCGCGGTGCGCGATGCCGGGATGCCCAGCCGCTGGGCGACCTCGGGCGTGATCGGGATCGACTTGGCACTGCGCGGGTGAACACCGCCGCCCTTGCTGATCACATCGGTGTCGTAGTCGGCCCAGCTCGAGCGGGGCAGGCGGAACATCCGTGCACGCTCGTCGTAGGACTTCTGCGGATCGGGATCGGGGTCGAGGAAGATGTGCCGGTGGTCGAAGGCGGCCACGAGTTGCAGGGCCTTCGACAGCAACATGCCGTTGCCGAACACATCGCCGCTCATGTCACCGATGCCGACCGCCGTGGTGCGCATCGTGGAGACGTCGTGGCCGAGCTCGCGGAAGTGCCGGTCGACGCTCTCCCATGCACCCCGGGCCGTGATGCCCATGACCTTGTGGTCGTAACCGACCGAGCCGCCCGAGGCGAACGCGTCCCCGAGCCAGAATCCGTAGCAGGCAGCCACCTCGTTGGCCAGGTCGGAGAACGCGGCCGTGCCCTTGTCCGCCGCGACGACCAGGTAGCTGTCGTCACCGTCGTGCCGGAAGACCCGGGGTGGAGGCACGATCCGCTGGGTGTTGTCCTCCATCACCCGGTTGTCGGTCACGTCGAGCAACGAGCCGATGAAGCTGCGGTAGCAGGCGATGCCCTCGGCCAGCCAGGCATCACGGTCGACCGCCGGGTCAGGGAGTTGCTTGGCAACGAAACCGCCCTTGGCACCGGTCGGCACGATCACGGCGTTCTTCACCATCTGGGCCTTCACCAGGCCGAGGATCTCGGTGCGGAAGTCCTCCCGGCGGTCGCTCCAGCGCAGACCGCCCCGGGCCACAGCGCCGAACCGCAGGTGCACGCCCTCGACCCACGGCGAGTACACGAAGATCTCGTGGGCGGGCCGTGGTGCGGGAAGGTCCGGCACCACGTGCGGATCCAGCTTGAAGGCCAGCGCCCTGCGAATGCCGGTCGCCGGCTCGGCATCGTCCTCGAGCAGGTACCGGTTGGTGCGAGTGGTGGCCTGCACCAATGCCAGGAACGACCGCAGAATCCGGTCCTGGTCGAGGCTCGAGACGTTGTCGAGGGCCGTGGAGATCCGGGTCACCAGGTCGCCGACGGCTTTGGCCCGGCCTCCGGCATCCGTCCCGTCGACGAACTGGTCCGGGTCGAAGCGTGCCTCGAACAGCTCGACCAGCATCACGGCGATCTCGGAGTTGGCGACCAGGCAATCACCGATGTAGTCCTGCCCGAAGGTGGATCCGGTCTGGCGCAGGTAGCGGGCGTAGCCGCGCAGCACCGAGACCTGTCGCCAGTCGAGGCCCGCCGTCAGGACGAGCCGCTCGAAGCCGTCACTTTCCGCCTCACCCCACCAAGCCGATTCGAAGGCCTCGCAGAAGAGCCGGTGCAGTCGCTCGTACGTAGGCACGCCGGACACCGAGGGCCGGTGGGCGCCTCGGAGGCCGAAGTCGTAGATGTAACCCTTGCGGCCGGAGGACGAATTGAAGGCGTACGGGCGCTCGTCCACCACCTCGACGCCGAGGTTGCTGAGGTAAGGCAACACCGCCGACAGGGACAGCGGCTCGCGGCGGTAGAGCACGAACCGGTGCTCCCCGGGGGCGGCGCCCGGCAGCTCGTACAACTTCACGGCGAGAACGGCGGAGCGTCCCTGGGCCGAGTCCATGGAGTCCAGGCGGCAGAGGTCCTCAACCGCGGTGCGAGGATCGACGTCCACACGGTAGGCCTGACCGATCCCGGCCCCCCACTCCCGCACCAGACGAGCTCCGGCGGTGTCGCCGACCTCCTGGGCTGCGGCCTCGGCGAAGTCGTCGTCCCAACTACGTGTCAACTTCACCAGCTGCTGCTCGAGGGCAGCCAGGTCGAGATCGGGCACCGCTGCGCCGGGCTCCACACGCACCACGAAGTGCAGCCGGGCGAGCACCGATTCGGTGACGCGCGCGGTGTAGTCGGCCGTCCGCGCACCGATTGCTTCCCGCAGCACCCGCTCGATGCCCAACCGCACCGAGGTGACGTAGCGGTCACGAGGCAGGAACACCAGGCAGGAGACATAACGGCCGTAGTCCTCCACCCGCAGGAAGAGCCGGGTACGACGCCGTTCCTGCAGTTGCATCACCGTCATCGTGACCCAGGCCAGCATCTCGGCGTCGATCTCGAACAGCTCGTCGCGCGGATAGACCTGAAGGATTTCCAGCAGGTCCTTGCCGGAATGGCTGTCCGGGGTGAACCCGCCGGTGGCCAGTACCGCTTCAGCCTTGCGGCTGATGACCGGCACGTCCCGCACGTCGGCCGTGTAAGCGGTAGACGCGTACAGGCCGAGGAATCGACGTTCCCCGGTCACCCGCCCCTGCGCGTCGAACACCTTCACACCGATGTAGTCGAGATACCCGGCCCGGTGCACGGTGGAGCGCGAGTTGGCCTTGGTCAGCACGAGCAGCGACTGTTCCCGCGCCTTCACCCGGGCCTTGGGCGTCAGACGCCCGGCGGTGCGCGGGTCCTGATCGTGGCGCAGCACTCCCAGACCGGTTCCGGTGCGAGCGATCAGGAGGCCCTCACCGTCCCGTTCGACCAGGTCGTACTCGCGGTAGCCGATGAAGGTGAAGTGACCGGCCGCCAGCCAGCGCAGCAGTTCGGCCCCCTCCTCCACCTCGGCGCGCGCCGGGCCGATGGGCGGAACGTGGAGCAGTTCGCCGGCGATCCGATCGGCGGTGGCTCGCATCTTGGGCCAGTCCTCAACCGCCACCCGTACGTCGTCGAGCACCCGGCGGAGACCACGCTCCATGGCCACGACCCGTTCGGGATCGGTCTCACGGCCTACCTCGACGTGGATCCACGACTCGGCGTGAGCGTCCCGCGGCAGTGGCTGCCCCGCCGCACCGGCTGCGCGGGAGGCTGCCAGATGCGGTTCCATCCGAAGGACCTCGAGCATCGAACCGGTGATGTCACGGCGCACGACGAACTGCGGATGGATCGTCATCTGGAGCTCGCAGCCCAGACGGGCGAGCTCTGCATTCACCGAGTCGACGAGAAACGGCATGTCTTCGACGACAATCTCGATGACGGTGTGCCCGCACGACCACCCGTCGGTCTCGGTCGTCGGCGTGAGCACCCGTACCAGGGCCTTGCCCTGGGGCCGGACAGCTGCCAGCTGACGGTGCGAGAGGGCCAGCCCGGCAAGATCGAGAGAGGTGCGCTCGCGCAGATCGTCGAGAGCGACGTTGCGGTAGTACCGGTGCAGGAACTCACCCGGGTCCGGTGGTGGCTCGCCCGGTGGCTCGTGGGAGATCAGCTCCCGGCCGGCCTCCTGGGCGCCTGCGAGAAGCGCCTGCCTGTCCCCTTCTATTGTCGGCAGCGTCGTAGCTCCACCCGACATCACGCGGCACCCCAGAACTGTGAGAGAGAACCCTGTGCGCGGGAGCCACGCCGTCAGCGCGACTCCCGGACCGTGACCCTACCCTTGCCTCCGACAGCGACCAGCCGACAACGCGGTCCGCTCGTCTCCGGAGTGTTGTCGATTCGATCTGGCCATCTTCTGTATGAGCCGAAAGGGTGTCATCCGTGCGCGTGACCGCTGACATGCACTATCCAGCCGACCCGGGCAGCATTTTCGCGATGCTCACGGACCAAGCCTTCCAGGAACGGAAGACCGGCGAAATTTCCAAGGGCCCGTGGGACGTCCGGGTGCACCGCGAAGGCGATTCAGCCGTGATCGTGAGCCGGCGCACGCTGCCGCCCGACGTGATCCCGGAGGCGTTCCGGGGAATGGTCGGTTCCAGCATCACCGTCACCCAGACCGAGAAGTGGGGTCCGGCCGGGCCTGACGGTATTCGCAGCGGCAGCATCGACGTGGAGATCGGCGGAGCTCCGGTGCGGCTCACAGGTCTGCTCACCCTGAGCCCGGCGGCCGACGGCGGCTGCACCGAGCGCGTCGAGGGTGATCTCAAGGCCAAGGTGCCCCTGTTCGGGGGAAAGATCGAGAGGGCCGCGGAACCGGCGGTGCGGGCTGCCATCGACGCCGAGGGACGCATCGGCCTGGCGTGGCTGGCGGAGCACCCCTGATGAGCCGAGGACGGTGGCGCCGGACCTGTCACTGGCCGGGCACCACCGTCCTCCACACAGTCAGTCGGAGATCAAGTCGTCGATCTCGCTGATGTCGTACCAGAGCAGGTCGCAGGCGCCGGCTTCCTCCACGACGAACATGGCGTCCTCGTCACCGCCGTCGGCGGCGGTCAGGGCCGCGATCCCGGCCAGGATGATGTCTTCTGCTTCGGACTCGTCGATGTGCAGGCTGACGACGTCGGCCAGGGGTACCTCGACCTCGAGTGTCACCGAGGAACGGTAGGGACCTCCCGTTCGCACAGCCGTCGGTGGCACATCAAGAGCCAGCACGACGCGCCGCGGCTTGGCCGGGTCTTCGGCAAGCATCCGCAGCGAGGCCTCAGCGGCCTCGGTCAGAGCGGCGAACTCCAGACTCTCGACGTCGTCGTCGGTGTACCACTCACGGATCGCGGCGGTTACGGCGTGCGCGGGAAGCGGAGCACTGTCGGCCGCATCCGGGTTGAGCACACCACGCTTCGCCGTCTCCGCCAGCACGGCCAGCGTGGTCGGGACGTACACCCTCGTCATCGCTCCACTTTCGTCTCACTCGTCCAGGTCGCCCAGGTCGGCGGAGCCGTCGGGGCCGGGACCCAGAACCGTAACCGGTGACGACGCTCAGCGTAGATCGAGACCGAACAGGATCTCGAGTTCGTCGACCGTCTCCTGATAAGCGGTGAAGTGAACCCCGACCATGCCGACCCGGGCCGCACCGACGACATTCGGGCGCAGGTCGTCGACGAACACGCATTGCTCCGGCTCCAGTTCCAGGAGTCGCGCGGTGTGCCGGAAGATCTCCGGCTCGGGTTTGCGCATACCGACCCGCCCGGAGATCACCACCTGGTCGAACGCCCCGATCCAGAGGTGCTCGGGATAGTGCTCACCCCACGAGTTCGAGAGCAGCGCCGTTCGCAGTCCGGCTGCCCGTGTCCGGCGCAGCAGGCCGACCATGTCTTCGGACAGTGCCTGCAGCCCTTCGAGCATGCGGGCCAGGATGCCGTCGGCAGCGATCGTTCGCCCTTGCTGACGGAACCGATCCGCGAGCACCTGCTCGAACTCTGCCGCGCCGAGTTCCCCCCGCTCCAACGAGTGGATCGGGGACTTGTCCTCCCGGACGAGTCCCGTCATGACCGCACTGTAGGTCTCCATGTCGATGCCCTCGGCGCCCACCCAGCGCGTGATCGCCTCGTCCAGGGGGGCTGTCAGTACCCCGCCCCAGTCGACGATCAGGCCGCGCAGTTCGGTACTCATCACGGCATCGTAGGAGCCCAGCTCATGCGCTGCGCCTTCCCCACCGGGCACGGCGACGCGGACGGCCGGAGAACCCCGGGGTGTACTGCTCGATCAAGGACGCCGCCAGCGCCTCGAACGGACGGCAGGCCGGTGACGTGGGTGCCTGCTCCGTGAGCGAACGCCCCAGCAGCATGGCGGCGTCCAGCGCGGGACGATCGTCAGGAATCAGCAAGGGTTCGCGCACCCCGGCGTAGCGCCGCAGTGCATCGGCGATCATCTGTTCGGGGTGATGACCGACCGCCCCGTCGCGGACCCGGGTCACGATCACGCGGATCGCTGCCGTACCGGCCAGGTCGGTCACCTCCGGCAGCCCGGCGATGAGCCGTTGCAGTCCCAGAGGCTCGGCGCTGCCGACGGCAAGCACCACGTCTGCCGCGGCAATGGCGGAGAGTGTGGCGGCGTTGCGACGAGGAGCAGTGGTGTCGAACATCAGTTCCTCATCGGCCTCCAGACCGAAGCCTGCGTCCACCACGGTCCATCCCGCCAGTGACCGGGCCTTCTCCCAGACCACGTCGAGGGCGGACGCGCGCAGTTCGGGCCAGCGGCGGGACTGCGGCAGCCCGGTCAGCACCCGCAGCCCGGACTCCAGGGGTGGAGCGAGTTCAGCCAGCTTCGGTAGGTCGAGCGTGCCCTGGTTCGCGGCGCGGGCGGCCGCTGCGATACCCGCTGTCTCGTCGAGCAACCCCAGGGACTGAGCGATAGCGGCACCATGCGTGTCAGCGTCGACGAGCAGGGTGTCCTGCCCAGCGAGCGCGAGATGCGACGCGAGAGTGAGTGCGACGGTCGTGCGGCCCGGCGCCCCGGTCGGTCCCCAGACCGTGACGATCCTTCCCGGCGGTGACGATGGGAGGGTCGGCATCTCCGGGAAGGACGGCCCGGGTGGGCAGGGTAGTGCCGCACTCGGGTCGCCGAACGCAGGACTTCCGAGAAGGGGTTGCTGGCCTGCAAGTTCAGCTACCGCCGCGGCCACCGCGGCGGCGATGTCCTCCACCGGGGTGTCGGCGGCCAGGACGGGGTCGACGCCGAGCCGGGCCAGCCGCTCGGCGGCTGCCCGGTCGCCCGGTGCGGCGAGACCGACAACCGCCAGCCCGGCAAGTCGCAGCCGCGTGACGGCATCGCGGTCCAGGCGCTGGAGTTCGGCCGAGAGCACGACAGCCCTCGCCAGGCCGGCGCCCGCGGCGGAGAGCAGGTCGAGCACGTCGACGCAGCGTCGCACCACGGTGACGCCCGCGGACGACCGTTCGAGTCCCGAGACCAGCGGTGCCTCGCGGTCACCGACGACGGCAGTGAGAACGGTGAGGGTCACGAGCGGGAGACCGGTCGGGGTGTGCCGAGCACCGGCAGGATGCTGAGCCGGGCCTCACCGGACACCGCCTCCAGTACATCGGTCAGTTTCTGCTCGGGCACGAGCACCTGCAGCGAACCGGACCGGCTCGAGTTGAGGCCGGTACCCGGACCGGTGACCGCGAACACCTCGACGTCGGAAGCAATCTGGCGAGGCACCTGATATCCGGCGCGCCCTTCCTCACGCGGGAGGGCGGCCCAGATGTCAGCCCGCCCGCCGGCCGCGAGGCCCCCCGGCGGCGGGCCGTCGAAGGGAATGACGACCGGCCGAACCGACAGGCTGGCGGCAGAGCCGATCGCCGCCATCGGAATCAGCTCACCGTCGCCGACCGTGCGGACGAGCACGGCGCCCACGGGAAGAGGACTGTCCGCGTCGAGATAGCCGGCCCCCGTGCCGTCTACCCTGACCCGGACCACGCGCAGCACCTCCGCGGTCAACGCGGTCCCGGGCGGCAGCGCACCGCGCGCAGCATAGACCGCGCGTGTCTGCCCGGCCTCGGCCACCAGCCGGGCCCCGGCCGCGATCGAACCGAACAACAGCACCAGCCCGACGATGAGTCGAGGGTCGCGCCAGCCCGGCCGTCTCAGCCTCGCGGGCGCCGTCCTCGTCGACACCAGCTCGGACACCACCATGACGCCCCCTTCAATCTCCCCCGGGAAAACAGCCGCAGAAACTCCAGCAACCCCGGAGAGCAACTACATGGTCACTGTGTGCGGTTCATCGTGGCAGAAAGCAGGACAATCGGGCGCCCGATTCGCGCAACCTGTGGATAAGGCCGGCTTCGTGGCGGCCTGTGGACAACTCATCGGGAACAGCTCGGCGACATGACAGACTGTCCGCACAGCCGGCCTGCTCCGAAGGTTGGCCGCGACCGCCGCAGGAGGGCTGCGTGACTCCCCGCTTCCTGGAACTCGCCGACGTCGCCGAGGAGCTCAGCATCTCCGTGCGACAGGCCTACACACTGGTGCGCTCCGGCGAGCTGCCGGCGATCCAGGTCGGTGGCCGCGGCCAGTGGCGCGTCGAGACGTCCGTCCTGGAGGAGTACATCCAGAACAAGTACGCCGAGACCCGCGAGATGGTACGTAACCGCCCGGCCTCCGAGACGGACTGATCGACGCCACCCCACCCGCACGGGCAGGCCGATGGACCAGTCACAGCTGCGGCCCTACCGCGTCCGGATCGCTGCCATCGCCTGAAACGGCACGGTCCTCACCTGCCGCACCTCGCCCACGCGGCGAGCCACATCGGGTGGATGGACGGCGAGGTCCAGATGATCGGAACCGACACGGTCGATCGTGCCGTCGAGACGGCCCGTCGGCCAGAAATCGATGCCCACCCCGGCCCGATCCCGGGCCAGGCCCCGCAGCACCGTCCCCAGCCGTAGCCTGCGCCCCACCTTTCCTTCCTCCGGCAGTGCCTGCTGAGAGAGACCGCCCGCGGACACCACGGCGTCGACGGGGATCAGGAGACCGGTCCGGTCGGACAGCAGCACCCAGTCCCGCCCGACCTCGAGAACCGTTCCCCGTCGATTACTTCCGTCGCGCAGATCGAGTGCGACGACACCGCCCACATGCGCCCGCAACCGGTCGGTGAAGGTGACGCGATCGCGTTCACCACGCACCAGATCGACGAGATCAGCCTCGGCCTCCGCCCGCCCCTGCTCATCGAACCGGGCCTCAAGGTCATCGAAGAGCTCCTCCCAGCGCATCTTTCGACGCTACCCGGATACCGGCACCCAGAGGCACGAAAACGGATTTTCCGTACCCGCTGGACTCCTCGCTCGGTTCTGGGTGACACTCATCGTCATCAAACGACATCAAACGTCGTTCGGAGTTATTACACGTTCAGATGGTCGACCACGGGGGGTCTTCATGTCGCAGACGTATCTTTCGGTGTCCAATCCGCCGTCCCGGGGTGCTGCGCTCCTACTGGCAGCCTTGGCGCTGGTCACCGGCCTGACCCTGCAACTGGGTCACCTGGCACTCGGCTCGTGGGCCGAGCTCACCGCACCCGGACCTGCCACGCCGGACCAGGCATTCGGTTTCATAGCGAGCGCTGCCGGGACAGCGCTGACGGCCTGGCTACTGGTGGCGCTGGCGGCAAGCACCTTGGCAGCGGCAGCTTCTCGCTCCCGTATGGCTGCGCCGACTGCACGCACCGCACGACGCATCGCACCCGCCGCCGTCCGGAATGCGGTCGCCGCTCTGCTCGGGGTGGCGCTGGTGGCAACACCGACGGTTGCACAGGCCGCGACCTACCGCCCCATGCTGGCGGCCTCGGCCAGTGCGGCAGCTACCGAAACCAGCGCAAACAACTCTGTCGCCATGACTGTCGAGTCGACGACCGGGGCCCTCACCACTGGGTCCGCCACCGCCGACGCGACGGACGGCGCCATACTGACGCTCGTCCGATCGACCCCGACGTCCAGGAGAACCACCGTCGCTTCGGCCACCGGCGAGGCGACAGATTCAGCATCGCCCAGGGAGAAGCTCTTGGAGCTTCTTTCACCAGGATGGACTCCAGAGCGCCCACGCCCCACAGCCACCTCCCGTTCTCAAGCCGAGGTCGGGGTCCTCACCTCCTCTCCGAGGAGGGCAGTGCGCGAACCCATGGGCCACCACGTGGTCGTGAAACGGGGCGACACCCTGTGGTCGATCGCGGCGCAGCACCTCGGTCCCGGTGCGAATGACGTGGATATAGCTCACGAGTGGCCACGGTGGTATCAGGTGAACCGGCATCTCATCGGTGCCGACCCGCACAAACTCCTACCCGGCGAGCGCTTGCGGTCACCGGATCTGGTCAGCAGACCAGCGACACCGGAACAACGGACGCGTGCCGAGGCACCGGTTCCGTCACAGACCAAACAGCACAGCCAGAGGGAGGCCGGTCGATGACGTCACCGAAAGGCTCAGCCGTCAAAGATGGTTCAGGCGGATGGGACAACCGACCCCATCGCCCCAGCTCTGCTCCCGACATCGGCCCTGCCTCCAGCACCATCGCGGCCCCGATCCATGGCACTGCCCCGGACACCGGCACCCACATCCCCGGCGGCATCAAGACCCTTACCCGAAAAGCCAGCGCAGACGTCGAAGTCCGCACCGGCGACAGGGAACGCGGCGACGGAAAGCGACGGACCGCCCGAAGGCCGGAGACCTCACGGGCGAAGATGGCGGCATCCACGCCTCCGCCGCTCCGGTGCACGCCGATCCCGCGCAACGAGCCCCGGCCCGCGATCAGGGTCCACCCGCATGAGAACTGGCGTGACGTGTCTCCGGCCCAGGGCACGCTGACCCTGATCATGCCGTCACCCGAGCTGGGTACGACCTCGTCCGGGGCCGGCTCCTCAGACACCGACCCGTCGCAGATCCGGCCGCCGGAAGCCGGCATTTCAGCGGTCAGGCCTCCGGCGAGCGAGACAGTTGCCACCGCCCGGACACCAGCGGCCGGACCCACAGCGGCAGAACTTCCGGCGGCGAGGTCGGATTCCGCGCCGGTCGCACTGCCGGGAAGTTCCGGGCTGCTTCCCGAACCGCGCCCCTGGGCGGCAGCTTTCATTCAGGCAGCGATGGAGGTGGCATCGGGATTGAGGCCTCCGACCCAGTTGATCCGCTGGACCACCCCCGAAGTGCACGGAACACTCGTCCGCCGGGGAACTCTCACGGCCCGGGCCCTGCGTAACGGCAACGGGATGGGGACGAAGCCGCGGCTGCGAGCACTGCGGGTCTGCGTCCCCAAGACCGGGGTGTGCGAGGTGAGCGCGGTCATTGCGGAACCGGAACGGGTTCGAGCCGTGGCCTTTCGCATGGAAGGTCTCCACGGACGCTGGCGCGTCACGGAATTCGAGATGCAGGGCCGCTACGAGAACTAGGGCGCGAACCGTTCCCAGTGCTACCCATCCTCAGCGTTCCGCGGACACGACGGGGATGTCACGTCGAGAAAGGATCTCCGCCTTGGGATTTCAGGGTCCGTGAGTCTGACGGATCGTGAGTCACGGGAGGAATGACCATCTCGACAGGCTGTTCGCGGACATCGGCCGGCAGAACGGCCGCGGCCCGCCACCGGAGAGTACCGGTGGCGGGCCGCACGTGGTCCTGGAGAAGACCGAGCCTCTGTGCCATCTGCTGAGGCCACGAGGACCACCGGGCGAACCGCGCCCGACCCTCCTCCTCGGCCGTTCAGCTGTCAGGGCAGAAGGCCCGAAGGCCCTTCGTCAGCGACGGCCCTTTTTACGCGACGCGCGCCGCGACGCCCGGTTGACCGGTGCGCCGTCCTCGTCCACCGGGGTGGCCGTGCCGTTGTTGTTCTCCTGGTGCACCTCGACGCCACCACCGACGTCCTCGCTGGGGGCGCTGTACTGCAGCTGCGCGGGACGCTGCTGACCGGCGACCAGCCCCTTGGCGACGAGAACCGGGGCGTCCTGGCTGAGGCTCGCCTCCTCGGCAGGCTGCACCTCGACCTCGACGTGGAAGAGGTAGGCGATGGACTCTTCCTTGATGCCCTCGGTCATGGCCTGGAAGAGCAGGTAGCCCTCGCGCTGGTACTCGACCAGCGGGTCACGCTGAGCCATGGCCCGCAGGTGGATGCCCTCCTGCAGGTAGTCCATCTCGTACAGGTGCTCACGCCACTTACGGTCGAGCACAGAGAGCACGACGCGGCGCTCGAGCTCGCGCAGCGTGTCCTCTCCGAGCTCTTCCTCGCGCTTCTCGTAGGCCAGCCGCGCATCGGCGGTGAGCTCCGCGATCAGCATGTCCTGCGTGATGGCGCCCCGTTCGCCGGCCTCCTCGATAACGTCTTCGAGCGAGATGGTGGCCGGGTAGAGGCGCTTCATCTCGGTGAAGAGCTGCTCGAGGTCCCAGTCGTCGGCGAAGCCCTCGGCGGTCGCGGCCTGGATGTAGCTCTTCAGCACGTCGTCGACGAAGTGCCCGATCTGCTCGTGCAGGTCGGCGCCCTCGAGCACCCGGCGGCGCTCGGCGTAGATGACCTCACGCTGGCGGTTCAGCACGTCGTCGTACTTGAGCACGTTCTTGCGGATCTCGAAGTTGCGGCCCTCGACCTGGCTCTGCGCGCTCTGGATGGCGCGGGTGACCATGCGCGACTCGATCGGGACGTCGTCCGGCACCTTGGCCGCGGTGAGGAACGACTCGACCATGCCGGAGTTGAACATGCGCATCAGGTCGTCCTGCAGCGAAAGGTAGAACCGGCTCTCGCCCGGGTCGCCCTGACGGCCGGAACGACCGCGCAGCTGGTTGTCGATACGCCGCGACTCGTGCCGCTCGGTGCCCAGCACGTAGAGGCCGCCGAGTTCGATGACCTCTTCGTGCTCGTCCTTCGTCGACTGCTTGGCCGCCTCGAGGGCGGCCGGCCAGGCTTCCTCGTAGGCCTCGGGAGTCTCGACCGGGTCGAGCCCTCGCGCCTTCAGCGTCGCGACCGCGGTGAACTCGGCGTTCCCGCCGAGCATGATGTCGGTACCACGACCGGCCATGTTCGTGGCCACCGTGACCGCGTTCTTGCGGCCGGCCTGCGCGACGATCGCGGCCTCCCGCTCGTGCTGCTTGGCGTTCAGCACCTCGTGCGTGACCTCGGCCTTGCGCAGGAGCTCGGAGAGGTGCTCGCTCTTCTCCACGCTGGTGGTGCCGACGAGCACGGGCTGACCGGTGGCGTGCTTCTCCGCGATGTCCTCGACGACCGCGTCGAACTTCGCCTCTTCGGTCTTGTAGATCAGGTCGGACTGGTCCTTGCGCTGCATCGAGCGGTTGGTCGGGATGCTGACCACGCCCAGCTTGTAGATCGACATCAGCTCGGCCGCCTCGGTCTGGGCGGTACCGGTCATCCCGGAGAGCTTGTCGTACATGCGGAAGTAGTTCTGCAGGGTGATCGTGGCGAGCGTCTGGTTCTCGCTCTTGATCTCCACGCCCTCCTTGGCCTCGATGGCCTGGTGCAGACCCTCGTTGTAGCGACGGCCGGCGAGGATACGACCGGTGTGCTCGTCGACGATCATCACCTCGCCGTTCGTGACGACGTACTCCTTGTCGCGCTTGAACAGTTCCTTCACCTTCACGGCGTTGTTCAGGTAGCCGATCAGGGGGGTGTTGACGCTCTCGTAGAGGTTGTCGATGCCGAGGTGGTCCTCGATCTTCTCGATGCCGCTCTCGAGCACACCCACGGTGCGCTTCTTCTCGTCGACCTCGTAGTCGTCGTCGCGCTTGAGCACCTTGGCCAGCTTGGCGAACTCGACGTACCACTTGGTGGGCTGGTCGGCCGGGCCGGAGATGATCAGCGGCGTGCGCGCCTCGTCGATCAGGATGGAGTCGACCTCGTCGACGATGGCGAAGGAGTGGCCGCGCTGCACCAGGTCCTCGCCGTTCCACGCCATGTTGTCGCGCAGGAAGTCGAAGCCGAACTCGTTGTTCGTGCCGTAGGTGATGTCGCACGCGTACGACTCACGACGCTGCGCCGGTGTCATCTGCGACAGGATGTTGCCCACCGAGAGACCGAGGAAACGGTAGACGCGGCCCATCAGGTCGGACTGGTACTCGGCCAGGTAGTCGTTGACCGTGACCACGTGCACCCCGCCGCCCGACAGGGCGTTCAGGTAGGCCGGTGCGGTGGCGACGAGGGTCTTGCCCTCACCGGTCTTCATCTCCGCGATGTTGCCGGAGTGCAGTGCCGCGCCACCGACGAGCTGCACGTCGAAGTGCCGCTGGCCGAGGGTGCGCTTCGCGGCCTCGCGCACGGTGGCGAAGGCCTCGGGCAGTAGCGCATCGAGACTCTCGCCATCGGCGAAGCGTGCCTTGAACCGCTCGGTTTCTTCCCGCAGCTCGGTGTCGCTGAGCCGGACGAAGTCATCCTCGAGCGCGTTGACCTGTGCAGCCTGGTTCTGCAGCCGCTTCAGGGTGCGGCCTTCTCCGGCTCGCAGCAGCTTCTCGACGATCTTCACCACGGGGCGCTCTCCCAGATCCTTCAACCGTGCTTGTGTCCGGCGGCGCGACCTGTGATCACGCTGCCGCTTCTAGGCATGACGAACGGCAGTGCCGTGCCGTGCCCTCCATCGTAGACAGGCTTGGGACCAAACGTGTTTGCTCCACCGGCGCTTCATCGGTCAGGCTCGCAGGTGTGTCGGGTGAGTGGTCTTCCTCCAGCAGCCTTGTCCCCCAGCTCACCGACGGTTTGGTGACGCTGCGCGAGCTTCGTGAAGCAGACGTCGACACCATCGTCGCGTACTGCAACGACCCGGCCATGGAGCGCTGGACCACGGTTCCGTGGCCCTACCGGCGTGAACACGCCCTCGAGTACGTCGCCGCCGGGCGACGGTCGTGGGCCGAGGGATCACGTTTCGACTTCGGCATCGAGTACGAGGGCCGGCTGGTGGGGGCGGTCGACCTGCGCCGGCCGGTCCTGCCCGCACTGGCCGAGGTCGGCTTCGCCCTGGCCCCGCAGGCGCGGGGCCGGGGCCTCATGACCCGGGTGTTGCGCCTGGTGCTGCCCTGGGGCGCCCGTCAGGGCATCCAGGTGGTGCAGTGGCGGGCCAACGCCGGCAACTGGGCCAGCCGGCGGGCTGCCTGGTCGGTGGGCTTCACCGTGGAGGGCCCGCTGCCCGGTCTGCTGGAACACCGGGGAGCGATCGTCGACGGCTGGCTGGGATCGATGCGCGTGACCCCGGACACGGCCTTGGTGCCGGCCCATCCCTGGTTCGACCCGGTGACGATCACCGGTCGCTCGGTGAAGCTGCGCGCGGCCCGGGAGAGCGATGTCCCCCGCTTCGTGCAGGGCCACGCCGACCCGGCGAACAAGCGCTGGATCCCGGGCATCAAGGAGACCTACACCGAGGCTGATGCCCGGGCCCATCTGGAACGGGACGCCGAGAGCGCGGCCGCCGGGCGAGTGCTGTCCTGGGTGGTGGTCGATCCGGAGCTGGACGTGATGCTCGGTGAGGTACAGGTCTTTGTGCAGAACCTCCGCGACGGTCAGGGCGAGATCGGCTACTGGCTGCATCCCGAGGGGCGCGGGCGGGGCCTCGCGACCGAGGCGACGTTCCTGGCCGCACGGCACGCCCTGCTCCCGGTCGAGGAGGGCGGTCTGGGCTGGAACAACCTGGGCCTGCGGGCGAGCGCCGACAACCTGGCCTCGCAACGCGTCGCCGAGCGGGCCGGGTTCCGGCGGGTCGGCATCGAGCGCAACATCCACCAGCCACCGTCGGGCGGTGCCCGCACCGGCCTGGTGAAGTACGACATGGTGCCCGCCGATCTGGCCACCCTCGAGTACCCGGCATGAGCCGGCCCCGCCGCCAGCCGGAGTCAGCCCTGGCGGACGGCTACCGACTGCGCCCCTGGAGTACCTCCGACGCCCCCATGATCCAGATGGCCATGCGCGACGTGCTGGTCCGGCAGTACGCGTCGCAGCTCCTCGACGACCGCGACGCCGTGCTCGGGGCCGTCCACACCTGGAACGGCCAGTGGCACGACGGGGCCGGTGCGGCCTGGGCCATCACCGAGCCGGGCGGGGAGGCCATCGGGCAGGTGCGCTTCGGGTTGCTCGACGAGGAACTCGGCACCGGCTCGGTGGGGTACTGGCTGATGCCCGAGGCTCGGGGCCGGGGCCTGGCGGCCCAGGCCCTCACACGCTCGAGCACCGTGGTCTTCGCCCGGCTGGGGTGGCACCGCATCGAGCTCTACCACGCGGTCGAGAACGCCCGGTCCTGCGGCGTGGCCCGGCGGGGCGGGTACCCGATGGAGGGCGTCATGCGTGAGGCCATGCGCTACCCCGTCGACGGCCGGCTCTCCGACGAGCACCTGCACGCCCGGCTCACCTCCGACGAGCAGAACCAGCATTGAGGACGAGGCACCTCACCTGACGGGACCCGTCACGCCCCTCCTCACCGCCCGAACAGCTGGGCGAGCGCCGGGCCGAGATCTCCCTTCGGCTCGGCGACCACCCCGTCCAGCTCCAGCCACCGGGCCATCAGCCGCAGCTCGTCGGCCAGTTCCCCGAGAACGGCCGGCGCCGGCACCCCGGGCTCGGAGTAGGCCGCCTTCACCAGCAGCCGCCCTCCCCCGCCGGGCGCCCGGTCGGCCTTCAGGTCGACCCGGCCCACCAGCTGCTCGCCGAGCAGGAAAGGCAGCACGTAGTAGCCGAATTCACGCTTGGCGGCCGGGGTGTAGATCTCCAGCCGCAGGCGGAAGTCCCAGAGCACCTCCGTGCGCGGACGTTCCCAGACCAGGGAGTCGAAGGGGCTCAGCAGGGCCCGGGCAGTGATCCGGCGCGGCACCCGGGCCCCCGGGTTCAGATAGGCCTGGCGCCCCCAGCCCTCGACGGTCACCGGCAGCAGCTCACCGGCCTCGACCAGGTCCCGGACGGCGGCCTGGGACTCGGCCGGTTTCAGCCGGAAGTAGTCGCGCAGACAGCGCTCTGTCGCGACCCCCAGAGCCCGGGAGGCGATCCGTACCAGCTCCCGCCGGGCATCTTCGGGGTCGGGGTCGGCAGCCGCGGTCACGGCTTTCGGCAGCACCCGCCCGGGTAGGGCGTAGCGGCGCTCGAACTGCTGGGTGCGGCCGACGGAGGTGATCCGCCCGGCCCAGAACTGGAACTCGATGGCCCGTTTGACGTCGCTCCAGTTCCAGCCCCATTCACCGGTTCGCTCGCGCGGTGTTCCGTCGCCCACGATCTTCTCGGCGGCGGAGGCGGTCAGCGGCCCGTGCCGGTCGATCACCTCGAGCACCTCGTCGAGCAGCTCGGCGCGATCACGGGCGATGCGCTGCATACCGCCCCAGGCCTCGTGCGCGGCACGGTCCATGCGCCAGCGCAGCAGCCGGTGGGTCTCGGGCGCGATGAACGACGCCTCGTGGGCCCAGTACTCCACCATCCGCCGCGGCGCGGTGTTCGCGGCCTTCTCCAGCAGCGCCCGTGGGTAGTCACCGAGCCGGCTGAAGACGGGCAGGTAGTGGCTGCGCGACAGCACGTTCACCGAGTCGATCTGCAGCACGCCGACGGTGTCGATCACCTTCTGGACGTGCCGCGAACTGATCGGCCCGCTGGGCCGCTCCACCCCGAAACCTTGTGCGGCCAGGGCAATACGGCGGGCCTGGGGCAGACTCAGCCGTTCCCGGGAGGATCTCCTCCCGGGAACGGCCGGGTCGGGTAAAGGTGCTTCGGGGGCAGAGGGTCTCAGGCCGGCGCGCCGGCCGTGGCCTCCGCGTCGACTGCCAGTCGAATCACTCCGTAGTTCCACCCGCGCCGACGATAGACCACAGAGGGCCGGTTGCACGCGGCGTCGACGAAGAGGAAGAAGTCGTGACCCACGAGCTCCATCTCGTAGAGCGCCTGGTCGATGGTCATCGGCCGGGCCTCGTGGTCTTTCGTGCGGATCACCACCGGGCTGTCCGCGAGCGCCTCGGCCCCTTCGGGCAGGTTGGCCCAGTCCATGCTCTCGGCGAAGCCGTCGATCTCGTCCGCGGCGTCCTCGAGAGGGTCGCGGGTCTTCGTGGGGGCACCGTTCCGGGTGCCGGCTGTGTCTTCGATCGGGCGCTCGGCCAGCGCGATGCCGGCCTGGGTCACTGCGGCACCGGTCCGGCCGCCTTCACCGGGGGCCCCGAG